>JASFEA010000111.1:0-10553 GCA_050125095.1 bacterium
CTGGAGTCAGGGGGCCGGGCATCCGCCGGCATGGAGCGGCGTGGATCACGCTGGAAAGACATCGCGAGGAGAGAAGGCACGGGACAATGATCTACTATGCCAGAATGACTGACGGCGAGCGCAAGGTCGAGATTGAGAAGGACGGGAACAAATACACCGTGACTATAGACGGCAAAACATATATAGCAGACGCAAGGATGGCGGCCGGACCCACGTCGATGTCCATTATTGTCGATAACAGGTGCTATGAGACCGTCGTCACCAATAACGGAAGGAAAACGCTGGTCTCCACCGGCGGCGATGAGTTCGAAATCGAGCTTGCCGATGAACTCGAGCATCGAGGCGCCGCCTCGGCAGCCCATCACCTCGACCTCGACATCGAGGAAATCAAAGCCCCCATGCCCGGCGTCGTAGTCTCCATTGAGGTTGAGAAGGGCCAGGAGGTCGACCCCGGTACACCGGTCGTGATCGTCGAAGCCATGAAGATGCAGAACGAAATCGCGACGATAGTGGGCGGCGCGGTCAAGGAGATCAGGGTGAACCAGGGCGACATCGTTGACTCGCAGAAGACCCTCATAGTGATCGAGAGGAAAGCGGCTTAACGGAGAGAGCCGATTTGCCTGAAGACAGCGATCTTAAGAACCTGATCGAGAAGTGGAAGGCGGAGGTTCTCGCCGGGCACCCCAAGGCGGGCAGCGAGCGCAAGGACGACTTCAGGACCACTTCCGGCATCGACGTTTCCCCGGCCTACTTCCCGACAGACCTCGCAGGGCTCGACTATGTCCGCGACCTGGGCCTCCCGGGCCGCTTCCCTTTTACGCGCGGAGTCTACCCCAACATGTACCGCGGCCGGTTCTGGACCTTCCGTCAATACGCCGGGTTCGGGACCTGCGAGGAGACCAACCGGCGCTTCAAGTATCTTCTCGAGAAAGGCCAGACCGGGCTCTCGGTGGCTTTCGACCTGCCCACGCAGATGGGTTATGACTCGGACCACGAGATATGCGAGGGCGAGGTTGGCCGCGCGGGCGTGGCCATAGACTCCGTGGAGGACATGGAGCGCCTATTCGAAGGCATACCGCTTGACAGGGTCAGCACGTCCATGACCATAAACTCCACCGCGCCGGTGCTGCTGGCCATGTATATCGCCGTCGCCGAATCAAGGGGCATAGACCGCAGGGCCCTGGCCGGGACGGTGCAGAATGACCTCTTAAAGGAGTATGTGGCGCGCGGCACCTACATCTATCCGCCCGAGCCCTCGCTCAAGCTCACCACCGACATATTCTCCTTCTGCAGCCGCGAACTCCCCAAGTGGAACACGATTTCGGTGAGCGGATACCACATAAGAGAGGCCGGCGCGACGGCCGCCCAGGAAGTCGCTTTCACGATTGCAAACGGCATTACCTATATCGAGCATGCTCTCGGCGCGGGCCTCGAGATCGACCGGTTCGCCCCGCGAATATCCTTTTTCTTCGCGGCCCATAACAACGTGCTGGAGGAAGTGGCCAAGTTCAGAGCGGCGCGGAGGCTCTGGGCGAGGATTCTTAAGGAGAGATTCAAGGCGCAGAATCCCAGGTCATGGCTCTTGAGGTTCCACACGCAGACGGGCGGATGCGCCCTCACGGCCCAGCAGCCGCTCAACAACGTGGTGAGGGTGACGCTGCAGGCTCTCGCCGCAGTGCTCGGCGGCACCCAGTCGCTGCACACCAACTCCTTCGATGAGGCCCTCTCCCTCCCCACCGAGGAGGCCGTTCGCGTGGCCCTGAGGACGCAGCAGATAATCGCCCATGAATCGGGTGTCGCCGACAGCGTGGACCCTCTCGGCGGGGCCTATTTCGTCGAGTACCTGACCGCGGAGATGGAGAAAAGGGTGCTCGAGTATCTCGGCAGGATCGAAGAGCAGGGCGGCGTGATCGCCGCCATAAAAAACGGATACATCAACCGGGAAATCGAACGCAGCGCGTATGAATTCCAGATGGAGGTCGAGAGCAAGCGCAGCATAGTGGTAGGCGTGAACGAATTTACAGGCGAGGAGGCGGACATCCCCATTTTCCGGGTGGACCCGTCGCTCGAGGCCGGGCAGAGAAAGAAGGTGGCGGCGCTCAGGAAGAACCGCTCGGCCGGGGACGTGGCCGTCGGGCTCAGGGCGCTGGAGGATGCGGCCGGGAAGGGAGAAAACACGCTTGAACCCATACTGGCGGCGGTTAAGTCAAAGTGCACCCTCGGCGAGATATGCGACGTCTTAAGGGATGTGTACGGAACCTACGGGGGAGCGGACACGTAAGTACGTAAGCAGCGCCTGCACAGGGAACACCTAAACAGGGAGCTTGTATATGATGAAAATGGTCGGCGTTCAACACATAGGAATAGCGGTTAAGGACATTGAAGCCTCAATAGCCAATTTCGAGAACCTCCTCGGAATCAAATGCGGCGAGCGGGAGAAAATAGCGGCGTCCAGGGTGGAGGTGGCGTTTTTTGATTTCGGCAACACCCATGTGGAGCTCGTCTCCCCTATCGACCCGGAGAGCCCCATATCCAGGTTCCTGGAGGAACGCGGGAACGGCATCCACCACATCTGTTTCGATGTGGAGGGCATAGACGAATGGCTGGATGCGCTCAAGGCAAAGGGCGTCAGGCTCATCGATGAGACGCCCAGGAAAGGCGGGTCCGGCCACCGGGTGGCTTTTGTCAACCCTGGCTCGGCCAGCGGGATTCTGCTGGAACTGAGCGAGCCCGGAGACGAGTGAGCGACACCGGAGATGAGTGAGTGAGCCCGGAGACGAGTGAGTGATATGAGACGTTGTGCATTCCAAGACCTGACCCCTTCGATGACCCCTTCGATTGGGCTCCTGGCCCTCGTAATACTCGCCCTCGCGCTTGCCGGGTGTGGCCGGGACAAGGTGGTCGAGGAGTCCAAGACGAGATGGATGAACCTGGCCCATGAGCCCGTAGAGGAGGCGGACGCCGGCGCCGAAGTGACCGTGGAAGTCACAGTCAAGGTTTCCCCCGATATCGCCAATCCGGGCATCTTCCTCTACTACAAGTCGGAGCAGGAGCTTTTTGTAGTGGTGCCCATGCAACGTTTCGAGGAGGGCCGGTATTTCGGGAAGATCCCGGCGCATGAGCGGGGAAGCCTCATCAAGTACTATCTCGAGGGAAGGGCCGGCGAAGACCTCGTGGTACAGGTGCCGGCCGAGGGCCGGCCGCGTTTCGAGTTCTACTTCAAGGGCACGCCTAACCGGTATCTCCTCATAGCGCATATAGTGATTATTTCTATCGCTCTCTTCTTCTTTGTCCTGGCCGGCTACTTCGGATACCGCGGCCTCTCGGACCGCCGGGCAAACCTCCACGCGCCCAGGCTGGGGCTGGTAGGAGCCGTGCTCTTCTTCATATCGGGCATCGCCATCGGCATGATTGTGTCCTTCCAGACCTACGGCAGACCCTGGACCGGATTTCCCCTGGGGACCGACCTTACCGACACGAAGTCGCTTGCTATTGTGCTCTACTGGATTGCCGCGACCTTCCTCTACAGGGGAAGCGCACTGAGGAAGGACCCCAGCACGGATATGCTGCCGGGGCGGACAATCCCCTACGTTTACATTGCCGGCCTCGTGTTGACCGTAGTGCTGTTCCTCCTGCCCCACTAAGCCCGGGACGCCCGCGCATTTCCGGGTCGCCGCGGCCGACTCTGCACAACCGGCTCAATTCCGGGCCTCCAGGTGCCGATAATGCGATTGAGAGGACGTATTGTCACCTGTTGTCACTTGAACTCTCAAGCGGGGGATGCATGCAGACTTCACGCGGTACGACTACCACTCCACTTCACGTGGTAGCGCGCGTGCGCACGCTCATGCGGCAGCTGGTTACGCTGCTCAAGAACACGGCAACCTACGACGCCAATAATGAGGCCTTCGGGAAGTCCATTGACATGCTCTACACGGGCCTCAAGGCCTTTCTGGAAGAACATGAGACATTGACTCTCCGCATACGGAAGAAGGAGATCGCCTTCGGCGACCAGGTCGTGTACGTCCCGATCGGCCGAAGCGACGCCCTCATCTTCCCTCTCTACAGGGACGGCATACGAAGGCTCACCTTCAGCAAGGATCTGACCAGGGACGAGCTCACCGCGTTTGCTGCCACCCTGGTTTCGGGCAGGGAGACCGATCCCTACGAGTCGGACCTGGTCACTGCCCTGTGGGAGAGAGATCTCGCCAACATCACTTACGAGGCCGAGGACGTGTACCTTGAACGCAACGAAGGCGACGGCATAAACAGCCTGACCGAAGAGATCAAGGCGGCACGCGAACGCGATAACGAGCCCCCGGGAACGCATCCGGCTGACTTCCTGCTTGATGAACTCGGCCTGGCTTCAGGCGCCGGCGCGTCCCTCAGGGAGGAGATAGGAGCCCTTGGAGAAGAGGATATAGAGAGATTCCGCTCGCAGGTCCTGGCCGAAGACGACTCCGTAATTCTCGAGCGGTCGAGCGCCATATGCCTCGAGATCCTGGAGACAACCGACAAGGAAGAGGTGTTCCGCCGGACCGCCCGCTTCCTCGGCGAGGTATGCGACTGGCTGGTGTCCGTACAGGAATTCATGCCTGTCTGCTCGATAATATCGGATCTCCGCGCCATCGCGCAGCGGACCGATATCCCGGACTCCAACAGGGAGGCAATCGCCGCGGAGGTGCGCAGGAGAGGGACCGGCGAGAAACTCTCCGAAATCAACGCCTACATGGAGGATCTGAGTGACGCCAAGATGGAGGAGCTGTTCTGCTACCTCGGCCAGATGGACGCGGCGGCTATCCGGCCTCTGTGCCAGATGCTTGCCGACGCCGAGACGCGCAGGGTCAGATACATGCTGGCGAGGGCCATCTCCATCGTTGCGAAGGACAGCATAGAGAGCCTCCTGCCATTCCTCAGGGATAACAGGTGGTATGTTGTGAGGAATATCGCCATGATACTCGGCATGATAGCCACCGCGGAGGCGCTTCCCTACCTTGACGAAGTCTCAAGGCACCCCGAAGCCCGGGTGAGGCGCGAGGCGGCAAGAGCCCTCGGGAGGATCAGGAAGCCCGAGGGGCTGCATTCGCTCAGGATACTCATCGGTGATGACAACAAGATGATCAGGCTGGCGGCGGTGTCCGCCGCGGGGGTTATCGGCGGTCACGCGGCAGAGTCCCTCCTCAAGGACGCCATACTGGGCAGGGACTTCGAGACGAAGGCCACGGACGAGAAACGCCGCTTCATGGAAGTCTACGGCACCGTCTGCGAGGAACATGTGGATTTCCTCACGGCCGTCATCGATGGAGCCCAGGGCGACGCGTCTGAGACCACGAAGGCATGCGCGGCATACGGGCTCGCTACGGCCGGAGGCAGGGCGGCCAAGAAGAAGCTCGACGCCGTTCTGGCCCGCGGCGAGGGGGCGCTTAGGTACGCGGCTTCGGAGGCCCTGGCGATGATTTGCGGGAGGATAAATGACTCCGAATGCGACTAGGACAGAGGACTCCAAGCTCCTTATAGGCAAGGACCAGACCAGGGAATACCAGCTTGCCAATGAGCTCATCGGCAGGTTCTATGTGCTCCTGCGTAACACAAGGACGCATGACAGGAACAACCGCGCCGTTGTCGCAAACGCCCAGACGGCGCTTGCGAAGATAAACGGGCTTCTCGACATAAGCGGCAGGGTATCTTTCGATATAGTCGGGGACTCGCTGTTTCTCAACGGCATCAGGCTGAGACCCAACTTCTCCAACTTCCAGGCTTTCAAGTCCGTGGTGAACCAGGCGAAGCAGCATCTTATCAGGTCATTCTGTTTCGATGACTCCATCGACGAGGACGACCTGGTTGCCTTCGCTTCAATCCTGGCGACCGTGGACCCTGATGAGGACGATCCATATGCCGAGATTGTGGAGCGCATGGAGGCGGAGGGCATCGCGGGGATCGAAATAGGACATGTCGAGGAAATAGCACCGTCGACCCTAACGCGCAGGGGCAAGGCCCCTGACCCCGTTCACGAAGTAGTGAACGCCTTCGCTTCAGCTCTCTATTTCGTCGGCAGGTCCATCGACGAGGGAATCTCCGACGCCGGAGTCACTCCCCGCAAGATGAAACGCGTGGTTCAGCTGGTGGTGGACAACGTGCTTGCGAACGAAGAAGACATACTCAGCATAACCTCCCTTAAGGGCCATACCGGCTATACCCACCACCACTCGCTCAATGTGTGCATATATTCGGTCATGCTGGCCCACAGACTGGGGCTCCCCAAGAATTTCCTGCGCGAGATCGGCGTGGCCGCGCTGTTTCACGACAATGGTAAGGTGGACGTCCCCGCGGAAGTTCTCGATAAGAACCGTGCGCTGACGCGGGAAGAGCTCGAGGCCAAGCAGGACCACACTTCAGGGGGCGTCAGAGCCCTGTCGCATTTCAAGGAGGCCGACCGGACGGTCGTCCGCGCGATGCTGGTCGCATATCTGCACCATCTCAATGTCGATGGTTCGGGATACCCTCCGACCCGCAGGAAGATCAAACCGGACATGGTGAGCAGGATTGTCAGGATCGCCGACATATACGACGTACTGACTTCTCCAAGGTCGCCGGATCTCAGACCATTCACCGGGGAAGAAGCCCTTACCGCAATACTCTCAAACGCCGGCGCGCGCCTGGACGCGACTCTTGCCAGGGCCTTCGCCCACGTCATGGACCGGCCCTGAGCCCCCCTTTCCTCTTGACGCATAAAGGGCCCGGTGCTAGTATGCTACGGTAATTCTTCGAGATTAATCTTGACCTTCGAACTCTCGATCCCTTGCCTGTGGTGAGGCGTCCTGAAGGGGGGAGCGGAATGCATTTCGACCTCAATGAAGACCAGCGCATGATACGCGAGGCCGCGCGCGAATTCGCGGAGAAGGAAATCAAGCCGATCGCAGCAAAACTGGACGAAGAGGCTGAGTTCCCGGCGGAAATAGTGAAGAAACTGGGCGAGCTGGGCTTCATGGGGATGATGGTCCCTGAGGAATACGACGGCGCAGGCCTGGACACCGTCAGTTATTCCATCGCTGTAGAGGAGATCTCCCGGGCGGACGCCAGCACGGGAGTCATCATGTCGGTCAACAATTCCCTGGTCTGCCAGCCCATACTGGATTTCGGAAACGAGGAAGTCAAGAAGAAGTACCTGCCGCAGCTGGCCTCAGGGGCTGCGCTGGGCGCATACTCGCTTACCGAGCCCGAGGCGGGCTCGGACGCCGGCAACGTCCAGGCCACGGCGGTGCTCGACGGCGACTCCTACATAGTCAACGGGACAAAGATATTCGTCACAAACGGCGGGGTCGCGGACATTGTCTTGCTCTTTGTCTCCACCGACAAGGAGGCCGGTTCGAGAGGCATGTCCGCCCTCGTAGTCGAGAAGGGCTACCCGGGATTCTCGGTCGGCAAGAAAGAGGACAAGATGGGGATCCGGGCCTCCATGACAAACGAGCTCGTTTTCGAGGACTGCAGGGTCCCCAGGGCCAATCTCGTGGGCGAAGAGGGCCAGGGTTTCAAGATAGGTCTGACTGCACTGGACGGCGGCAGAATCGGAATCGCCTCACAGGCCGTGGGCATAGCCCAGGCCTGCCTTGACGAATCCGTCCGCTACTCAAAGGAAAGGAAGCAGTTCGGTAAGACCATTTCGTCATTCCAGGCCATTCAGTGGATGCTGGCCAACATGGCGACGAGAATAGAAGCCTCGAGGCTGCTGACATATGAGGCCGCATTCGTTAAGGACAAGGGCGAGCGATACAGCAAGCACGCCGCAATGGCGAAGCTCTTCGCCTCTGAGACGGCCGTGGACGCAGCCATCGACGCGGTTCAGATCCACGGCGGATACGGCTATATGAAGGAGTACACCGTGGAGCGCCTCTTCCGGGATTCTAAGATAACCGAGATCTACGAGGGCACTTCGGAGATTCAGCGCCTCGTGATCGCGGCCCACTTGCTGAAGGGATAATTCGCCCCAAAACCTGACCCGCCGGCGGCACCCCCGCAACACAGCGGGGGGCTTTCCCTTTGTTTTAGCACTATCCACGCTGTATCCGAATAACCTTTGTCCGTACTAATCTATCGCATAGCAAAGATGTTTGCCTGTAAGCCCAGAATGACTACTGTCAAAATTGAATTGAGATATTTCTCAACTTTTTTTTGACATAGATTAATCCCTCTGCTATACTTGGCGCGACGGTCACGAAAAAGGGCGCTTGCCTTCAAGAGCATAGCCCTCTGCGTGGCAGTCATTTGTAACTCCTCAATTGCGTGGGGCAAAGAAAGGAGGCGAGTCACTCATCAATTTCCCCCTGGGGAGTACACACCGTTAGGAAGCACCAATGGACAGGAGGTTGGAAACGATGAAATGGAGATCAGCTCTTCTCGTTGCCGCCGTTCTCATGCTCGGCGCGTCTGCATTCGCCGCTGAGACGGGTGGACAGCTTGATGACTGTATTCATCTGAGTATCGGTAACATCACAGCCCGGCCGGGTGAGGACATCATGGTCCCTATCTACATTTCGGAGACCACCGGCTGGGGCATCATGGCTTTCGAAGGCACGATTTGCTGGTGCGATCTGCCGGCGGGCCTGTTGCAGTTCATAGAATGCAGCCCCGGCGATGTGGTTCTTAACTCTGGCTGGCCTATGGGCTTCTGCGGACCTTGCGCGCCCAACTGCATGACTTTTGCGTCGGCCGGCGTAACGCCTCTCGTGGGCAAGGGCGTACTTCTCTACTTGCACTTCCATGTGAGCGCCAATGCAAAGCCGTGCATGTGCTGTGAACTAACGTTCGAAGAGATGCTGCTTTACGATCCCGAGAACCCGCTCAATGTGTGCCTCGAGGGCGGTGAAGTGTGCATCGAGCACTGCGACATATTCGGCTGCCTCAAGATGTGGTATTGCGATTACGACTGCGGCGAGATCTACTGGTGGCGGCCGCTTCCCGGCGCCAGGATTCATCTGAGCCAGTGCGGCCAGGCAATCGCAACGACCTACACAGGCAGTGAAGGCTGCTTCGCTTTCGAGTGCCTGGAGCCGCATGGCAGTCAGCAGCTTACGGGAGGCGACGGCTGTCCTTACTGTGTCGAAGTCGACTACTGCGCGGCACCGGATAGGATCATTACTGCGTTCGACGCCGCCCTTATCCTCAGGTATCTCGTATGCCTGGATAACCTGGACTGCTGCTCCTTCTGCGGCTGCGGAAACATGGTCTACCCGCAGCAGATCGCGGCGGACGTCAACTGCACGGGGGCCATCACGGCTTACGACGCATCCCTTATATTGCAGTATGTAGTCCATATCCTCCCTGCGTTCCCCTGCCCCGATCCGTGGGTATGGATCAACCTGATGTGTGACTGGTGCACGTACGACTGCCCCGGCTACTTCGACATCATCGGGATTTACAAGGGTGACGTGTCCGGTATGTGCTACTGTCCTGCAGGCGATGCCCTGACCGCCTCCAGCGCCACGATCAAGATCGGCATTCCGCAGCATCATAACGGCTATGTCGACGTTCCGGTGCTGGTCGATGGCGCGCAGGACATCTGCGCGGTGCAGTTCGAACTGGACTACAACCACGCAGCCCTGGCGTTTGACTCGGTGCGTCCCGCCGCTCTCACCGAGGGCTTCCTCTCGGATGCCTTCGAGACCGACGGCGTGCTGACGGTCGCAATGGCCGGCGCCGAGAGCTTCGACGGCAAGGGCCGTGTTGCCGTGGTCAGGTTCCTTAAGAAGGACGGTCCTGTACCGGTAGTATCAACGCGCGTGAGTATCGAGAGCGCGCTTCTCAACGAGACCGAGCCCGTCATTCAGGGTCACAGTTATGACGCTGAAGTCGTTGGCTTCGCGCTTGGTCCCGTTTCGCCCAACCCGACAAGCGAGGGAACGGCGATCAGCTTCAGCGCACCCAAGGCCGCTAACGTGTCACTGGCTATTTACAATGTGAACGGCCAGCTGGTGCGTACGCTGCATGATGGCCAGGTCGACTCGGGTAACCACAGGTTCGCCTGGGACGGCACTGACTCGAACGGTGCGAGAGTTGCACGCGGTGTGTACTTCTGTCGTATGAACGCGGATGAGTTCAGCGCCACCGAAAAGGTGGTACTGCTGAAGTAAGACGTGAGCGAGACGTAGAGGCTTACGTCTGAATTAGGGGGCATGTTCCCAGGGGCATGCCCCCGCTCGTATATATGCCCCTCAGTAACCGAGCTCCACATCCACCCGGCCGGGAGGGGTTCCTTCCCTCAGTGTGAGATTGAGCACATGCGCCAGTTCCCGGGCCCGCAGGGCCTCCGTCCCGTCCGAATGCCCGGCAAGGTGGGGGGTCACTATGACATTGGGGAGCTCATGAAAAGGATACGCGGAGGGAGGCGTTGAGGCCCGCGACTCCTGCGACTCCGGGTAGTTATACCACACGTCCAGGCCCGCCCTTATTCTCGAGGCCCTCAAGTTCTCGTAAAGCGCCTTCTCATCGACGATCCTGCCGCGCGACACATTGACGAGCAAGGCCCCATCCGGAAGGAGCGACAGCTCCTTCTCGCC
>JASFEA010000112.1:0-10487 GCA_050125095.1 bacterium
GCCGTCCGCTGCGCCACTCGAGTTTGGGAGCGCCGTAAGGGCAGGCTGCGACGCACATTCCGCAGCCGGCGCAGATGTCCGCGTCCACGCTGGCGACGTTCGCCACCGAGAGGTACTCATCCGAGCTTATGATGGTGCAGGCCCTCTCCGCAGCCGCCTTGGCCTGAGATATGGTCTCCTCCACCATTTTGGGCGAATGCGCGAGACCGGCGAGGAAAATGCCCTCCGCCGAGAAGTCAACCGGCCTCAGCTTGACATGCGCCTCCATGAAGAAGTTGTCTTCATTGAGAGGGATCTTCAGCATCTGCGAAAGGACCGACGCGTCCTCCTGGGGAACCATCGCCGGGGCCAGTATCACCTTTGAGGGCCTGATCTCCAGATCGGCCCCCAGCACGTGGTCCCTCACCCTCACGGTGATCTTGCCGCCTTCCCCGTCTTCGCGCTCGATCACGGGTTTCCTGTCCTCGTCGTACCTTATGAAAGTGACCCCGAGAGCCCTTGCCTCCTGGTAGTACGCCTCGTAGAAACCATATGTGCGGATGTCACGATAGAGGATATACACATTCATCCTGGGATTGATCTTCTTCAACCTTATGGCGTTCTTTATGGCCTGTGTGCAGCATACCCTGGAGCAATACATGCGCTCTTCATCCCTGGAGCCGACGCATTGCACCATCACGACGTCCTTTACCTTCTTATACGCCGCCTCTCCCTTCTCGAGGTCGTCCTCCAGCTCGAGCTGGGTCATGACATCCGGCTCGCCGTCTCCGTATAGATATTCCTTCGGCTTCATCTCGTTCGCGCCGGTCGCTATCAGTATCACGCCGTGCTCGAAGTCCTCTGTCTCCCCGCTGTCCTTCATCCTTATGGTGGTGACGTAATTTCCGATGTAGCCGTCGACGGCGGCGATCTCGGCGTTTGTGAAGACCTTGATGCGCTTGTGGTTCCCGATCTTCTCCTTGAGTTCCTCGAGGAATTCAACGACGCCCCTGCCATCGGGCATTCTCTTCAGGCGCACGAGATTGCCTCCGAGGCGCTCTTTCCGCTCCACCAGCGCCACTTCGAAGCCCTGCTCGGCTATCGACAGCGCGGCGGTCATCCCGGCCAGCCCCCCGCCGACTACCAGCCCCTTCTGCGTAACGGGCAGGGCCACGGAGTGCAACGGCTCCAGCAGGCGCGCCTTGCCGACCGCTATTCTCGTCAGGATCTTGGCCTTCTCGGTCGCTTTGGCGTGGTCGTCGCGATGCACCCAGCTGCAGTGGTTCCTTATATTGGCCATATCGAAGAGATAAGGATTCAGGCCCGACTCCTTGAGCGTTTCCTGGAAAAGCGGCTCATGAGTGCTCGGAGAACATGACGAAACCACGACCCGGTTGAGTTTCTGCTCCTCGATTACCTGTTTTATCTTCTCCTGTGTATCCTGAGAACAGGTGAAGAGGTTCTCCTCCGCATAGACGACATCCGGCAGCGTCCTTGCGTATTCGACAACTGACGGGACATCCACGACGCTTCCGATGTTGATGCCGCAATGGCACACGAAGACGCCTATACGCGGCCTCTGGCCGCCGACGTCCTTCTCGGGCGGGTATTCCTTCTTGCTTATTTCCGTCCCGCGCGCATCGGCGAGGATCTCGCCGGCGCCGCCCACCGCCCCGGAGGCCTGCATGACCGTCTCGGGTATGTCCTTGGGCGACACGGCGGGGCCGCACACGAATACGCCGGGGCGGGTCGTATCCACCGGCGAATTCCCCGAGTGCTCGATGAAGCCGTACTGGTTCAGACGGATGCCCAGCTTGTCCGAGAGGTCTTTCATGTCTCTCCTCGGCGTAAGGCCGACCGAAAGCACCACGAGGTCGAATTCCTCCACGATGTTCTCGCCGCTTTCCGTGACGTAAAGGACCTCGAGATTCCCGGACTTCTCTATCTCCCTTATCTTCCCTACCCTGGCCCGGATGAATCGCACCCCGGTATCCTTGGCCCTCTCATAGAACCGGTCGAAGTCCTTTCCGTACGCCCTGAGGTCCATGAAGAAAATCGCCGGCTCGACGGTTTCGACATGCTCCTTGGCTATAATGGCTTCCTTCATGGCATACATGCAGCACACCGAGGAGCAGTAGGGCATGTGACAGTCCTCAGTCCTCGACCCCACGCATTGCAGCCACGCGACTTTAACCGGCACCTTGCCGTCCGAAGGCCTCTGGAGGTGCCCTTCATAGGGACCCGACGCCGCCAGGATTCTCTCGAATTCGATACTTGTCAGCACGTTCCTGTATCTTCCGTACCCGTATTCGTGGAGGGGAACCGGATCATACTTGTCGGCCCCGGTGGTGATGATTATCGAACCCACGTTTATGTCCCGCATCTCTTCCTTCTGATCGAAGTCGATGGCGTCCGCTTCACAGAACTCCTTGCAGATCTGGCAATCACCCGTGTTGAGGTGAATGCAGTACCTGGGATCGATATTGGCGTAATTGGGAACGGCCTGGGCATAGGGTATATAGGCCGCGGCCCTGTCCACCAGGCCCGCGTCGAACTCCGACTTGATTCTCATGGGCGTGTTCGCCGTTATCTCATCGAGCTTTATGCCAATACCGGTGGGGCAGACGCTGTAACAGGCCCCGCAGGTCTGGCACTCGTCCGAATGCGCGTCGAAGGCCGGTGATATAACCCGCCCGCTCCCCCTGTTGGAAAACGCAAGCACCCCCCTGCCCATCCTCTCCTTGCAGATGCGCACGCACAATCCGCAGAGGATGCAGTCGTCGTTCTTGGGCTCGATCCTCTGCCCCGTCACGCCGAGCTCCCCGGCTATGGTCTTGATATTCTCGGAATCGGGGCACCTGGCGAGCAGGAGCTCCGCCATGAGCCTGCGCGTCTTTATGACCCTCTCGGTGGAAGTCCTGACTGTCAGCCCTTCCCGTGCAGGGTAGTTGCACGAAGTCTGTATTGAAGTCCTGCCGCCGGCTTCGACTTCGACCAGGCAGAGTCGGCAGGCGCCGTACGGAGTAAGGGCCTTGTGATAGCAGAGCGTCGGGATCTTGATATCGAGCTTGGCGCATGCTTCGAGCAGCGTCGCTCCCTTCTCGACCTCGACGGGCCTGTCATCGATCACGAGTTTGATCTTGTCGCTTTCCATTTCTATTCCACCATGACCGCGCCGAACTTGCAGACATCAAAACAAGCTCCGCACTTTGTGCACCTGACCGGGTCGATCGAATGGGGCTTCTTGGGCTGGCCCGTTATCGCGCCGACCGCGCAGTTCTTGAGGCAGAGAGTACATCCGGTACAGGTCTCCGCGTCTATGCTGTATGTGATAAGGCCCTTGCAGACATGGGCCGGGCACTTGCCCGACTCCGTATGGGCTCTGTACTCGTCTCTGAAATACTCAATAGTGGAAAGCACGGGATTGGACAGCGTCTGGCCCAGCCCGCACTGCGAAGCGTCCTTGACTGCCTCTCCAAGCTCAAGCAGGAACTCGATGTCTTCAGGCTTCCCGTTGCCCTGAGTTATCCTCTCGAGCGTCCTCAGCATCAACTCGCTGCCTTCTCTGCACGAGGTGCACTTGCCGCAGGATTCGTCATTCGTGAACTCGAGGAAGTACTTGGCGATATCGACAACGCAGGTGTCCTCATCCATTACCACCATGCCGCCGGACCCCATTATGGACCCGGCCTCGGCCAGCCGCTCATAATCGACGGGCAGGTCTATCAGCGACGCCGGTATGCAGCCCCCTGACGGACCGCCGGTCTGAATCGCCTTGAACTCCTTGTCCTCCAGGATGCCCTCGCCGACTTCGAATATTATCTCCCTGAGCGTGATGCCCATCGGCACCTCCACGAGGCCGGTGTTCTTTACCTTCCCGACGAGAGAAAACACCTTTGTGCCTTTGGACTTCTCCGTGCCGATTCCGGCATACCAGGAGCTGCCCTTCTCGATTATCGCCGGGACATTCGCCCAGGTCTCCACGTTGTTGATATTGGTGGGACTGTCCCACAGCCCCGATTCGGCAGGGAAAGGAGGCCTGTTCCTCGGCTCCGGCGAGATACCCTCGATGGAGTGTATGAGAGACGTCTCTTCCCCGCAGACAAAGGCTCCCGATCCTTCGCGGATCCTGATATCGAAGGAGAATCCGGAGCCGAAGATGTTCTCACCCAGGAATCCCGCCGACGTGGCCTGCTGTAGCGCCCTCTGGAGCCTCTCAATCGCCAGCGGGTACTCGCTTCTCACATATATGAACCCTCTCTGGGCCCCTATGGCGTAGCCGCCGATTATCATGCCCTCGATCACCGTGTGGGGATCTCCCTCGAGAACCGACCTGTCCATGTAGGCTCCCGGGTCGCCTTCATCGGCGTTGCATATGATGTACTTGGCGTCTCCCTCGGCCCTCCTCGTAAACTCCCATTTGAGGCCGGTGGGGAATCCCCCGCCTCCGCGCCCCCTCAGGCCGGACTTCTTTACCTCATCGATGACCTGCTCCGGTGACATATCCGTGAGGACCCTGTATAGCGACCTGTAACCCGACCGGGCGACGTACTCCTCGATGCAACCCGGGTCTATATACCCGCAGTTTCTTAAGGCGATCTTCACCTGCTTGGCAAAGAACGGGACTTCCTCGTAGAGAGGTATTCCCGCGATCCCGTTGTCGCCGGCGTCGCGTTCATACTCCTTAAACTCCTCGCCGAGCAGCGTTTCCCTGTCATGCCTGCAGAGCACGTATTCTTCAGGGAATTTGCCTTCCTTGAGAGCGTCTATGAGCTCCGCCGCTTTGGGAGCGCTCATTTCGGCAAGGGTGAGCCTTGGTTTGCCAGGGATATATACGTCCACAAGGGGCTCCCTCTGGCAGAACCCGAGGCATCCCGTGGGCGACAGCACCGCTTCGAGGCCCGTCCGGGCGATTGACTTCTCGAGTTCATCGAATACGTCCTGGGCCCCGGTGGCAAGACCGCAGGTGGCCATACCCACGGCGATCTTGATGGTGCCCGGGTACATGGACTCGAGGCCCTTCTTGCCAAGGTCCTCCAACCTCTTCGTACTCTCAGCGCTCATTTGTAATCCTTCAGTATCTTCGGCAGGTCGCTGATCTTGACCCGCCCGTAGACCTTGTCGTTTACCATTATCGCCGGAGCGAGACTGCAGCAACCGAGACATCTGGCCGATTCAATTGTGAACCGCATGTCCTCGGTCGTGCCGCCCGGCGCCGTGTCCAGCTGCTCGCACAGTCTCTGCAGCAGCTTGTCGGCTCCCCTGACGTAACAGGTCGTCCCCATGCACACGCTGATCTTGTGCCTGCCCCTCGGCTCCAGGCTGAACGCGTTGTAGAACTTCGCGATGCTGTAGATGTCGGATATTTTGACTTCGAGCTCGACGGCCACGTAACGGAGGACTTCCTTCGGAAGGTAGTTGTATTGCCTGTTGATCTCCTGCAGCACCGGCATCAGGCTGCCCCTGCGGCCCCTGTGCTTATCCAGGATCCCGTCCACGATGTCCCGGTCCTTCTTCTCGATTTCGAGCTCGGGCGCCTCTATCTGATACACCGCCCTGGTCACGGGGCAGTTCTGGGTGCACGCGCCGCAGCCGGTGCACTTGGCGGGATCGATGTATCTCGGCTTCTGCTTGACCCTGACCTCGAAGTTGCCCGCCTCGCCCGTAACTTCCTCGAGCTCCGAGTTGGTGATCAGATCGATATTCAGGTGCCGCCCGCAGGCCACCAGCTTAGGGGAAATCACGCACATGGCGCAGTCGTTCGTGGGGAAGGTCTTGTCCAGCTGCGCCATGGTCCCGCCGATCGCCGGTGTCTCTTCGAGCAGGTATACCTTGAATCCCGAGTCTGCGAGGTCGAGCGAGGACTGGATCCCGGCTATGCCTCCCCCTACTACCATTACCGCCCCGGATTTCGCCTTCTTATCCTCTTTGTCCATCTGATCAGCTTCCCGCTTTTCGTTCATCCCTTACTGACCCCTAGGCCCCGCCGGCCCTTAGCCTCTCCAGCGTCGCCTCTCCGCGCCGTTTCTTGAGCTCCGCGAATTCCTCCACAAGAGATACTATCCTCTGTCTTTCTCCCGCACGTTCCTGCGCCGACTGTCTCGATATACACTGAAGTCCTCCGTTGTACAGGGCGTCCGCGAACATCTCTTTACCCTTTATGCTGCGGATCAATACCGTCGTGTATCCGTCGGGGGAGCCCAGGCCTCCGACGGAGATATCCGCAAAGTCGTTCGCGAAGAGCCGGCAGGCAAGGCACGCGGGCCTGGCGATTTCCTCGATCTCCTTCAGGGGAATATGAATGGTAATTCCGGATTTCATCTTAAGGACGAAATCCTCCTTGATGTTCACCCTCGCTATATCTTCAACCTTGATCTTGTGGGACTTGATGACTTCCTTCTCCATCAGGTTGCCTACCTCGAAGCACTGCATGCAGAAGAGCCCGATGGCGAAAGTGACCATGTCCGACGGTGTGATCTGGAGGATCTGCATTTTCCTTATCGCGTCTATCTGGCAGGGGGTCCCGACGACGGCCAATTTCCTCACCTTCTTCGGCGCGATATCCTGTATGGACTTGACGACAGGAACGTAGGTCGTGTAACCCTTGCCGACTTCCTCGAGATGAGGAGATTCTTCGAACTGCGAACCTGCCGCCTGCAGGAGTTCTTCCCGGGTGGTCGCGACCACGGCCTTCCTGCGCAGAGGGTCGGCGCTTACGGACACGACGGCCCCGTCGATGAGGCCCTTATCGAGCATGTGAATCAAGAGCGATGTCACGACGCCGCCGTCCGTCGCCCTGTCCCGGACTTCCGTATGGGCGCTCCTGGCAGAGAAGACGTCCAGCACGTTCCCGATAGGGGGTTTCCACCTGAAGTGCTCGTCGACTTCGTCCTTCATGGGATGAGTCTGCGGACAGACCATATAACAGAGCCCGCACTCCAGGCACTTGTCCTTGTCCCCGTATGACGGGAAGCCCGCTTCGTCCATCACCAGCGCCCCTATCCTGTTCGCGGAACAGAATGAAACGCATCCCCCGCACTTGCCGCATATGCCCTGTTTGATGACTTCGGATTCAAGATCCGCGAATGACCACGTTCGGCCTTTTTCCATCATGTTTCCCTACCGTATGACCCCGATCCTGTCGACCGGGGCGCCTGTCCCACCGGTTTACCAGTCGTCCTTGGCCAGCTCCTCGACCTTTGAACGGATCTTGTCGGCCTTCTTCTTGCCGGGGTGCAGCTTGTTGTCGATAAGCAGGCACCTCAGTTCCTGGACGGCCCTGTCCAGCTCCTTCGCCTCTTCCTGCCTCTTCTCGGGGACGTAGCCCTCCTTTATGGCCATGCCCCTCAAGACGCTTATTACATCCGTGAATTTCACGTTCTGAGGGCAGAGCGCGTGGCACGTATAACACCTGGAGCACATCCAGAGGATATCCGATGACAGGACTTCCTCGCGCATCCCGAGGATGGCCATCCTGATGATCTTCCTCGGATCATACTCTTCGTGCACTTCGGCCACCGGGCAGGAGGCCGTGCATGTCCCGCAGGTGAAGCATCGCATGAACACCTCCGCCCCCGGCTGGGAAGCGATCTCGTTCTTGAAGTTCGGGTCTTTCTCGCTGAGTACGATCTTTTCCATCCGGATTATCTCCTTTAGATCATCTCCGGTATTTCCCCGATCTCCTCCATTGAGAAGACCGGCCCGTCGATGCATATATACTTGGATCCGATGTTGCATCGCCCGCACTTGCCTATGCCGCACTTCATCCGCCTCTCGAGCGACGTGTAGACCCTTGCGTCAGGGAAATCGAGCTCCTTGAGCACGGGCAGGGTGAACTTGATCATTATGGGCGGCCCGCAGAGAACCACCCACGCGTTCTCGGTACCGGGCGCCACTTCCTTGACGACCGCGGGCACGAATCCGGTAAGCCCCGTCCACCCCTCCACCGGATTGTCGATAGTGAGATGAAGGGTCAGGTCGTCTCTTTTCTGCCACTCATTCAGCTCGTCTTTATACAGGAAGAGGTCGGGGTTCCGGACCCCGTAGATCACCGTTATGTCGCCGTAGTCCTGCCTGTGCTCGATGAGGTAAACGAGCAGCGACCTCAGGGTCGTAAATGCGAATCCCCCGCCTACTATTACTATGTTTCCGCCCTTGAATTTCTCAACCGGGTACCAGTTGCCGAGCGGCCCCCGGATGCCGACGATATCTCCCTCTCTCAGGCAGTGAATCTCATTGGTGACCGAACCCGTCCTGTTCACCGTGAACCTCAGGAAGCCGGGCTCGGTGGGAGATGAGGCGATGCCGAAGGGGGATTCCCCCTTGCCGAGCAGGGAGAATTCGCAGAACTGCCCGGGCATATATTCGAATCTCTTCTCGTCGGCTTCGTCCACGAACGATAGATCGAAGGTCCGCAGGGCCTTGTCCGGGTCCTCCACCATTATCTTCTTAACCTTCATGTTTATCGGGATATATGTATTGCTCATCTGGCACCTTTGTCTTCATAGGAGAGAACGCCCCTGACAACTTCCCTTATGTCGACGTTAACCGGGCATGCGATAATGCACCTGCCGCAGCCCGTGCATAGTGATTCTCCGTAATTGTCCACGAAGTAGGAGAACTTATGCATGAACCGCTGTCGGAACCGGTCTCTCGACAGTTTCCTGGGATTGTGGCCGGAGGCCTCCATGGTGAATATCGGGAACATGCAGGAGTCCCATATGCGTATGCGTTTCCCCTTCCCGCCCTTGCCCTCATCCTGTACGTCGAAGCAGTGGCAGGTCGGGCACACAAACGCGCAGGCGCCGCAGTTGACGCACTTGGCGGCGAGCTCATCCCAGATATCCTCGTTGAAGACGGCCTTGAGTCTCGCGTCAAGACCATCGAGCTCGCCCGGCGGATTCATCATCTTCCTGGCCCCGTCCGCCAATTTGGCAGCCTTCTTTTCATCCTTGGCGGAGGCTTTATCCAGACCGCCCATCTTGTCGATGAAGGCCCTGCCCTTGTCCGTCCGGGGCTCCATCAGGAAGGCGTCGCCCGCGTCGACGACGAAGACATCCGAGCCCTCTCCGCCGTGCGGATCGCCGCCCAGCCAGTTGCAGAAGCAGGTCGAGCGCGGCTCGTTGCACGCGAGACCGAAGACGAGCGAGTCGTCGTATTTGCGTTTCCAGTAAGGGTCTTGGAACATCTCGTTCTCCGGCATCTGCCTGGCCCTTCCGAACACCATGTCGAGCAGCCTAAGGCCCCTGGAGTCGCAGCCCCTCAGCCCCCATACGGCTATCGGCTTCGCGGGCTGCTCCACTTCCCGGACCCCTTCCCGGTCGTACTCGAAAAGCACCTCCGAGTGGGGGAAGAACACCTCCTTGGGGGATCTGTCCGTGACAAGGCAGGTCGCGTCTATGTCCTCGGCCGACTCGATCACCTTGAAGCCCGACTTCCCGTTGGCGGTCACGGGCGCATAGACTGCAAAGTCCGCCGCCAGCGACCGGATGAAGTCGGCGAATCCTTCCTTCTCAAGTCTGACCATTCTCCCTACCCCATTATGAAGTCTTGTTTCTCATCTTCCCGGAAGTCGGCCATGGCCGGTTTCTCGCCGGAGTCCATTCCAGTTACATAGCCGAATCGCTCCTCGACCTCCCTGGCGGCCTTCCGGTTGAGAAGAAGCAATTCCAGTCCCATGGGACAAGCTCTCTCGCACGCGCCGCACTCCACGCACCTCCCGGCAACATGCAGGTTCCGGATTATATGGAATATCATGGTGTCGGTTATCTCGGGGGTCTTGCCTACCCACTGCGGGTCATTCTGGTCTACGAAACACTCGTTGCAATAGCATGACGGGCAAACGTTCCTGCAGGCATAGCATCTGATGCACCTTGAGTACACTTCCGTCATCTTCTCCCAGCGCTCCCCGGGACTCAGCTTCTCGAATTCATCGAGCGCCGCGTTCTGGTCCTTCCCGTCTTGCCTGTCTCTCGCCTCCCCGATGAATATGTCGTACTCCCTGGCATCCGGATAAACGCAGGTGAGGCAGGAGTTGCTGAGCACGTCCTCGGCGTCCAGCGTGAGGTCGAGGTCCTTGCCCCTGACCGTGATCTTGCCGTCCTCTTCCGAGTATTCGAGCACCTCCCGGCCGCCAGCCGCGTCCGCCACCTTGTTCCTGTCCAGAACGCCCCGGCAGGGAACACCTATGATTACTATGTTCTCTCTTTTTGCCTGTCTCTCCGCCAGGTAGAGGGACAGCGACCGCGCGTCGCAGCCCTTGACCACGATACCGACCTTCCTGCCGGATTTTGCAAGCCGCCTGGCGTCCTTGGTAAAGTAGACCGCTGGGTTGTTGCCGCATGTCGCGTCGAAAATCAGCCGGTCGGCGTCCTCGGGGCTCTCTATGAAAGCCGGCGTAGCCGCAAGCGCGCGGGACCCTTTCTCCCAGCCGATCACGAGTTCGACCTCTCCGTCGGCGAGCAGCTTCCTTACCTTTTCCCGCAGTTCATTCACCACTTCTACGCTCC
>JASFEA010000113.1:0-10460 GCA_050125095.1 bacterium
CGTCCCCTCCACGGGGAAGCCAAGCGCATCTCCCAGGCACTGCCCCAGCAGGCATCCGGAGAACAGGTCTTTGGAGGGTGCGCGCTTCCTTTCTTTCTTCCGCCTAGGCATGGCTTGAGCTCCTGGTCCTGCCATTTCCAGAGAGGCCTATTCCATTACCATCTGAACGCATGAATACGGGAGTAAAGATCTTCAGGGTCTCGGAGCGGATCGCGCTCGGGATCCGTTACATTTATTCTAGCACGACTCGATATTCTACTCAATCACAGTCTCGAGCCCGGGGCCGTCAGCGTCACTTTCTCGCCGGCTTCACGGCTTCCCCCGGGCTTGCCGCTGCGCCCGTGGAGTTCGAGTTGACAGCGCGCATCCCCGCCGGTCTCATTGGTGTTCGTGCGGTCTGTAATCCCCTCGAAAGGAAATTCTACCGGCGGGTCGGGGATCGGACAAGCAAAAACAGACTGCGCGGGATACCGGCCGTTGTGCATTTCCAGACCTGACCCCAGACCTGACCCCAGACCTGGCCCCGGGTCAGATGAGCTTGCGCTTGTCGGCCGCGCGGCGCGTGACGCCGAGGCGGTCCAAATGCTCCAGTATGGGGACTGCATACTTGCGGGTGGTTTCGAGGACGTTCTTGAGTTCGCTTACCGTGCCTTCTCCATGGGCCCGGAGATACTCGGTTATCCTCTTACGCGCCTCGTCTATGGCGCGGGCATGGACGTAGAGGCCGGCGTCGAGCTTCACGACCGAACCCTCCTCCATGAGGAGACCGATCACCTTGCGCAGAGTGGCGGCATCGGTGCGGGCGGCCTTGGCGATATCGGCCTCGGATGGAGTCTGGAACATGCGGTCTTCCAGAAGCCCGAGTATGGTCTTCCTCGCGGCGTCCTCTGCGGGGCTGAGCTCTACATCGCTCGAGCCCGCCCTGACCCTGCCCTTCCTGGTAAATACCTCGCCTTCATCGGAAAGCCTGCCGAGAATCCAGTTGAGCAGGCCGTCGGACAGCCCCATCTTCTCCCGAAGCTCCTCCTTGGACATGCCCCACTCCAGGTTATTGCGGGACTGATAGTCTCCCAGAGTCCGCCTGATGCCCTCCTCGATTCTCTTGAGGACATCCGCGTGAATATACGCGCCCGGCGACACCTCATGGAGCCTCCCTCCCTCGGTCAGCGAATCGGCGATGTCCCGCGCTTCCTTCCGGGCGAGGTTGAGGCGCTTCCTCACCACTTCGAGCAAAGCGTCCCGGCCGTATCCCGCGATAAGCGCTTCGACGATGTCCTCGAGGCTTCCGGTGGCAAGCAGGCCGAGGAGCCGGGCGATTCCGGTGTCTTTCTTCTTATGCCTCCGGGCATGCGTCTCAAGCACGCGGCCACCGCCCACGGTGCTGGCGGGCGAGTACCTCCTTATCACGAAACGGTCGCCGAAGGCAGCCACCACCGGCGCTTCCAGCCTCACCTGCACAAAGGCCTTCTCGCCTGGGCTCACATTGCCGCCTCCTATAGTGAACAACCTTCCCAGGACCTCGCTCGATCCGAGGTGAAAGCGGATGCGCGAGCCCGTCCGCATCTCCCTCCTTATCGACGGCAGAAGGTAGAGCTCGGTATCCAGCGAGGTGGTTGTCTCGAACTCCCCGGGCGTCACCACGCAGTGCCCGCGCTCCAGATCGCTCTTGTCGACACCGTGAAGCGCCACGGCCGTCCTCTGCCCCGCGTAGGCCCTTTGGACCTTTTCGTCATGCACCTCCACGCCCCTGACTCTCACGCCCGCTCCGCCCGGCAGCACCTCCAGCCTGTCCTCCCTGGCTATGCTCCCGGACCAGAGCGTGCCCGTCACAACGGTTCCGAAGCCCGTCATGGAAAAGACCCTGTCCACCGGCAGCCGGGCCGCCTCGCCGATTGCCCTGTCTTCGATTCTGCCGATTACCTCCAGCATGGCCTTCCTGAGATCGTCGAGTCCCTCGCCGGTCACGGCCGAGGTCTCGACTACGGGAGCGCCCGCGAAAGGGGTCCCCTCCAGGAACTTCTCAACGTCCTCGCGCACCAGGTCGACCATACCGGGCTCGGCGATGTCGGTCTTGGTGAGCGCGAATACGGCATGCCGTACGCCGAGAAGGGATATGATGTCGAAGTGTTCCCGCGTCTGCGGCATTATGCCTTCGTCTGCGGCGATGACGAAGAGCACCGCGTCTATGCCGCCAACGCCCGCGAGCATGTTCTTAACGAAACGCTCATGCCCCGGCACGTCGACAAGTCCCACCTGCACGCCGCCGGGAAGGTCGATGCGGGCGAAGCCGAGGTCGATTGAGATGCCCCGCTCCTGCTCCTCCTTGAGCCTGTCGGTGTTTACGCCGGTGAGCGCCTTGATGAGTTCGGTCTTGCCGTGGTCGATATGTCCGGCGGTTCCCAGGACCACTCTACGCAATTCTCATCCCTCCGGCCCCTATTCGGGCATTCGCTGGATGTCCGCCCCCAGGCCACGGAGCTTCTCCTCAATGGCCTCATAGCCGCGGTCGATGTGGTAGACCCGCGAAACATGCGTCTCGCCTTCCGCAACGAGCCCCGCAAGGACAAGCGCGGCGCTGGCCCGGAGATCCGTCGCCATTACCGGGGCCCCGCTCAGTTTCTTAACGTACCCGACCTGCGCCGTGCTTCCATTGAGTTTGATGTCGGCCCCGAGGCGCCTGAGCTCCGGCACGTGCGTGAAGCGGTCGCGGAATATGGTCTCGCTTATTATGCTGGTGCCCTTCGCGATGGTCATGAGGGCCATAAACTGCGCCTGCATGTCGGTGGGGAAGCCGGGGTAAGGAGCGGTCACGACGTCCACCGAGTTCATGACCTTCCTGCCCTTAACCCTGATCCTGCCTCTTGCGGCCTCCACGGCAACGCCGCATTGCGCGAGTTTCACAGTCACGGATTCGACATGCTCCGGAACGCAGTCGGTAATCTCGATCTGCCCTGCGGTTATGGCTCCCGCCACCATGTACGTGGCGGTCTCGATACGGTCGGGGACTATCTTGAACTCGGCCGGCGAGAGGTCGTTCACGCCGTCTATGGTCATTACGTCGCTTCCCGCGCCGGCGACCCTGGCGCCCATGAGATTTAGGAAATCCGCCAGCGCAGTGATCTCGGGCTCCCTGGCGGCGTTGGTAATAACCGTCTGGCCGCGGGCCCGGCTCGCCGCCATCATGGTATTGGCCGTCGCTCCGACGCTGGGCGCCGAAAAAGTGACATGGCTGCCTTTAAGGCGCCGCGCCTCGCTCTTGATATACCCGTGGTCGATGTCCACACTGGCGCCGAGCTCGCGCATCGCCCTGATGTGAAGGTCGACCGGCCTCGGCCCCCAGGCGCATCCGCCCGGCAGGGACACCCGGGCTCTGCCCGTGGAAGCGAGCAGAGGCCCCAGCACATATATCGAGGCCCGCATCTTCCGCACCAGGTCGTAAGGCGCCTCATGGCCCGAGACCTTGCTCGAGTCGATTGTCAGGACGTCGTCCTTGAAGTCGCATGCCACTCCCAGCTGCTCCAGCACCGCGGCCATGGAGGCGACGTCCTGGAGGCGCGGAACGTTCCTGATTACCGAGACGCCGCGCGTGAGTAGGCATGCGGTCATCACCGGAAGAACGGCGTTCTTGGCGCCGCCTATCTTCACCTTACCCTTGAGCCTCTTCCCGCCCCTGACAATGATCTTGTCCATTCAATCCATCCTTGCGATTATGACTCTGTCTCTTCCCGAAAGGTCCTTCACGACCTCAGTCCCGGCGGCCCCGGCCCGCGCCAGCAGCCGCTCGACCTCATGGGCCTGGCCGGGGGCTATCTCGAAGGCCGCAAGCGCGCCCTCCGATAGTATAGACGGAAGGCCGGGGACTATTCTTCTTACGAACTCCAGCCCGTCCTCGCCGCCGTCGAGGGCCGCGCGGGGCTCATGGTCCCTGACCTCGGGACCCAGGCCATCGATCTCTGAAGCCGCGACATACGGAGGATTGGAGACGCAGACGTCGAAGCGCCCTCCCCCGTCCCGTTCGCTTATGAAACCTATACCATCTCCGACGGCGAACTTCATGATGTTTTCCACGCCGTGCCTGGCCGCGTTAAGCCTCGCTGCCTCGACGGCCGCGGGTGAAAAGTCGGTCGCCAGTATAAACATGCCGGCGGCCCGGGAAGGGCCCAGGGCATGCGCGAGGCTTATTGATATCGCCCCGGAGCCGGTGCCGATGTCCAGAATCCTCAGCGCCTTACCGGCATGCGCTTTCACCTTCGACGCCACGCTTTCCACCAGCACCTCCGTCTCGGGCCGGGGTATGAAAACGCCCTCGCACACGGTAAAGGCAAGCGAGTAAAACTCGCACTCGCCCGTGAGATACTGGAGCGGGTACCTCTTCTCTCTTCGCCCGGCCAGCACGGCTATTCGCTTCTCATCGGCTGCGGACACTTCCCCGCCGCCCCGGACTTGAAGCTGGCTGCGCGACAGTCCCAGAACATGGCCGGCAAGCATCTCGGCCTCCACCCTTGCAGAGTCGATGCCGGCCCGCCTTAAGGACTCCTCGAGTGAATCGATGAGAGAAGAAAGATGCAACGCGACGCCTCCCTCCGCCGGGGCCGGCATCACATGCCGGAGGACTTGATTTTCTCCCGGGTATCGTGGGCCCAGAGAGCATTGACTATCTCGTCGATGTCTCCGTCGAGCACGTCGTCGAGCTTGTGAAGGGTGAGATTGATCCTGTGGTCGGTGACTCTCCCCTGCGGGTAGTTGTAGGTCCGGATCTTCTCGCTGCGGTCGCCGGTGCCGACCATCTGCTTTCGTTCCCTGGCCCTTTCGCGCTCCTGCTCGACTCTCGCCATCTCATAAAGCCTAGACCGTAGCACCTTCAGCGCCTTGGCCCTGTTCTTATGCTGCGACTTCTCGTCCTGGCACTGTACCACTATGCCGGTGGGAATGTGGGTGATCCTGACCGCCGAGTCCGTTGTGTTGACGCTCTGCCCGCCGGGACCCGACGAACGGAAAACGTCCACCCGGATTTCATCGGGCTTTATGTCTACGTCAACCTCGCCGGCCTCGGGGAGTATGGCCACCGTCACCGCGGAGGTGTGAATGCGCCCGGACGACTCCGTTGCGGGAACCCTCTGCACCCTGTGGACGCCGCTCTCGAACTTGAGCCTGCTGTAGGCCCCCTTGCCCTCAACGAGGAACACGATTTCCTTGAAGCCGCCGACGCCCGTCGGGTTGGAACTCATTATGTCGGTCCCCCAGCCCTTCTCCTCGGCGTACTTGGAATACATCCTGTAGAGGTCGGCCGCAAAGAGGGCCGCTTCCTCGCCGCCCGTCCCGGCCCTTATCTCAACGAGAGTGTTCTTCTCGTCATTGGGATCCCTGGGAATCAACATGGCCTGGAGCTCCTGCTCGATCGCCTCATGCGAGTCCCTGAGGCCCTCGATCTCCTGCCGCGCCAGATCGACGAGCTCCTGGTCGTCGGAGGTCTTTATTATCTCCTCGGCCTCGGCGATTCCCCTGGCCGCCTCCTCGTACTCGTCGGCCTTCTTGACCAGGTCCTCCAGGTCGCTCATCTCCTTGGAGTACTCCCTCAGGAGCCTGGGTTTGCTGACGACCTTCTCGTCGGAGAGCAACCGGCCCAGCTCGGCGTAACGCTCACGAGCTTTATTGAGCGCTTCCCACATCCTGCCCGCTGACCTCCATATGAAGAGCGCGCCTGAGGGCGTCCAGGGCCACTTCTATCTGGTCGTCGCTAGGTTCGCGCGTCGTGAATTTCTGAAGGAGAAGTCCCGGCGCCGTAATCACCTTGAGCAGGACGCCGCTGGTCCTCCTGCCGGCCCAACGGGTCACCTCGAAAGACAGCCCGGCGATGAGAGGCACAAGCGCGAACCTCCGCAGCCTGTCGGCGACCGTCTCTGGCCGCCCGAGGAAGATGAACACGATAATGGCTATCACCATCACGATCAGAAGGAAACTCGTCCCGCATCGCCTGTGCCTCGTCGTATGGCGCCTGGCGTTTTCAAGAGTCAACTCCTGCCCGTCCTCGTAGGTGGTAATGCACTTGTGCTCGGCGCCGTGGTATTCGAAGACCCTGCGCATATCCCGCCACAACGAGATCAGGGCAAGGTAAAGGAAGAAGATCCCCAGGCGCACCAGGCCATCGACGACATTGAAAAGCACGCTCCCCTTGACCCCGACCAGCTCCGCGATCACGAGCGGCAGCCAGAAGAAGAGCAGGAGCCCGAGCGCCAGCGCCAGCACCAGCGTGCCGCCCATTGCCAGGCTTGACTTCCAGCCGCCCGAACCGGACTCGGCGGCGGCGTCCGTCATGGCCTCGCCTTCCTCTTCTGCTGGACCCGCTTCTTTGTCTTTATCAGCGTCTTCCTGGGCCACCTCGGCGGAATAGGACAGCGACTTGATGCCCATGAAGAGGGTCTCGAAAAGCGATATCGCGCCCCTGATAACGGGCACGCCGAGCACCCTGTTCCTCTTCGTAATGGAAACGAAGGGCTCGGCTCTGTGCACGATATTGCCGTCGGCTTTGCGCACGCTGGTCACAACCAGGTCGGGGGACCGCATCATCACGCCTTCGATAACAGCCTGTCCCCCTATAGTAAGGCTATCGTTCTTCAAACGATCACCTACTTCTCTTCGGTCTTCTCTTCAGTCTTCTCTTCAGTCTTCTCTTCGGTCTGCTGTTCCGGCTTGTCTTCCACGTTCTCTTCTTCATCCTCGGCCTTGAGGCCGTACTTTCTCCTGAACCTCTCGACCCTGCCGGCCGTATCGACCAGCTTCTGCTTGCCGGTGAAGAAGGGATGGCAGGCCGAACAGATCTCGACGCGGATCTCGGGAGCAGTCGATCGCGTCTCGACTACGTTCCCGCATACGCAGATGATCTTCGACGGCACGTACTTGGGATGAATGCCTTTCTTCACGTCACCTACCTCCTCAAACGCTCATAAAGTACGGCGGGCGGCGCAAGCCGCCCACCCATGGCTCTTACTAAGCTAACCTAAGTGTTCATTGACTTCAAGAACATCTTGTTGGACTTGGCCTTCGCGAGCCTTCCGACCAGGAACTCCATGGCCTCGATCTGGTTCTTGTCGGAGAGGAACTTGCGCAGGATCCAGACCTTATTGAGTTCCTCCGGGCTCAACAGCAGCTCTTCCTTTCGAGTGCCGGACTTGTTGAGATCGATCGCCGGGAACACCCTGCGGTCGGCGATCTTCCTGTCCAGCACCAGCTCCATGTTGCCCGTGCCCTTGAACTCTTCGAAAATGACGTCGTCCATGCGGCTTCCGGTGTCGATGAGCGCGGTGGCTATGATGGTGAGGCTCCCGCCCTCCTCAATATTGCGCGCGGCCCCGAAGAAGCGCTTGGGCCATTGAAGCGCGTTTGAGTCGATGCCTCCCGAGAGTATCTTGCCGCTGTGCGGAATGACTGCGTTATTGGCACGGGCCAGCCTTGTGATGCTGTCTAAGAGAATCACCACGTCCTTGCCGTGCTCGGTAAGGCGCTTGGCCTTCTCCATGACCATGTTGGCGACCTGCACATGTCTCTGGGGCGGCTCGTCGAAGGTCGATGAGATGACCTCGCCCTTGACGCTGCGCTCCATATCCGTGACCTCTTCGGGCCGCTCGTCAATAAGAAGCACAATGAGTTCGATTTCAGGGTGGTTGGTGGTCATCGCGTTTGCGATGCTCTGCAGCAGCATGGTCTTTCCCGCCCGCGGGGGCGAGACGATAAGACCTCTCTGGCCCTTGCCGATGGGGATGAAGAGATTCACTATTCGTGTCGACAGGTCCTTCGGATTCGACTCGAGCTCAACCCGCTCATCCGGATAAAGAGGCGTCAGGTTGTCAAAGAGAATCCTCTCCTTAGCCACGTCGGGATTCTCCATATTGACGGCTTCCACACGGAGAAGGGCGAAATAGCGCTCGTTGTCCTTGGGCGGCCTCACCTGGCCTGACACGGTGTCCCCGGTTCTCAGGTCGAACTTCTTGATCTGCGAAGGAGAGACGTAGATGTCGTCGGGCCCGGGCAGATACGAATAGTCAGGGGACCTGAGGAAGCCGTAACCATCGTCCAGTATCTCGAGCACGCCCTGAGAGAAGATGAGCCCGTTCTTCTCAGTCTGGGCCTCGAGGATCTTGAAGATGAGCTCCTGCTTCCTCATGCCGGTTAGACCGTCGATCTTGAGTTCCTTGGCTATCCCGACAAGGTCCGACATGGTCTTGGTCTTCATTTCGGCAATGTCCAAATTTTCCACTTCTTTAGGCATAATGCACCACCACCCCCAGGTGTTAGAAGTCGTTATTACAGCTCATGAGTGAGTTCTCTGGTGAGTCTCTTCATCCGACGAATTCAGTTCCTTCCCCCGCCCAGGTCAGCACACGACAACAACAGTGCTTGCAATGCTGAGACTCTTAACAAGGGTCGGATGTCAATTAATGAGATACCGATTAGGAATGCGTAAATCGAACTCCGTAATAATGCTAAATCAGTCCGGCCGTATTGTCAAGGCCTAAGAAATTACTCCCCTCGCATCTCCTTTGCTTTCTGGAACTCCGCGACCGCCGCGTCCGTCTGGCCCGCCTTGGTGTACGCTGTTCCCAGCAGCTCGTGATACTCGGCCTTGTCGCTGACCGCTAACAGCTGCGTCAGCGTCGTGATCGCCGCGTCATAGCTCTCGGTCTTGACATATGAGAAGCCGAGCCGGTAGAGCGAGTCCTCATACAGCTGGGGATCCGTTCCCATTGCCCCGGCCGCTGACTTCTGGAAAGCCTGGCCGGCCTCGGCGTACATCTCACGGTTGAAGTAAGCCGCACCGAGGCTGAACTGCAGATCGTAATTGTCAGGTTCTAAATCGGCAGCTCTGGCGTAGCTATCAAGCGCTTTATCGAAATCCTCAAGATGGAATGACACGTCACCCAGTGAAAGCAGCCCGTCCACGTCCTCGGGATCGAGCTCTACCACCTTCGCAAACGACTCCTGCGCCTTGGCATAGTTGCCGGCGTTGCGGTAGCTGATCCCCAGATTCCTCCATCCTTCCAGGTAAGTCGGGTCGACCTCGACCGACTTCTGGAAAGCCTCCAGGGCCCTGGTCTGGGGATCCGGGATCTCATCTGAAGCGGGCGTGTTGGAGTAGGAGACGCCCAGGTTGACCCATCCCACTGGATCCTCATCGTACACCGCCGTCGCCATCTCGAACTGGTACACGGCCTCCTCGAAATTGTCGGTGTTGAGCGCCGTAATGCCCCTCTTCGCGTGGTCGACGAAGAAGGACCTCTGCATCTCCTTCACCTGCATCCTCTTCTCGTCATCCGGGGCCTTTTCTCTCGCTATGATGAAGTTGTCCTTGGCCTCCTCGAACTTCTCCTGCTTCGCGAGAGACTGGGCCAGATAATAGTAGGCCTCCCAGTTGTCCGGCTGCTCTTCTATGGCCTGCCTGAAGGCCTCCTCGGCCTGGACATAGTCCTTATGCTGGTAGAAATATGTCTTCCCGCTCCTGAAGGCCGTAGAACCCCCGCAGCCCAGCGCGAAAATTACCGTCATTATGATGATATATTTGGCCGACCGCATCTGTCCCTCCTTTTGAGTCGCTCAATTCCGTAGGACACTATCATATAAAGGAATAAGGTTGTCAAGCTAATAGGCCTGCAAGCCTGCTCGGCGTGAGCGCGCTCGGTCTGAAGGGCCCTGATTATGGCCTGAGGCATGTTTTGCAGAGCCGCGACCCCGTCCGGGGCGCCGGGCCCTATGGCCTCGCCGGGCGTGCCCAATGCGGTCTTTCGTTCCGCTCACCGGCGCGTTCCGGCGCGTTCGCAGCCTATCCCTGCGCGCAACTCATGGAAATCATTGATTCGCAGAATTCCGCGAGGTCCTGAAGAACATAGCTTGCAATCGATTCGAGCTCGGCGACCCTGAGGCCCAGGCGCGCCATCACGGCGGGGTCCGGATCGTAGGTGAGTCCCTCCCGGCCCGTTCCTATGCCGAGCATCAGGCAGAGAACATCGGAGACGTGCACGGCGTCCACCAGCATATTGGCCTCCGGGGCGAGCCCGGGTTCGTGATGCCATCTGACAACGTCGACCAGGTCTTCGGGCAGGGCCCACTTCTCCAGAATAGACGCTCCGATCTCGGCGTGATTGATGCCGAGTATCTCTCGCTCTGCGGTCGCAAAGGAGATCTTCCTCTCAGAGACGAGGTCGTCTATGGCGCTGAAGTCAGCCTCTACGAAACTCCCCATGACCAGCTTGCCGACGTCATGAAGCAGCCCCGCGGTGAATGCCTCCTCAACCACGGATACGTTGAGCTTCTTCATGAGGTACTCCGTGGACACCGCCACCCCCACCGCGTGACGCCAGAGCTCGCCCGGCTCCAGGTCGTAACCGGGCACGGCCTCGCTCATCATTCCATTTACGCATGACGCCAGAACCAGCTGATACACCCTGTCCCACCCCAACCTCACGACG
>JASFEA010000114.1:0-10268 GCA_050125095.1 bacterium
GCCCGGGTAGTCGTACTTCGAAAGAAGCTCCCTAACCTCTACCTCAACAAGGTCCAGAAGCTCCGGGTCGTCAAGCATGTCCACCTTGTTGATATATACAACCATCGCAGGAACCCCGACCTGGCGCGCCAGAAGTATATGCTCCCGCGTCTGAGGCATAGGACCGTCATTGGCAGCTACCACAAGTATCGCTCCGTCCATCTGCGCCGCGCCCGTGATCATGTTCTTGATATAGTCCGCATGACCCGGACAGTCTATGTGCGCGTAATGACGGCTCGCCGTCTGGTACTCAACATGCGCAACCGCGATAGTGATGCCCCGCTCCTTCTCCTCAGGAGCGTTGTCAATACTCTCAAACGTGCGCACGTCAGCCAGACCCTGCTGGCTCAAACACAGCGTTATCGCACTCGTCAGCGTCGTCTTACCGTGGTCGATGTGACCGATCGTCCCGACGTTCAAGTGTGGCTTAGAGCGATCAAACTTCTCCTTTGCCATTTGGCGTCCCCCTCCTACAGGCGTCCTGCGTTCAAATCATGTCCTCGATTCTCGCCGTCATCTTATCGGCGATCCTGTCCGGAACGACGTCGTACTGCTCGAATTGCATTGTGAAAAGCGCGCGGCCCTGCGTCGCCGACCTCAGGCCCGTGGCGTATCCGAACATCTCGGAGAGCGGCACTGCCGCCCTGGCGACATGCCCGTCGGCGCGAATCAGGCTGCCCATTATCTTGCCACGCCTGGACCGCAAATCGCCTATGACGTCCCCGACATACTCCTCGGGCACGACGACTTCAACGTCCATGATCGGCTCCAGAAGGACCGGCCTGGCCCTCAGGATCGCGTCGCGAATCGCCATCGCCGATGCTATCTTGTAAGCCACGTCCGTCGCCTCCTGGTCGCGGTACGACCCGCCGACCAGAGTCACCTTGACGTCGACGACGGGGTAGCCCGCCAGCAACCCGTTCTCGAGCGAGTCATGTACGCCCTGTTCGATGAACGGCACGAAGTCCTCGGGAATTGCCTCCGGCTTCGCCTTCGACTCGAACTCGAAGCCCGTGCCTCTTTCCCGCGGCTCAATCTCTATAATCACGTGGCCATACTGGCCCTTGCCCGCCGCCGCCTTCACGAACTTGCCTTCGGCGCGGGCCCTCTCCGTTATACTCTCCCTGTATGCGACCTGTGGTTTACCGACATTGGCCTTCACGTTGAACTCGCGAATCATCCGGTCGACAAGGATCTCGAGATGGAGCTCGCCCATCCCGGAGATAATCGTCTGGCCGGTTTCCTCGTCGATCTTTACCCTGAATGTCGGGTCCTCCTCCGCGAGCCTGCCGAGCGAACTCTCGAGTTTCTCCTGATCCGCTCTCGTCTTGGGCTCTATAGCCACCATGATGACGGGCTCCGGGAATGCCATCGATTCGAACATTATCGGGTAGTCGTACTCGCAGAGGGTATCGCCCGTCACCGTCTTCTTTATGCCCACTGCCGCCACGATGTCCCCGGTCAGCGCATGCTTGAGCTCTTCGCGCTTGTTGGCATGCATAAGCAGAAGCTTGGTGTTCCGCTCCTTATGCCCCCGTGCGTTCCATATGTTCGTGCCCGCCTTTATTTTGCCCGAGTAAACCCTTAAGTATGTGAGCTTGCCCACATAGGGATCGCTCATGATCTTAAACGCCAGCGCCGAGAAGGGCTCGTCGTCGCTCGGGCGGCGTGTTTCTTTCTCGCCGGTGTTCGGGTTCACGCCCTCCACCGGCGGTATGTCAATCGGGGACGGCAGGTATTCCACGACTGCGTCAAGGACCTTCTGTACGCCCTTGTTCTTAAGCGCGGCCCCGCAGAGAACCGGCACGACCTCCGCCCGGAGCGTGCCATTTCGCAGGGCTTTCTTTATGTCGTCATCGCTAACCTGTTTGCCGTCGAGATACCCGGCCATTGCCTCGTCGTCGAACTCGACGACGGACTCGACCAGCCTCTCTCTCGCAAGGGCCGCCTCATCCCGGTACTTTTCGGGAATCTCGGCGACGTCGAATTTCATTCCAAGCGACTCCTCGTCATACATGTAGGCCTTCATCTCGATCAGGTCTATTATGCCCTCGAGTTCGCGGCCGCTTCCCATGGGCATCTCGATGGGGACGCCGTTCGAGCAAAGCCGTTCTCGTATCATGCCTACGGCCCTCTCGAAGTCGGCACCGATGCGGTCCATCTTGTTGATGAAAGCGATCCTGGGCACCCTGTAGCGATCAGCCTGCTTCCAGACCGTCTCTGACTGGGGCTCGACGCCCCCGACTCCGCAGAAGACCACCACGACCCCGTCCAGGACGCGCAGCGACCTCTCGACTTCCATCGTGAAGTCCACATGTCCGGGCGTATCTATAATGTTGATGGCGTGATCCCTCCAGAAGCACCTGGTAGCGGCCGACGTGATGGTTATGCCGCGCTCTTTCTCTATTTCCATCCAGTCCATCGTGGCCGCGCCGTCGTCGACGTCGCCGGGCCTGTGGACCCGCCCGGTGTAATAGAGAATTCTCTCCGTGAGCGTGGTCTTGCCTGCGTCAATATGCGCGGCTATCCCGATGTTTCTCACTTTCTCAAGCGGGATGGTTCTGTCGTCTGCCAATTTCGTCCCACACTCTTTGGTTAAAGTCGCCATCTATACACTCTCAAACACATACCCAACCGCTCATTACCACCTGTAATGCGCGAAGGCCTTATTGGCCTCGGCCATCCTGTGCGTGTCTTCCTTCTTCTTTATCGCCCCGCCCTCGTTCTTGGACGCCGCTATTAGCTCCGCCGCCAGTTTTTCCTGCATTGTGTGCTCGCTCCTGGCGCGCGCGTAGCCGATTAACCAGCGGATCGCCAGCGCCGTCTTCCTCTCCAGCCTCACCTCCATGGGGACCTGGTAGGTTGCTCCGCCGACGCGCCGCGGCCTTACCTCCAGAACAGGCTTCACATTGGTCAGAGCCTGCTTGAAGACCTGTATGCCGGCCTGCCCCGTCCTTTTCTCGATCATGTCGAGGCTTGAGTAGAAGATCCGCTCCGCAGTACTCTTCTTTCCCTTCGACATCAAGCTGTTGATGAACTTGGTGACGAGAGGGCTGTTGTACTTGGGATCCGCCATTACCTCTTTCTTCTTAATGAGTTTTCTTCTCGGCATATTTCGTCTCCTGGGTCTAGCCGCCTGCAGCCGGGGTCGTGCTCTTCTTCATCTTGGTGCCGTACTTGGACCTTGACTTCATACGGTCCTCAACGCCGCTGGCGTCAAGGGCGCCCCTTATGATGTGGTAGCGCACACCCGGAAGGTCCTTGACTCGGCCGCCGCGCACGAGCACGATCGAATGCTCCTGCAGGTTGTGCCCCTCGCCCGGTATATAGGCCGTGACCTCAATGGTATTGGTCAGCCTCACACGCGCGACTTTCCTCAGCGCGGAATTGGGCTTCTTGGGCGTCGTCGTGTACACTCTCGTGCAAACGCCGCGCCTCTGCGGGCAGCCCATGAGCGCAGGGGCCTTCGTCTTGGACTTCTGCACGTCCCTGCCGCGTTTAACTAACTGGCTGATTGTCGGCAAACTTTACACCTCCACTGTTCTTAAGCCTCGGCCACCTCTTCCTCGGCCCCGGTTTCGGGTTCGGTATCGGTCTCGATTGCCTCTTCGAGCTCGTCCCCGAGCTCCGGGATCTCTTCTTCGGCGATAACCTTTATGTTCCGGTTTCTGCCGACGCCGGTACCTGCCGGGATAAGGTGTCCGATAATGACGTTTTCCTTAAGACCGAGCAGCATGTCTCTCGACCCGTTGATCGCCGCTTCGGTAAGGACTCTGGTTGTTTCCTGGAATGAGGCCGCGGATATAAAACTCTCCGTGCTTAAGGACGCCTTGGTGATACCCAGGAGGAGCGGCTGGAACGTGGCGGGACGGCCGCCCTTGTCGACCACCCTCTCGTTCTCTTCCTTGACTCTTATCTTGTCGACCTGCTCTCCCTCGAGGAACGTGGTATCACCCGGATCCTCAATGCGGACCTTCTCGAGCATCTGCCTTACTATGACCTCTATATGCTTATCGTTTATGGCAACGCCCTGCAGCCTGTAGACCTCCTGGATCTCGTTCACGAGGTACTCCTGCACGGCGTTTATTCCCTTGATCCTCAGGATGTCGTGGGGATTGATGGGGCCCTCGCAGAGCTTGTCGCCGGCCCTCACCACGTCTGCGCCCCTCGCTCTCATATGCTTGCCGTGGGGAATGAGGTATTCCATCTCGTCGCCCGTTTCGCCCACGACTATGACGCGCCGCATGCCCCTGGCGATGCCACGGAATTCCACGGTGCCGTCGATTTCACTCACGATGGCGAAGTCCTTGGGCTTCCGCGCCTCGAAGAGCTCGGCGACCCTCGGGAGTCCACCCGTGATATCCCGCGTCTTTGCGATTTCCCGGGGTATCTTGGCCAGGAGGTCCCCGGGCACCACTTTGTCACCGTCATGCACCATGAGATGCGCGCCCGTCGGGATGGGATACTCCGCGACCTTCTTGCCCCTTGAAGTCCCCTTGCTCTCCTCGAGGATCATGGTCGGGTGGATCGTCTTGTCCCGGTGCTCGATCACCACCCTCTGCCTGAGACCGGTCTTCTCGTCCAGCTCCTCCCTCACCGTTAGCTCGTCGATGATGTCGAAGAACCGGACTACTCCCTCTTTCTCCGCGAGAATCGGCGAAGAATAGGGGTCCCACTCGAAGAGACCGTCTCCCTTCTTCACGGCCTGCTTGTCCTTAATAGCCAGCTTGGCGCCGTAGGGAACCGTGTAACGCGTCCTCAGGACATCCCCGTCATACAGGTCCATTTCTCCCTTCGCGGTCAGCACGATCTGCGCGCCGTCCCTGTATGGCACCGACTTGACGTGCTTGAAGCGGATCTGCCCATTGTATTTCGCGGTGATCCTGGATTCCTCGGCAATTCTGCCGGCCGTGCCGCCGATGTGGAACGTACGCAGCGTAAGCTGCGTCCCCGGCTCGCCGATCGACTGGGCCGCGATGACCCCGACGGCCTCGCCGATGTTCACCATACGGCCGTTAGCGAGATTTCTGCCGTAGCACTTGGCGCAGACGCCCCGCGGCGATTCGCATGTGAGCACCGAACGTATCCTGACGCCGTCGATTCCCGCACTGTCTATATCTTCCGCGGCCTGTTCCTTTATCTCCTCGCCGGCTTCGACTATGAGCTCGTTGGTTATCGGGTCGTACACGTCCTCAACGGCAACGCGGCCCAGTATCCTGTCACCGAGAGGCTCTATTATTTCCTCGCCCTCTTTAAGCGCCGTGATGTCAAGCCCGAGTATCGTCCCGCAGTCCTGCGTCGTGATGATGGCGTCCTGCGCGACGTCCACCAGCCGCCTTGTGAGGTACCCCGCGTCCGCCGTCTTAAGGGCGGTGTCCGCAAGTCCCTTCCTCGCGCCATGCGTGGAGATGAAGTACTGGAGCACCGTCAGGCCCTCTTTGAAGTTGGCCGTAATCGGGGTCTCGATGATCTCGCCCATCTGACCGGTCATCTTCTTCTGCGGCTTGGCCATCAGGCCTCGCATGCCTGCGAGCTGCCTGATCTGCTCTTTCGAACCCCGCGCTCCGGACGCGGCCATCATATATATGGGATTGAAACCGTCGTCGACTTTGGAGAGGTTCTCGAACATTATGTTACTGACCGTGCTCGTCGCATTGGTCCACGTGTCTATGACCTGGTTATATCTCTCGCCGTCGGTGATCGCGCCCTTGTGGTAGATGTCCTGTATGCGCGTCACCTGCTTCTCCGCGCGCTCGAGTATGCTCACCTTCTGCGGCGGCACCACGATGTCGTCGATACCCACCGTAAGCCCCGAAGTGGTCGCGTACTCGAAGCCGATTTCCTTGAGCCTGTCGAGGAAAACCGCCGTGCGATAAGGCCCCAGCAACCTGTGACAATCCCCGACGAGCGTCTCAAGGCGCTTCTTGTCGAAGGGCTCGTTGACGAAGGGCATCTCCGGCGGCACGATGTCGTTGAAGATAACGCGTCCCACGGTCGTCTGAATCAGCTCGCCGTGGATCTCCACCTTCACCCTGTCGTGAAGCCCGATGGCCCCGTGCTGGTGCGCAAAGATCACTTCGCTGGGATCTATGAACAGGTGTACCCTTTCGGTCTCTTTGTAGGTTCTCTCCTTGGTAAGGTAGAAGCAGCCGAGAACCATGTCCTGCGTCGGCGACGCCAGGGGCTTGCCATGCGCCGGAGACAGGATGTTGTTGATGGAAAGCATGAGCACCCTGGCCTCGAGCTGGGCCTCGAATGAAAGCGGCACATGCACCGCCATCTGGTCGCCGTCGAAATCGGCGTTGAACGCCTGGCAGACCAGAGGGTGTATCTTGATGGCCTTGCCCTCTACCAGCACCGGCTCGAACGCCTGTATCCCGAGTCTGTGCAGCGTAGGCGCGCGGTTCAGGAGCACCGGATGATCCTTGATGATCTCCTCGAGAATGTCCCAGACCTCGGGCCGCTCTCTTTCGACGAGCTTCTTGGCGCTCTTAACCGTCTGCACATAGCCCCTGTCTTCGAGCTTCTTAATAATGAATGGCTTGAAGAGCTCCAGGGCCATGCTTTTGGGCAGGCCGCACTGGTGAAGCTTGAGCTCGGGCCCGACCACGATCACCGAACGGCCCGAGTAGTCCACGCGCTTGCCGAGAAGGTTCTGGCGGAAGCGGCCCTGCTTGCCCTTGAGCATATCGCTCAGGGACTTGAGCGGCCTGTTGCCGGGGCCTCTCACGGCACGCGATCTTCTCCCGTTGTCAAAGAGCGCATCCACGGCTTCCTGCAGCATCCTCTTTTCGTTGCGGAGGATCACCTCGGGAGCCTTTATCTCCATGAGCTTCTTCAGACGGTTGTTTCTGTTTATGACCCTCCGGTACAGGTCGTTTAGGTCGGAGGTCGCGAAACGGCCTCCTTCCAGGGGAACCAGGGGCCTGAGATCGGGCGGCAGGACGGGAATTACGTCCATCACCATCCACTCGGGCCTGTTGCCGGAGAGCCTGAAGGCCTCCACGAGCTTGAGCCGCTTAAGCGTGTCGCGCTTCCGCTGTCCGGAAGTCTCCATTCTCACGCGGGCCCGAAGCTCGGTGGAGAGTTCGTCAAGATCGATTTCCTTTAATAGCTTCTTAAGCGCCCCGGCGCCCATCTCGGCGACGAATTGCCCGGGGAACTTCTCCTCGAGGTCCAGGTACTCTTCCTCGCCGATGAGCTGCCCTTTCTTGAGCTCCGTCTCGCCGGGGTCCACGACTATGTAGCTCTCGTAGTAGAGCACGCGCTCCAGGTCCCGGACGCTCATGCCCATGAGCTGGCCCATGCGGCTGGGTATCCCCTTGAAGTACCAGATATGAGAAACGGGAACCGCGAGCTCGATATGACCCTGGCGCTCTCTGCGGACCTTCGACTGGGTTACCTCGACTTTGCACCTGTCGCAGATAACCCCTCTGTACCTGATACGCTTGTATTTCCCGCAGTTGCACTCCCAGTCCTTGACCGGACCGAAGATGCGTTCGCAGAAAAGCCCGTCTCTCTCGGGCTTGAAAGACCTGTAGTTGATCGTTTCAGGTTTGGTCACAACGCCGTAAGACCACTGCCTCACCGTCTCCGGCGACGCGAGTTGAATCCTTATCGCCGAAAACTCTACAGGGGCTTTTTCTCTTGCGTCTATTGGTCTCAGCAAGGAGACTACCTCCCTATTTACTCTTCGAGCTGGACATCCAGCCCGAGGCTCTGAAGTTCCTTGACCAGAACGTTGAACGATTCGGGTATTCCGGGTTGAGGCGGATTCTCGCCTTTTACAATCGCCTCGTATATTCTCGACCTGCCGGCCACATCGTCAGACTTCACTGTGAGCATTTCCTGGAGGGCATAGGCGGCGCCGTAAGCTTCAAGCGCCCATACCTCCATCTCGCCGAACCGCTGACCGCCGAACTGCGCCTTGCCGCCCAGCGGCTGCTGGGTGACGAGCGAGTACGGACCGATCGACCTCGCATGGATCTTGTCATCCACGAGGTGTGAGAGCTTCATCATGTAGATGTAGCCTACGGTCACCTCCCTATCGAATGGTTCGCCTGACTTCCCGTCGTAGAGCACGGTTTTCCCGCTCTCCGGGAGCCCCGCCTCTTTCAGCAGTTGCTTTATCTCGTCAATCGTGGCCCCGTCGAACACGGGCGTGTACACCTGCATGCCGAGCCTGTGAGCAGCCCACCCGAGATGCGTCTCGAGTATCTGCCCCAGGTTCATTCGCGAAGGGACGCCCAGCGGATTGAGCACTATCTCAACCGGCGTGCCGTCCGGCAAATACGGCATGTCCTCCTCGGGCACTATCTTGGCCACAACGCCCTTGTTGCCGTGCCGCCCGGCGACCTTATCGCCCACCGCGAGTTTCCTCTTCTTGGCGACGTACACCTTGACCAGCTTTACTACTCCCGGCGGCAGCTCGTCGCCGCGGCTCAGGCGCTCTATCTGCTTTTCATACGACTTCTCGACCTCGCTCAGGGCTTCGTCAACGATGCGGGCCAGCCGCCGCGAGTGCAGCGACGAGGTCCTGTCCTTCACGACGTCCCGGTCGAAGTCCACCAGGGAGAAGTCGATCTTATCGAGGGTCCGCGCGGTAAGCTTCCTGCCCGATTTCACGAGGACGTTTCCTTCGTAGTCCGCGAATTCGGCGGCGATTTCGTCCGCGAGCATTTCCTTCAGCCGCTCGTCGCGCCGGTCGGAGAGCTTCTTCATCTGCTTCCGGCACTCCTTGCGGAGATCCTCGATGATTTTCTTGTCCCGCTTCCTAACCGCCTCGTCCCTCTCCTTCCGGGCGAACACCTTGACGTCGATGACGATGCCGTCCATCCCGGGCGGCGCCTTGAGGGAAGCGTCTCTCACGTCGCAGGCCTTCTCTCCGAAAATGGCCTTCAAGAGCCTCTCCTCGGGCGTCAGGTCGGTCTCCCCCTTGGGGGTCACCTTGCCGACGAGTATGTCGCCGGCGCGGACCCTCGCCCCGATCCGGACGATGCCGATCTCGTCGAGATTCCTGACGGCGTCCTCGCTGACATTGGGAATCTCGGGCGTGATCTCCTCCACGCCTCGCTTGGTTTCCCTGACCTGCAGCTCGAACTCCTCGATATGGACTGAAGTCATCCTGTCATGCTTGACTACTCTCTCGCTGATGACTATCGCATCTTCGTAGTTGTACCCGCGCCACGGCAGGAATGCGGTCAGGAGGTTGACTCCGAGCGCGATCTCGCCATCCTTACAGGCCGGGCCGTCCGCCAGTAGCTCCCCCTTCTTCACCCTGTCGCCTATTCGAACAACCGGGCGCTGATTTATACACGTGTCCTGATTGGATCTCTTGAACTTGGTGAGCTTGTATATGTCCGTATTGGCCGCGCCGAACAGGTCGTCGTCCCGGTCGCCGTTGCCGTGGCTCACGACTATCCTCTCCGCCGAAACCGACTCGACCACCCCAGACCTCTCGGCAAAGACCATGTCGCCCGAATCGGCTGCGATCTTGCCTTCCAGGCCCGTTCCAACAAGCGGCGCCTCCGTAACGAGGAGCGGCACAGCCTGGCGCTGCATGTTGGAGCCCATGAGCGCCCTGTTGGCGTCGTCGTGCTCCAGGAACGGAATGAGCGCGGCGGCGGCGCTGACGATCTGCTTGGGAGAGACGCCAAGATAGTCAACCTCTTTGGGCGGCACGATGGGGAAGTCGCCCCTGTGGCAGGCGAACACCCGCTCGCGGAGGAACTTTCCCCTCTCATCGACCGGCGCGCTGCCCTGCGCGACGGTGTACCGGTCTTCCTTGTCGGCGGCCAGGTATTCCACCTCATTCGTGGCAACGCCGTTCTTGACCACCCTGTAGGGCGTCTCGAGGAAGCCGAACTCGTTTATGCGCGCATAAGTGGAAAGCGAACTGATCAGACCGATGTTCGGGCCCTCGGGCGTCTCAATCGGGCAGATTCTCCCGTAATGCGTATAGTGCACGTCACGCACCTCGAATCCGGCCCTTTCCCTGGTAAGACCTCCTGGGCCGAGCGCCGAAAGGCGCCTCTTATGCGTGAGCTCGGCCAGCGGGTTGGTCTGGTCCATGAACTGGGAAAGCTGGCTGGACCCGAAGAAGGTCTTTATGACGGCCGCGACCGTTCTTGCGTTCACCAGGTCGGACGGCGTCATGAGCTCGGTGTCCTGGAGGCTCATGCGCTCCTTGATGATCCTCGCCATCCGCGTGAGTCCGATCGAGAACTGAT
>JASFEA010000115.1:0-10259 GCA_050125095.1 bacterium
GGATTAGCGTCGCGGGAGCTGTGGTAATCGGCGTTGGCAAGGATCTCATCCACCTCGGCCTGGCTGAGCCCGAGGGTCTCCGCGAGTGTCAAGAACTGGTTGGAGCTCGATGTGTCCATGGGCGTCGGCGATCCCTGCACGTCGCTGGAGCCCCTCCTATCGACCTCGTCACCGGTGGTCATGATGCCCGGGACGCAGCCCGTGCCGATGCAGTTGGTTCTTCCGGAGCAGTATTCGTAAACCATACACGCGGGAATCGTCGTGTCATAAGGAGTAAGGAAGCTGTGGTCATGGCCGCAGACCTCGACGTTTCCCCTGACATCAACGCCCTTGTCGCAGAAGAGGGCCGCGCGCGCATTGACGTTGATCGGATATCTTATTGCCTCGACGAGTATGTTTCTTTCGGCATTGCCCCTCGTCCCGGCGAGCGTGATCACCTCTACCGGAGATCCCGTGGCGAAGTTCTCCGGAGGGAACTTGGAGGCGTCGTAAAACACGATCTCACCGCTCTCCCTCACGCCGTCGTCATCGAGGTCCTTCCACTTGTGCTCGATCGTTAGCGCCATGTCCAGGTCGGAATCCGAGCTGTACTCAAGCCAGTCGGACTCCGGCTGAATGGTCACCGTATGGAACTCAGTCCCGCCCGGAGTGGGCTCCGACCCGGGCGTCGCAAGGAAGACTCTGACCTTCCAGTTGGGATCGATGGGCCTCGACGTGTCGGCAATCGCCGCGTTGATGCTGGAGCCGTTCACGTTCATGGTGGTCGGCCATGGAAGCGACAGCCTGTAGAGCGCCTCTTCCACTCCTGCCTCGGCCACGTAGAGCGCCTGCACATCCTGCCTCTGGTTCCTGGAGATGTCTATGTCCGTCCTCGTCAATATGGCCATCCCGGAGCCCAGGACAAAGAGCGCCACCACAATGAGGATTGCGAACACCAGCGCCGCGCCATTCTCGTTCATACTGACCATGTCAACTCACCTCAGTCTCTGAAGAACACGACAACCTTGCCCTGGCTCAAGGAAGTCCTCGTGCCAACGGCTATATCCTGTTTCCAGTCTTTATTGAAATCATCGATGGTGAGGGTGATCACCTCTCCCACGTTGGGACTCGTCCACTCATTGCCGGATGAGGGCATGTACCCATAGCACTGGAAGACCTTGAGGGTCCCGGAGAAATCGGAGACTGTCCTCACGCCCACAGCTATGTCCGGATAGACATCTCTGTCGAAGTGGTCGACGCCGATACAGAGCACGTCGCCATTGATGTAGACCGTATCGGAGGGCTCATAGTATCCGAAGTAGTTGAGCTCTCCAAAGGTGCCGTCGCTGTTGTTGTGCCAGACCTCTACCATGCCCATCCCGGAGCCGGTTGATGTTCCGACTATAATGTCTAGATCGTCATCCGAGTCCTCGCGCATGTCCGCGAGCACCAGGTCGTTTATCTCGCCGTACGTCTCTATGGTCGAGTGATACACGAACTTGCCGTTGGGGGCGCCGGCGTCCCTGAATATCTCAATGGCTCCCCAGCCCGCTCCCAGAGTCGTACCTGCCACAAAGTCCGGGGCCGGGCTGCCGACGAGCGTCCCCATGTCGACCGAGCGCACCTCGCCCAGGACATGCACTCCGGCCATGTCGTATACGTCGGACGCATCGCGGGTGAAGTTGCCTGCGCCGTCGCCGAACCATACTTCGGCTTTACCGTTGCCGCCCAGGAGCCTGGTCCCGATCACCGCGTCCAGCACACCGTCCGAATCGAGAAACGCAAGCTCGGCGTCCAGGATGTCACCCATGCCGCTAGATATGAAGAAACTGTTGGGGAAGTCCGGGAGCTCGCCCTTGCTGCCGCCGCCCTGGGTGATCCATACAAGCGTCTTCCCCGTTGCCGAGGTCAGGCCCGAGATAACGTCCTGGGTACCGTCATTGTTCAGGTCGCCGTGCGCGACCGAGAAAATGTCCTCCGCGGGAGTCCGGCTGTAGCTCGGGCTCTGGTCGAATATGCCCGAATTGGGCGTACTCGAGTTCTTCCACTTGTTGAACCAGATATTGAGATTGCTGACTCCCGTCGCGTATTTGGTACCGAGGATAATCTCTTTGTCGTTCTTATTGTCCTCGTTAAGATCGGCGGACGTAATGGACAGAGCGCGCTGCGTTTCGCCCAGTGTGATCACCGTGAAGCTCAGCTCCGACTCCAGAATATCGCCGAAGTTGACGATTGTGGTCGAGTCGGAACCCACGTGTACATTGGTCACATTGTTGATTGTAGTGGAAACGTAACCGCCGAGGTCCTCCTCCGTGACCGTATAGGTGCCGGGAGAGACCGTGAAGGAATAAACCCCTTCCGCGTCCGTGAGGGTCGTGTCGCCCGTATTGAGACTCATCGTCACGCTGGCGATGCCCTCTTCGCCGCTGGTCAGAAGGCCGTCTTCATTCTCATCCAGATACACCGTGCCCGTGATGGTCCCGGTCTCATCCGCCGGCAGAAGACCGAACGCCACCATAACCGTATCGCCTTCGTACTCGAGAGTACGGTCGACCGTGCTCGGGCCAACGGCGGCGTATCCTTCGGGCACATCCATGGTTATGGAGTATGTATTTACCGGCACCAGCATCGAGAACATACCCGTGCTGGAAGTCGTATCGCGGTCGCCGGTGTTTAGGTATATTTCCACGTACGGCACGCCGAATCCTGTAGGTACGGGCGGATCGCCTTCTTCATAAAGGTCAACCCTGCCGATAATGGTGCCGTAACCGCCCATTGCGCGGTCGCCGAAGTTCGCCGTCACCGTTGATCCCTTTACGGCGTTCACAACAACCGCGTTCGGCGTTGTTGACGTATAACCGGTGGGATCGGTTTCGGTCACGGTATACGTTCCCGGGTCCACGCGGAAGCCGTAATAACCTCCGGCACCTGTCGTTCTCTTCATGCCATTGTTGAGCATAAGTAGCGCGCCGGACACGCCGGGCTCCCCGGTACCCTGAACGCCGTCGCCATTGAGATCGTCGAACACGACTCCGGTGATGATTGCCGAGCGGGAAGGCTCGTTCCTGACGTCGACTTCGGAGGCTATTATGGTCTCGCGGTACCCGTCATTGGCGTCATGACGAATGTCCTGCGCCCGGGCCGTGCCTATCGCCGTGACGCCGACCTTCGTAATCCTGGGCAAATTCGTAGAGCTGACGGGGGTAAGCGACAAAATCTCCGACTGGCTGAGTTCCCCGTCGTTGTCGGAGTCGCCCCACAGTCGATCGGCCGTTGACCTGTCATCATCATGGTCGTACCAGTAAGTGAACAGCGGAGGCGGATAGTCACCGTCCGGGTAGGGCTCGGGGCCTCTGATCAGCGCAACCGGCCTGTTGGTCCCGCCGTTGGTTGACCCGTCATAGCCGTATACCTGCTTGACCAGGAGGTAGTCGTACGGATTCCGTGTGCCCTCCATGTCATCATCGTACATATCCGAGGCGCTCACATAGCCGTCATTGTCGGAGTCCAGGGTGTACCTGATAGTCTCGGCTCCGGTGTCATAGGTGCGCGTTGGGGTATAAAGCGCGGTACCCCCGGCCGGCACAGCCGAAGGGCTTGCGGAAGCGTCCATCGCCGCCGGGTAGCCCGGAGCGCTGCCGTCGTCCACCGCTGGTTCCACGTTGGCGTTGAAAATAATGTCATACGGAGCGGCATGCACTATGCCCTGCTGACCGTCTCCGTAGTCGATTTCGTAGCCGAGGGACCTTATGTCCTTGATGGGGAAGTCCACCGCCACGCGGGCGTTCTGCTGCGCCTCGGAATCTAGGTCGGCGAGCCTCGCCGTGCGACTCCCGCCCATGAGTATCTGCATAAGCGGAACGGCCAGAAGCGCCAGAATTGCGACGACTACAAGAGTCTCGATTACTGTAAACCCCTTCTCTCTGTTCTTTCCACGCACCTTAGATCATCCCCTTCTTCAGTCTCGCCTGAAACTAGCCAGGGTTACGGACCTAGTCTTGTCGCCGTGAGGATATGTCACGGTCACCTCTATAGTTTTCAAGTCATTGGCCGGTGTATTGTCCGTTACAACCCACTGCCTGTTGAAGCTGCTTCGAATGGGATTGTCGGGGTCGTTGTGTGTGCCCGCCGTGAGGTCGGCGTGTGTGCCGTCCAGCTCAAGGAGGTCTTCCATTTTCTCCTGGGCGAAATCCGCCGCCGTTGTATGCATGCGGCTCTCGTTGAGACTGGCCATGCTTACAGGGAAAAGATTGGCAAGCCCAAGGAACGCGAAGCTTATGACCACGCATACGATCAGGAGTTCAACAAGCGTTATGCCTTTTTCATTCACGACCGACTTCATTGCTGATTGCCTCCATTGGGACGCAGAGACTTCGATTTATCTATCACCGCCGCCTTCTTCGTAAGCAAATACCTCCGAGATGTACACGAGACCCGTCGGCGCGCTCACATCCACACGCAACGCGTGACCGCTGCAGGCCAGCAGGACCAGTGACTGGGTCTCGCTCGCGGCCCCGCTCCCGTTGAACGTGATCTTGCTGTTCGTGAAACCGATGTCTGTGAAGGACACGTTATTGGGCAACTCATAGGGGCCGATCATGACTTCGCCGGCGTCGTATGTTGAATCACCGTCGGCGTCCTCATACGCCTGGAATGTTCCGGCGTCTTCATCGAACTCCACTATGACCGGCTTCGACGATGCGACCGCTCTTGATCTTGCCAGCTTCATCGTCGAGGATACCTCGCGGGTCGCGTTCATGAGCTTGGCGGTCTTCCTGCTCTTGTTGAAGGCTGGGAGCGAAAACGCCAGAATCACTGTGAATATGGCGGCCACCACGAGGAGCTCAATCATCGAGAATCCTCGCTCACTTCTAAGACCCAGTTCCCCTGTCTTGTCCCTCATTTCTACCACCTCTCGTCGGACAGATTATAGAATGCCATTAACTCGCCCCTTTACACTGCAGATACCGTGCCCATCGGGGAGTCAAACGTGGGTGCTATGACCTGTAAGAGAAGGCCGGGATCGGCCAGGAATAACGCGGATCCCGTCTCTTTCATCCAACTTCGTTTCAGATAATCCCTTAATGCCAGATCCGGCAAAGACAGCGGCATTTTGATAAGACCTGTTAAAATTCGACCAGTGAATCCAGCAATTTCATATGCTTAAGAAAGTGCAATCTGCGAATGCCACATTGCAATATGCGGTCAAAGGGGGGCGACCGTGTTGAAACCCGCTTACGGGATATGGTATAATTTAAACAGGGAGGAGGTGATAGTACGTGACCAGAGTCCTGGCGGCGGGAATGGCCATTCTCCTGATTGTGGCATTCCTGCCCGTATACGCGCTCGCACAGGGAACCTCTTCATCGACGGAGCGTACCGAGTACGTGGCCGGAGATACGGAAGAGGAAGTAGTTGGCGGCCTGAGGCTTGCCAAGGGCAAGCATGGCAGGAAAATGTGGAGAGCGACCCGCTGGGTCGACCAGCTGTCCGGCGACAAGGCCAAGGTATTCGACTCATACGGCATGCCGTCCAGCAGGTATCGCGAAGAAACCCTGGGCCGCGTTGAAGAAACCTGGACCTATCTCGAGCAGGGAATGGAGATAACCTTCCAGGGAGATTCCATAATCAGGACCAAGAAGATAGCTCCAGCGACGCGCTAAGCAACAAGGTCTCGCTCGTCCTCCATTGCTTGCCGCACAGGTCCCGGTCCGGGCTCAGCCCTGGAGCTTTTCTTTAACCGCCCGCTTCTTGCTCTCGATGGTCAGTTCCTTGTCGCGCCTTTCATCAATCGAAAGCGACGTAAGCACCCTTGCGGCCCCGCCTTCGAAGGCGGACTCGTGGACCTTCTTCATAAGGGCGAGTATGCTGTCCACGTCACCCTCCACTATGGTCGTCATGGCGGTGAGCTCATACTTGAGCCCGCTCTCGGCGACGATCCTGACCGCGCCGGCAACGTACTTGCTGATGCTGGCGCCGGTTCCGAACGGCAATACGGTCAGCTGGGCGACAGCCATATCGGGCCTCCTTGGCGTTTGCCTCTCAGTACTTCTCCCAGTGCAGTACGTCCGAGAGGTCTCGTTTCTCTTTTGCAGCCGGCTGCTCCGCCGGGTATCCGAGCGAGATCAGGCCGACCAGATTGTATCCTTCCGGCACACCGAGCATCTTCCGTACGGGTTCGCCGTAATCCTTTCCATAGCCGGCGACCCAGCATGTCCCCAGCCCGAAGGCATGGGCGGCCACCAGGATATTCTCAATAGCGGCTGAGCCGTCCTCCAGATAGTGCTTTACGGCCTTGGCATAAACGGCGACGCATACGCCGGACTGCGCGATGAATTTTCCCCAGTCCGTGAGCTCCGCGATACTCCGGCGCGTGCCGGCATCCGTTATGACGATAAATTCCCATGGCTGGATGTTGTTGGCGGTGGGCGCCAGCCTTGCCGTGTCTATGATTTCCTCGATTATCTCTTTGGGAACGGGCTTGTCTTCATAAACCCGCACGCTCCGCCGCCCCTTCAGGGCCTCAATGGCATCCATTATGTCACCTCCCGAGTCAGCTTTACCGCCTCATCATAAACAGCGGAATCCGGGGGGCACAACATCTATTTCCCGGCGCATACTCCTGAGCAGTGCCTACTCCGCCGCAACGAGTACTCCCCGGTGAACTTCGGGCGGCGGGCATATGGCCCGCCGCCCTCATTCCAGCGACGCCGCGCCCTCGGCGGCGCCCGGCAACCGGCGGTTCCGGCTGGCCTCAGGTGGCACCGGGAACCGTTAACGGTAGAGCGCCTTGATCCCGCCCCAGGTGGAACTCGACACGCTGCTCTGCGGGTCATTGGGCTCGTGAGGACTGAACGGCACTCCATAGTCGAACTCGGACGGCAGCGTCCAGTAATCGTCGCAGTCCGGATGGCGCACCATCGACTCGTCGCGCCCGCCCTCCGACGCATACGAGTGGAAGTCCGCGAGCCCGCCCCCGGCGTCAAGCAGGCTTATGTCATCCCCGGAGTTGGCGAGACCCAGGCTTCCTGTCGAAGCCGTATAGACCTTGCCCGCGAAGCCCGTCGGCGTTCCGCCCCCGAACACGGTGACGAACTCCCCCGGGCTGACGATGACGCCTCCTTCGAATTCATGGCGCACCTTGAGATCGTCGCGCAGCACCCAGCCGGATATGTCCACGGGCGCGGCCCCGCAGTTGAGGATCTCGATGAACTCGTCATCGGAGGCGTCGCGCTCGCCGTCACGGTTCGCGTCGCCTTCGATATCCGGTGGGGGGTCGGCCAAAATCTCATTGATCTTAATGAGCAGCGAGCACTGCCTGACGCGGTAACCCAGCCAGGGAGAGCGCGAGATGGCGCCCGTCCCGTCCTCCAGCGAGACCCGGTAATGAACCGTATCACCCACGGCGCAGGGGAGTATCGTGAACCCCCACGTGCCCAGGTCGCCCGCTCCGGAGAGCAGCGACATCGGGAGCTCTTCGCCGTCCTCAAGGTTGATATCAAAAGCGAGCAGCGCCTGGCCGATGAAGTCGGCATCCCCTGCCGCGACCGCGATGAGGACGCTGTCGCCCCCGGCCGGATAAACCGGGAAGCGAGTCATCTCCAGTATGTGCGGCGCGGGCGAGGACGCATTCGAAGCGCATGGGGTGGGATCGGCTCCCGCTCCCCCCTTGTCCGTGAAGTGGTCGAACAGGACCCAATCGGCGGCACCATCGGGGAGCCGCCCGATGGAGACGTCGGACCCTACCTCGGAAGACGTGTATTCAACCGAGTCGATTACGACCGTATCGCCGGCGCCCACGCTTACGAGCCACAGCATGTCGCCCGCGTTGTTCAGGCTCAGCCCAATCGAAGCGGCATCGTTCCCGCTCTGCCAGGCAAGCGCGGAGCTGCCATAGACGCAGGTGAATCCGCCCGGACCAAGCTCGCCGGCGAACCCGAACACGGGCACACGGGCCTCGCCGTTCAGAAGATAGAGGCCGTCTAACTGAATCGGGGCGGCCCCCGCATTCATGATCTCAACCCACTCATCATCCCGCGAATCCGGCTCAAAGTCGCCGTCCCAGTCGCTGCCTGGCCCCGGCATAAACTCATTGATCACGGGCCCCGACAGCACCGGGCCCGCATGAAGCGCGGCTATCGATACAAGACAAACTGAGAAAATCCACAGAGCTCTCCACATCCTCCACAACCTCCCATCATTAGGTTCGCATTTGAAGTGCCGGTGCCGCCGCTGCCGCAGAGCCCTGTCCGATTCCACCCCCTTTCCCAGGGCAGCACCAAGCATATGGCCGGGTGGAAGACGCGGTCAAGAATCACCCCCTGGGGTCAGGTCTCAAAATGCACAACCTCTTGGGGTCAGGTCTTAAGTTGCACAGCGGCACGCCCGGGTCAAAATGGTGTGGAAAACGCCGGGAGCGGCCGATATATTAGATGTATGAGCGTCATGAAACCCGAAATCCGCAGCCTCCTGGCTGTCGCCGCAGGCATTCTCCTGGCCGTCATCGCCGGGTGCGAACGCCAGTCCCGGCCGCTCAATGTCGTGATCATCGGCGTAGACACCGTCTGTTCCGACCACCTCAGCTGCTACGGCTATGATCGTGAGACCAGCCCTGAGATCGACAATCTCGCAGCCCGGGGCACGCTCTTCGAGAACGCAGTAAGCCAGGCGCCCTGGACCCTTCCGTCCTTTGCGACCATTTTCACCTCCCTCTATCCTGTACAGCACGGGGCCTCGGCCCAGAACACCAAGCTGAGAACAGATCATCCCACGCTTGCAATGATGCTCCTGAAGAAGGGGTATTCCACCGCGGGGATCATCAACGCGCCTTTCCTCAGGCCCGAATACAAGCTGGACCGGGGCTTTGAGCACTATGACTACAAGCCCCCGTTCGCGGGGAGAATCGCCGGCGGTACTACAGCGGACGCTCTCGCCTGGATAGACGAACACATAGACGAGCACTTTTTCATTTTCGTTCACTACTTCGATCCCCACGAGCCCTACGCGCCGCCTGAACCATATGACACCAAGTTCTGTCCCGACTACAGCGGCGAGCTTTCGGCGCCTTTCAGCCTCAGCTTCTTCCCCAGGGCGCGCGCAACGGATTTCGAGACTATGAAGACTGTGTCCGAGGCGGACTGGAACTACATAAGGGCGCTCTATGACGGTGAGATATGTTACGCCGACCAGGCCATAGGAGACCTTATCGCCGGCATCGACGAAAGGGGTCTCACGGATAACACGCTCATAGTCTTCTTGAGCGACCACGGCGAGGAGTTCTTCGAACACGGCGGATTCGAACACGGCCATACGCTCTACAACGAGCTCGTCAAGGTGCCGCTCATCATATCTCTACCCGGGCAGATCCCGGAGAATGCGCGCATAGCTGATCACGTCCGCCTTATCGACGTCGCGCCCACAGTGCTGGACTTGCTCGGCATTACGCCCCCCGCCCACCTCCAGGGCGCAAGCCTCAAGCCCCTCATAACTGGCAAGGGCGAGGTCATCGCGCCCGAGGGCAGCCTGCTGCCGCCGGGCATCGGCTATTCGGAATCCCTGCTCTACGGGACTGAGAGAAAATCGATACTCGCCTACCCGTGGAAGTACACATATGAAGTGATGACGGGAAACCACATGCTCTTCAACTTAATGGCGGACCCCGACGAAATGGAGGACGTTTCGGCTGCGGATGCGGAGGCGCTGCGGCCCCTGGAGGAGCTTCTGGCCAGGACGATGTTCGGAATTTCTGAAACCTGGTACATAGAGCTCTGCGGCGACGGCGATGAACATACCTTCGACATCGATGTAGATTCCCGCTCAGGGCAGCGGACCGGCAGCGTTTACATCTCGCGCGCATTCGATTCGGGCGACCGTATGGTAGACATTGGAGTAGTCGGCCGAGGTGGGGTAGCTTCCGGTGGGGTGGCGCTGAAGGGCCTCAAGCTGAGCAGCAAGGCCACCATCGCCTTCAAAGTGGAACCTGAGAACACACCGCTCAAAATAGACGCGCGAATTGATGGAAAGACCGCATTAGAAAGCGTTTATCTCGGCATGGCTCTGGAGAATCCCGCCACGATGCCCTTCGCGGTCAATACACGGCCGGGGGAGAACCTCGAGTCAGGCGTGCCTGTCGAAAGGCCCGCGGGGCCGTTCATTCTCATATGGAAATCGGGGCGAAGCCTCAGTGATGCAGCTGTCTTCGAGCTCGGCGAATCAATTGAGAACGAGCTCCGCTCCGTAGGTTACCTTCAATAGCCGGAAGTTGCGCTGATGAAAAAGAT
>JASFEA010000116.1:0-10256 GCA_050125095.1 bacterium
GTGAAAGCGTCCTCGAGGTCCCGCCATGAGGCCACCCTGTATTTATGAGAGGCATAGAAGTCGCGCTGCGCTTTCCAGAAGGCCTCGTCGCCGAGTTTCAGGCGCAGCATGTGAAAGACGAATAGGGATTTGCCGTATCCCACACTCTGGGAAGCCGTGTCATGCCGCTCGTGAAAATCGGAGAGCGGGAAGTCTTCCTCCTCCGTGACATAGTTATTGAAAGTGATCAGGGTCTGGTGCCTGTAATCCCGCGCTGCGCTTTCGCTCTGCCTTTCCTTATAGAGATAATCGGCGCCGTAGGTGGTGAGGCCCTCGCACCAGTTCCCGCTGTCGTAGTCTACGAATACGCAGTTGCCCCACCAGTTGTGGAGTATCTCGTGACCGTAAGAGGTATGCACTATGAAGGGCAGCCTTATCACCCGGTTTCCGAGAAGGGTGAAGGACGGCATGCCGTATCCGGTTTGCCAGAAGTTCTCGACCATGGCGAACTTGGGGTGCGGGTATTTGCCTATGAGGTCTTCGTACATCATGATGTATCGCCTTGTCGCGTCGAGATAAACCTGCGAAAGGCTGTCGCTCGTCTCATATGTGTATGTCATTATGCGGGTGCCGTTATGCGTTTCCTGGTGCCTGTAGTACCTGCCTGCGACGAGGTAGAACTCGGGCGTGGGGTTTCTCTCCGCCCACACCTCCACGAGCCGCCTCTCGCCTCGGATGTCCGTGAGGCGCTCCCGCTCTAGCGCGCCCTGGCTTACGCTCATATAGTCCGGCGGCAGGTCGACCGTAAGCCTGAAGGTGAAGCTGTGGTCGAAATTGAAGGGGTACCAGAGCGATGAGTTGCTCAAATAGGTGCCCCGCTCGTCGATGAGACCGGTGGTCGTGGCGAAGCCTCTGGAGTAATTCCGGTCGGGCGGCAGGAGACTGTCGTACAGCACCCCGGAGTACGATATCTCCACGGGTATGGTCCCGGCTCCCGCGGGCAGGTCCACAATCTCGATGAACACGCCCTTGCCCCTCGCGATGAACTCCTCGTCCTCTTCGTCTGCATCCTCTTTGAATTCGGCGGCGTCTATCTCCTCCTGGGAATACCACCTGATCCCGTAGGGCGACTCGATCCCCTCTATCTCGAGGCTCCTGTTCAGGAGGAAGGCTATCCTGCCGTCTTCGAGACTGGCCTCAGGCACATATACCGTATCGACGGCCAGGAGGCTGTTGTCCGGCGGGTAGATCGAGACTCTCATCGAGTGGTGCAGCAGGTCTCCGGCTTCAATCGTCCCCGCTGAAAAAACCAGCGCCGCGGCGAACGCGACGGCCGGCTTCATGCTTGCTTTCATTTTCTCATCCTCTCGGCGTTCTTCCCGGCGATTGCCTTCATAAGCTTTTTGACGTTCTTCTTTGCGTAGCGGTAGTTGCGAGGAGTGTCTATGTCTATCCAGAACGCGCCTCTGCCTATAGGCACGACGTCCAGGTTGCCGTCTTTTATGAGCTTCTTCACTCCCGCAGAGAGGGAGTAGGTCCGGCGCTTGAAAGCGTAGTCGAGCGCCGCGAATATTCTGTCGTCGAACCGGAAGAGGCCGCAGTCGACCGCGTTGTACTTCCAGAGCTTCTTGCCGATGGCGTCGGGCCTGCCGCCCGCGAGCCTGACCTTGGTGGCGTCCTGGAGGTCGTAGACATTCTCAAGATTGGTGTCGATGGCCAGGATGCACCCGGGGCTTTTGGATTGCCGTACTCTCTCGATGGCAGCCGGGGGGAGGAGGTGATCGGACATGACGGTGAGGAAGCTCGGCTCTCCGCGCACAGCCCTGCGCGCGCTGTAAAGCGACAGCCCGTTCGGCTTTCGCCACTCCGTATTCTTCACATATGAGATGTTGAGCCCGTAGCGCCGCCCGCCGCCCAGGGCGTCCTTTATCATGCCGGCCTTGAACCCGGTGACCATCGTCACGCTGGTTATGCCAGCCAGTTTAAGGGAGGTCAGGATCCACTCGATTATGGGCTTGCCCTCCAGGTCCATGAGGCATTTGGGACTCTGGTCGGCGATCTTGCGCACCCGTGTCCCCGCGCCCGCGGCCAATACGACAGCCCGTCTGCACTCTTTGCTCATTTCTCTCCGTTCGCCCCGGTGCTCTTGGTCCGGTCCTCTATTATATTAACAATTCTCTGAGCCGCATGTCCGTCCAACTTGTAGAAAAGGAGGTTTTTCATCTCCTCTATCCGGGCCCTCATGGCGGCGTCCGGGTCGAGAGCCCGCTCCACCGCCTCGCCGATCCGCCCGGCCTCGCTGATATGCACGAACGCGCCTTCAAGGAACCTCCGATTGTCCTCGTCCAGAATCGGCATGCCGTCGTGATGGCTGAGGCTGTCGCATTCGAGGTCGAATATGATCCCGACCTTGCCCAGCGCCAGGAACTCGAAGATGGTGCTCGAGGCCTCGCTGAGCATGGTGTCGGCGACGTATATGAAGGGAATGATGTTGTGCCTGTCGGGCGGTATGAGCCTGGCATGCGGATATCGCTTGACGGCCTCCTCGTAGAGCTTGTGGTGCCGGTGCGGCGCGTACTTCCCCCGCCAGGAGTACTGGTGGAGTTTAATGACGAGATTATGACCGGTTGTCTGCTTGAGGATCTCTTCCCTCACCTTGTCTATGCATGTGGGTTTGTAGGTCGGCGCGAAGAGGACGGTTTTCTTCTCCGGATCCAGCCCCCACTCGCGCATGATCGCGTCGCGGTCGAGCCGGCCCTGGAACACCGGGTCGAGCTTGGGATAACCAACCACATGCACCTCTGACGAGCCGCGCACGCCGAAGTCGTCGATGCGCTTCCTGCGGTATTCCCCCTCCACGAAGATAAGGTACCTTGTCTCCCTGGCCTTGGCCAGCAGCCTGTACAGGATTGTCTTTATGCCGGTGCCGTGGTTTATGAAGCAGAGGAGGGCGTCGCCGTACTCCCGGGGAGCCCTGAGCACGTCACCCGTCACTACGACGTCGAAGCCCCGAGTCTCCCGGGTGACTTTCAGACCCTCGCTCCGCAGCCCCTCTTCGATTCTGGTTCTCAGCGAGCGCTGGAAGAACAGAAAGACCCGTTCCCTGTCGTCGGGACAGGTGAAGTATATGTCGTACCCGGGGCGGTCCTTCATGCATTCGTAGATCGGATCGAGCGATGCCCTGTGATAAAGGTGCCCTATGCGGAAGAGGACGCGGATCTTCCCGTTGCTCAATTGATACTACCTTGCTCGTATTGTTGGTTCGGGTGCTGCTGCGCCTAGGATTCTTGCAGGTCGGCGGGAGCAGGTCAACGTCAAAAACATGACTATCGCTTGAACCCGAGATGTTATAGAATAATATTTGATATCTGTTTATTTCTATTTCGGCTGCAGGGTCGTTGTCCTTTTGACTGAGGTTTTTGAGAGAACGCGCCATGCCCCGTAAATACAAATTGAAGCCGAAGGAAGAGATCGACGGCATCGCCGCTCTCGACGATCCCGATCTCCGGGACAGGCTGAGCAGTCTGTCGCTTGGGGACCAGGCCGAGATTTTCAGGCGGAGCGACTGGTTGGAGAGGATTAAAGTGGTCAAGAACTCCGACCTGGCGGATGAGCTCGTCGCTTCGATGCCGGATGAGGAAATACTCCTCACCTTCAAGGGTGCCGGGGAGGAGAACGGGCTCGCGCTTATCGCCCACTGCACCGACGACCAGCTCAGGTTCATCCTCGACATCGATCTCTGGAGCCGGCATGCCCTGGATGAAGAGCGCGTGATCAAGTGGCTCGGCTATCTCGTATCGAGCGGCGAGAAGGCCGTAGTCGATTTCGTGCGCGCATGCGACCTCGAGCTGGTTGTAGTGTTCCTGACCAAGCTGATACGGCTAATTCCTTTCGATGACGCCGTGGAGATGGGCGAGGAGCTGACGAGCATCATGCCGGACGAGGCTTTTGTCGTCCAGTCGCTGGTGCCCGAGGAAACTCCGGCCATACGCCTGCTCCTGACGACCATCATGGCGGAGGATCGCGACCTCTACAGTGAGATTCGCTTTTCTACCTACCGGGCGATAGCGACCGAGACGGAGGATGAAGCTTACCGCTGGAGAAACTCCAGGCTGGAGGAAAAGGGAATTCTCGAGTATGAGGAGGCCTCGAGGATTTATGAGGGGCTGTCCGAATCCGAAACCCGCGAACTGCTGGACGGCAAAGACCGTCCCTATTATCGCAGGGCCGGCGACATTCAGGTCCCCGCGTTCTACCCGCTCGGGCTCTCCAGCAGCCGTGTCAGGTATCTGGAACTGCTTTGCGGGCTTGAGGAAGGGGAAGTCATGGAGAGGATCGCCGGTGACGTGAGCTATGTGACCAACAGGCTGCTCATAGCCGGCGGCCATGAAATCGGAGATGTCGAGGCGACGCGGGACGCACTCGACCGCCTGTTTTCTTTCGCCAATGTCGGCCTTCTGCACCTCGCCGAGAGGACGGGCCGGCAGCCCGCGGAGCTTCTTGAGGCTGTCTGCGTATCTAATCTCTTCAGGTTGGGGCTCGGCCTCGCTCTTGACCTCGGGGCCGAAGCCGATGAGATCGGCAGGCATTGTCCCGTGGTGGAAGGACTCGGTGAATACGCGCTGCTTGAGGATTACCATGTGGGAGTGCTGGAAGGCCTCAGGAGAAAAGTGCCGCAGTTCTATGAACCCGGGGCCACCGCGGATGACGACTACCGCGATTTCAGAACGCCCGAGGAAATAGCGACTGCGCGGGCCGTGCTGGCGCAGATTTCTGTGCTGGCAGAGGTGTGTTTTGAAAAGCTCGGCATGCTCTCTATTCTGCCCGTCGGCTTGTCCGTGCCGGTCGCCAGTCGATCCGGCGGGGCCGATACCGCCTCCCCCGGGCCGGCGATAGTCACCCGCCGGAGACCGGATTTCGGGAACGCGCTCATGACGGTCTTTGCCCGCTCAATGCTCGGCGAGGAGTTAAGCGTGACGCCGCTAAAGAAACGCGAGATCAGCAAGTTCCTTTGCGCGGCCTTCACTGAAACCGGGAAGGGCGGGCGGACGATCGACCCGGCCGGAGCCGAGAAGTTCCTGTCATGGCTGGAGACCAGGACTGGCTTCAGGGGGCATAAGTGGGCTATACTCGAGGCGTACGTGATGGAGCGCCTCGAGCTCGTTGAGGAAGAACTGGCGGGCGCGTCGTCGGCGAAGGATGTTGACTCCCTGCTGGTAGAGAGCATGTTGCTTGCTTACTAGACCCGGACGAGGAGGCGAACCGGCATGGAAGGCTTCTATCCTACGATAATCCTCGCAGTTGCAATCGTCTTCCTTGTCATTCTGCTTCTGAGAAGGAGAGATGCGGGGCCGTCCAGGGAATCCCTGGCGGCGATGCTCGAATCATTGAAAGATATTTCTGCGGTTCAGTCACAGGTGACTTCGCTCACCAATAACCAGACCGTGGTAATGCAGAATCTGGGAAAGCTCGAGATTTCCCTGAAAGGCCTCGAGACCAAGCTGTCTGAAACGTCGGGCAGCGTGAAGGATGCCATTTCAAAGGACGTCAATGACACCAGGCGCGTCCTTACAGAGCTGAAGGCCAGGTTCGAAGACCAGAGCAAGCGGGAGGACGAGATACACGCCGTGACTCGCAAGATAGAGCGGGTGGTGGTGGGCGCGCGGACAAGGGGCGAGTCAGGCGAGAATATACTCGCTGAGGCCTTTGCCCAGTTCCCGGCGGAGATGATCGACCGGGACTTCAGGGTGGCCGGGGGGAAGGTCGTCGAATACGCCGTGATTCTTCCCAACGGCAAGCGGCTGCCGGTGGACTCCAAATGGAGCGGAGTCGAGGCCCTGGAGAGAATCGAACGGGAAACCGACCCCGAGAAGGTCAAGAAAATCGAAGCCGAGATCGAGAAGGAAGTCCGGCGCAAGGCGAAGGAAGTCGCAGGCTATATCGATCCCTCCTGCACCACCAACATCGCGATTGCCGCCGTTCCGGATTCCATTTATGGAATCTGCGGCAAGGTGCATATAGAGGCCTTCCGGTCCGGCGTACTTCTGATGGCGTACAGCATGGTCGTGCCCTATGTGCTGGCGCTTTATCACATGTATCTCCAGTTCGCGCGGTCTATCGACTTCGAGAACATAGAGGCTTACATCACCAAGATCGAAAGAAGCCTCGACGAAGTCGACAAGATCCTTGAGAACAGGGTGGCGAGAGCCGGCACTCTGGCGGCAAACGCCTACACCGAGTGCAAGCAGGTGATCGGTTCCATCCGCGCGGCGACGGCGTTCCTGAGGGAATTGCCGTCCTCCGACGAGGCCCAGCCGGAACAGCTCAGGATTCTGGAGGGAGGGGCCCTCCCTGCCGGAGAATCGGACGGAGCCGAAAGCGATACCGGGAATGCGGCCGGGGGCGCTTAGCGCGCGTGGCCGCCGCCTCGCCCGCGGGCCGGTGCAGCCTCCAGGCCGGCGGCGGGCATTCCCCACAAAAAACTTGAGTATCTGCGGCCTTTTTCTATAATCTGGCCGGCGGTAGTCGGGGGCGCAGGAATGCTGATTAAGAGCGAACAGACCATCTTGTCGATCGGGCTGATGTCCCTGGCAGTGTCCATACTGCTCAGGCGTTTTGTCGCGCCGCTGTTTGGAGAGCCCCTCTGGATCGTCTTTCTCGAGGGTGTTCTTGTGGGTATTTCCATTGTCCTCAACACTGTCTATCTCATACGGCTGAGAAGGAGAAAGCAGGGCGGTTGAGTGCCGGAGGCCCCTGGCGCGCACAGCCGCTTCGCGGCCGGCCTGATCACGCCGCGAAACTGCAGACTGAATCGGGATGGGGATATCATACCCGGGGGTGGAGCATGTCGACAGATCGAGGAGCGACCGCCGGGACGACAATAAGGGAGGCGCAGGTCAAAGATGGCGCCGAGATCGCCGACCTCAGCGGTCAGCTGGGATACCCGGCCACCGTCAACGACATGAAGCGGCGCCTGGGAGAGATATGCGGGGACGATAACTGCATGCTCCTGGTCGCCGAATCGGACGGCTGCGTGGTGGCCTGGCTGCTTATTCATATCTACAGGCTCGTGTCAAGTGATAGTCTCGCTCAGATTGCAGGCCTCGTGGTTGACGAGAAGCACCGCAACCAGGGCATTGGCGCGCTTCTCATGGAAAGGGCCGAGGCTTGGGCGCGCGCGAAAATGTGTCGCGGCGTTATGCTTCGTTCTAGGGCGACGCGCAAGGACGCCCACAACTTCTACAAGAGACTCGGCTACGCATGCATAAAGACCCAGGACGTGTTCCTCAAAGAGTTTAAGTTTTGAAACCTCTCCGGTCGTCTGCTAATATCCAAGCCGCATGGGCGAGGAACCCGGATAGCCGGGACCCCGCTGCCTGTCATCCTGAATTGAAAGGCGAGGTCGGCCGCAACTGGAAGACTATCGATCCATAGATGATCTCAAGCGAATAGCATGGCGGCTCAGCCGCTCTGTTATCCAGATGACCACCCGCGCGGGATCGGGCCACCCGTCGAGTTCGCTATCTGCGATAGACGTGCTGACGGCGCTCTACTTCGGCGGCGTCATGCGCTATGATGCCGGGCGTCCCCGCTGGGCAGGGCGTGACCGCTTCATCATGAGCAAGGGGCATGCGGCGCCGGCTCTTTACGCAGTGCTCGCCGAGGCCGGCTTCTTCGATCCCGCCGTGCTGGGCACCCTGAGGCAAATCGGGAGTCCGGTCGAGGGACATCCCAACATGCGGGTTCTTCCGGGCGTTGAAGCTTCGACGGGTTCGCTGGGCCAGGGCCTCTCGATCGGGCTGGGGCACGCGCTGGCAGCGCGCCTGGACGATCTCGACTTCCGCGTTTATGTGATGATTGGAGACGGCGAGTCCGACGAGGGGCAGGTCTGGGAGGCGGCCATGGCCGCTTCCAAATACGGCGCCGCCAATCTCACGGCGATTCTGGACTACAATGGATTCCAGCAGACAGGTCCGGTCAGGACGGTGATGCCTTCGCTCGAGCCTGTAAGGGATAAGTGGATTTCCTTCGGCTGGGATGTCTCCGAGATAAACGGCCACGACATGGAGGAGACACTGGCTGTTTTCAGGGCGCTTGCCCGCGGTGGAAATATGAGCGGCGCCCGTCCGCAGATCGTGATCGCTCACACTATGAAGGGCAGGGGACTGTCGCCTTTCGAGAAAGACGACGTAAACCGCAAGCACGGCGTGCCCCTTTCGCCGGAGGAAGCCGAGGTCGCGCTCGCCGAACTCGATGAAGCTTACGGTGCGGGAGGCGGGACCGGTGGGCGGGCAGGGGAATCCTGACATGGAAATAGGAAAGCGCATAGGTCTTGAGTACGGCAAGGCGACGCGCGACGCCTTCGGGGAGGAGCTGGTTGAACTCGGGCGCGGGAATCCCGGTATCGTTGTCGTCGACGGCGACGTGGCGAACTCGACGCGCACGGAGGCATTCGCCCGTGAATTCCCCGGCAGATTCTTCAATGTAGGCATAGCCGAGAGCAATCTCGTGGGCGTGGCGAGCGGTCTCGCGGCCTCAGGCAAAGCCGCGGTCGCTTCCAGTTTCGCATGCTTCCTGCTCTGCAACGCATATGACCAGATACGCATGGGAGTCGCGTTCCCGTCGGCGAATGTCAAGCTCGTGGGATCGCACAGCGGCATAAGCATAGGAGCGGACGGGCCCAGCCAGATGGCAATAGAGGACATCGCCCTTGCCGCGTCTCTTCCCAATTTCAGGGTCGTCGTCCCCGCGGACGAGCCGTCCGCCCGGGCCGCGACCCGGGCTATGTTCGCCGAAGCCGGGCCCTTTTATCTCCGGACGGGCAGGCCGAGAGTCCCTGTGGTTCATCCGGCCGGCATAGACTTCGCGGTGGGCCGGGCCTGCACGTTGCGCGAAGGCGGGGATGTCACCATTATAGCCTGCGGCCTCATGGTGGCGGTCGCGCTCGAGGCGGCGCATGACCTCAGCGGTGAGGGCCTGGACGCCAGGGTTATCGACATGCACACGGTCAAACCGCTGGACAGGCCGGCGGTACATAGCGCTGCGCGCGAGACGGGGGCCATCGTTACGGCCGAGGAGCACTTGCTGGAGGGAGGGCTTGGCTCTGCCGTGGCCCTGGCGGCGGGCGAGCTCGACCCGGTGCCTATGGAGTTCGTCGGCATAAGGAATACCTATGCCGAGTCCGGCCGGCCGGAAGAGCTTCTCGACAAGTACGGCTTAATGCCCCGCCATGTGGCCGAAGCCGCGAGAAGGGTAGCGGTGAGGAAATGAGTGGAAAGACATTCATCCCCCAATTGAGTTGACAGGCGCGACGCCTGCCCGTATTATGCAGTCGAACACGCAAATTCAGGGAGGATATGCCGTGCGGCCAAAGATGATACTCCTCATTGTGCTTGTGATTGTGCTGCTCGTGATGATCATCCAGAACCTGGGTGACGTAACGGCCAAATTCCTCTTCGTTGAGGTGACTATGCCGCTTGCCCTTTTCCTCTTTATCATGGCTGCGGTTGGCTTCGTCGTCGGCGCCATCACGGCACTGGTATATCGCAAAGACGGCAGGAAATCATAGAGTATGGGGTCCCGGTCACGGATCGGCCGGTGCGCTAATCACCCCCTATAGGCGTCTTTGTGCTCCCATTTTTGTCCTTTAGCACCCCCGTATTGTGCCGATGTATCTGGTGTAGAGCCTTACTCTATTTGGGGATAGGCTTCGCCTCCGGGACGGGGTAATAGTGCCAACACGGTAAATGCGATGAGAAGCGTCTTACTTATTCCTGCTACATTGTTTCTGCTGCTCGGCCTGCTGTTCTCGGGTTCCGATGCGCGCCCCATTATGGTCGGCGTTTACGAGAACGAACCCATGGTTCTCATGGACGAGCAGGGCAAGCCGCGGGGCTTCTATATTGACATCATTGAGCATATCGCAGCCATCGAAGACTGGGAGCTGTCCTATGTGGTGGGCACCCGGGCCGAGTGCGTGGCCTGGCTGCGGGAAGGCAAAATAGACGTTCTGCCTGGCATAGCCCTGCGGGCGGATTCGGGTGAATACGATCTGACCCGCGTCAATGTTCTATGTGACTGGGGCAAGATCTATTCGCAGGCGGTAGCGCCGATAGAGACAATGGCGGACGCCGCCGGGAAGACCGTCGCCGTCGCCAGAGACGACCGGATGTACAATGAGTTCCGCTCCGCCCTCGAGGACCTCGAAATTGACTGCCATTTCGTAGAAGTCGACGGTTACGGCGATGCCCTCAGGATGGCCCGCGAGGGCGTTGTGG
>JASFEA010000117.1:0-10209 GCA_050125095.1 bacterium
GGATGAGATAGACGCGATTGTCGACTTCGTCAGAGCCGGCGGCGGTCTCTTTCTGATCGGGGACCATGACAACCTCTTCGGCATGACAGTCTATCTCAATGCCATCGCGGAAAGGTTCGGGACTCGGTTCCGGTGCGACGACACCTTCGACCTGGCGACGGGCGGTTTCTCGAGGCATACCGGCATGGGTTTCTGGACGCATCCGGCGGTGAAAGGCGTTGAGGGGTTCAGGTTCCTCACGTCATGCACGATCGAGGGTGGCTTAGGGGTCGAGCCCGTTATGCTCGGACTCGGGCTCGGCAGCGAGGACGCCGACTACGGCCACCCCAATTTCTTCGGCAACATCTCCTATGACCTCGCCGACAGGTTCGGCGTATTTCTGCAGGCCGCGGCGGTGCGCTTCGGCCGGGGAAAAGTGCTTCTCTTTACAGACAGCACCTGCTTCTCCAACTTCTGTATGTTCAGCCCCGGCACCCCCGAGCTCGCGCTCAGCCTTGTCGGGTTTCTGGCGGGTGGGCGGGGCGACACGCGATTATCTCAATCGGTGATAGTCGATACGACCCACTCGAAAGCCTCCTTCTTCGACTATATGGGCTCGGGTATGAGGCCCCCGTGGCAGCGCTTCGAGGAGTTCTACATGTCATTCATGCGTGTGGGGATGCGGCCCCGGGCGGGGGATCTTGAGGATATCAATATGCCGAAGGCGTCGCATCTCGTGTTCGTGAATCCGCGGCGGTCGTTTGGCGCCGGGGAAGTCGAGCTCATTGTAGGTTTCGTAGCGGCCGGCGGCCGGCTACTCGTTCTTGACGGCGCGTTGAATCATGGGTCGGCGGCCAATGAAGTGCTGCAGGCCTTCGGCATGGGGATTGTGGTAAGGCCGGGGGCAGGGGGCGGTTCCGGGGGAGACCCTGCACCGCCCTTCCTGACCCCGGTCCTGGAGGTTGCGGGTGGCGAAATCCTGGCCGCCGACCCGGCGGGGCGCATAGTGGCGGCTAGGGCCGCCTTCGGGGCGGGCGCCGTGGTGGCCGCCGTGGATTCATATACCTACTCGGAGGTCGGCCTCGGGAGACCCCTTCGGCCGGCACATGCTTATGAAGGGTGCGCTCCCCGCTACAGGGCTCTATTCGACCTCCTGGGGCACCTCAGGTGAGTCCATGTGGCGGTGATGCCACTGGAGGCGATGCCACTGGAGGCGATGCCACTGGAGGTGATGCCACTGGAGGTGACGCCACTGGAGATGATGCCACTGGCGGTGACGCCATGGGCAGGATGGTACCATGGGCAGCAGGGCGTCAGGAGGGTGCATCTTCCCTTATTCTCAGGCACTTCTGGCTCCGGTTACGGCATCACTATTGTGGATCCCGGGACCTGACTCCAAAAGACCTCACCCCATAAGAAAATTGGGCTATTGTGCATTTCAAGACCTGACCCCTCGAAATACTTCTGATCCCACTGACTTGACGTATTTAGCGACCTATGGTAAGCTCATACTAAGCAGATTTGTGCAAGACAGCCTCGCTGTTATTACGCCGGCGCATGGAAGTCGCTTTCGGGCCGGGCTGGGAGCCTCCGTAAGCCGGAGCGAGGTGGTCGTATTCTAGCCGCCCCGTCCGCTGGTGGCTGCCATGCCCTTCCTGTCCACGGCTTCGTTGTGCCCAGACGTCCGTTTGCCCGGGGGGTCAACGCCGTTGCCAGACCCGGGAGGAGGGATTGGACCGATGAAGACCATGCTTGCCGTATTCGTATTGGGCGCGTTGATTGCGCTTACCGCACTGCAGGCTTATGCTATGCCCCTGTCACCCAAGGCCTTGGAGAAAGCCCGCAAAGAGGGGGCACCCTTGTCGGACGAGCTTCTCGCCCCGCCCCCGCCATATGTGAACGCGCCGGGGCCGATCCCGCCCCTGGGGCATTCGGGAGCGTACAAGGCGCTTGTCATATGCATAGCCTTTACGGATTCGGGTTATACCTATTCGACCTCGTCATTCGACAACATGGTATTCGGGCCGTGGGGCACGGGCTCCATCAACGACTATTATACCGAGATATCCTACGGCAACCTCACGCTTTCGGGCAACACTTACGGCTGGTACACCGCGAGCCAGGGTCGCGACTACTACGGCGATAACCAGAAGGGCTGGGGAGCGTATCCCAAGAATGCCGCCAAGCTCGTGGAGGAGGCCGTTGACGCCGCCGAGACCGCCGGCTGCAACTTCGCGCTATATGATAATGACGGCGACGGTGAAGTCGAGTCCATGTGGATCGTTCACTCGCATGAGGGCTGCGAGACTAGCCTTAACTCGAACGACATCCAGAGCCACAAGGCCAAGATCAGCCAGATGGGCGGCACGGCCAGGGTCTATGACGGGGTCACCATCGACACATATATGTGCGTTCCCGAGCTCCAGTCGACGGCTCCGCTCCAGCATGTCCAGATCGGCGTCTATTGCCACGAGTACGGCCATGCGCTCGGGCTTCCGGACCTCTACGACGTCGGCCGCTACTGCACGGGTACCATGGGATGGGGCATCGGCGCCTGGGGGCTCATGTCCTTCGGCGGCTGGGGCGGCGACGTGGTGACGCCTTCGAGCCCGTCGCATATGTCCTGCTGGTCAAAAATTCAGATGGGGTGGATCAACCCGTCCAGGGTGACCATGTCGTCCGGAACCAATATCACCCTCTGGCGTGCGGAGGACTATCCCCATGCGTGGAAGGTAGGCATGGACATGCAGCACACCGAGTACTTCCTCGTCGAGATGCGGGACTCGGCATACGGTTTCGATAAGAGCCTTATAAAGAGCGGCGTGCTCATATATCACGTGGACGACGACCAGTACATGGAAAACGACTGTGAGAACGGCACCGGCTGCCCGAGTAACTACCATCTCATGGTCGCGCTCGAGCAGCCCGATAACAGCTACGATCTTGACTGCGGGGCCACGGGGAACTACGGCGACAGGGGCGACATGTACCCGTACGGCACGGTAGACTCCTTCGACCCGACCACTTCGCCGAGCTCTTACACCAATGAAGGCACCAACACGGGCGTCTATATAAGCAACATCAACCCGGCGTCCAATCGCCTGTTCGCCGACATGTTCATAATGGGCAAACCGCTTCATCCACAATGCGTATATGATGACGGCTATTACAACATCATGTACAGGTGGAGCACCAATGACGCCGGCTTCGCCGTGAAGTGCACCCCCGCAAAATACCCGTGCGAAGTGCGGGGGCTCCGCATCATGATCGGCGACGCGTACTACCCGCACTTCCAGTGGAGAATCTGGGACGACAGCGGGTCGGGCGGCACGCCGGGAAGCCCGCTCACGCCGGTGCACACAGTGAATCCCGCGACCGTGAGCGAATGGGTGTACTGCGACGCGACGGGCGATACCGTGATCGTCGACTCGGGAAGTTTCTGGGCGGTATACATCGAGTACAATAACTCCCAGATCTATACGGACAATGACTCGCCATGGTCGGGACGCACCATGACGTATTACCTGGGGAACTTCTTTGTGGACAACGGCGCCTACGGCAATTACATGATACGCGCGGTGTACGATACGCTTGTCTGCGCCGGAGTGCCGGAGACGCCTGCGCCTGATGTCGTGGCGCTCGTGAGCCCGAACCCGTTCAGGGAAGAGACGGCTCTATCATTCGCGCTAGACCGCACGACGCACGTGGCCGTTATCGTCTATGACATAAAGGGGCGGCGCATCAAGGAGCTCGCCCGCGGGCCGTTTGAGGCCGGGCGGCACTCGGTCGTATGGGACGGCACCGACGCGCGCGGCAATCCCGTGTGTTCGGGCATATACTTCTACAGGTTCATAACGCCCGTTAAGGCCCGGACCGGCAAGGTGACGCTGTTGAGATAATATCCGGGGTCAGGTCTTAAAATGCACAACTGACCTGGGGTCAGGTCTTGAAATGCACATGGGAGCGGACGCATGAGAACCATGCTGCTGATTCTATCCTGTCTCATCGTCCTATTGGCAACGCAGTCACAGGCAGGACACAATTTCGATGGGAAGGTCGCGGTTCATGTCTTACCGCATGAGGACAGGACCTGCTCCAAGGCTTTCCCGGTCATCTCCTACTGCGGAGAGATAATCACCACCTATGAGGGATGCGGGGACATCGATTTCTTCCCTGTGTTTTTCAATCTCAATGGTTATACGGGCATGAACTACGGGATGATATGGCCAGGGTCGGGCAGCTGCCTCTTCACTTCCTGCAGCGATTTTAAGATAGGTGACTTTACGTGGTCCGGCGGCGGCATGGCCCAGGTCTGGGGGGAGTGCCAGGGCGGTCCCGTCGGCATCCCGGGATGGGGCTGGATATCCTGCGACGAGCCCGGGCAAATCTGTGTTGTCGAGCACCCGGAGAATTATGTCCTCAGTGTGGCGGACTGCCTGTATCAGGAGGATGAAATGAGGAAGTCCTTCTGTGCGGGTGTCTGCGGGGCTGGGGGGATGGACCCGTGTGAAGAGTTACCGCCGTACACGGCCCTTCCAGTCGAAATCGCCTCTGGCGTTGGAGGAGAATGCATCGTCGTTGGGAATGACATAACATACACGATTCAGTACGAGAATCCGAATCCAGGGCCCGTAAGCGGTGTTGTGCTGACAGCATCCTACTCTCCCCACACAGTCTTTCGGAATGCGAGCGGTCATGGTCAGAGGATCGGGGACTACGTGAGGTGGGATGTCGGCAACCTGGCCATCGGCCAGATGGGGTCGGCTAATTTCACCGTTCGGGTCAGTGAAGATGCACCATTGGGTGCCCTGCTAGGGGCCTCAGCTTTGATTGAGTGCATCGAGGTGCCCGACGGCACGGCAGGGGACACCACCATGGTGTGCCTTGAGGAGTTCGCACCGCTCGGACTCGATATCACCCCCGACGTGGGCGAAGGTTGCGCCTTTGTCGGAGACGACATGACGTACACGATTTCGTACGGCAACTCAAATCCGGGCGCCGTGAATAACGTCCTGCTCTGGGCGTTCTTTTCACCGCATACTATTTTCCAGAGCGCAAGCGGTAATGGCCGGGAAATCTATGGGAACCGGGTGGAGTGGAATTTGGGCAGACTGGTTGCTGGCGAGGCGGACTCGGCCCATTTCACGGTTCGCGTCAAGCAGGTCACAATGCCGGGCACGCCTTTGCCGGTCTCAGCCACAATAAAATGTAGCGAGGCTCCAGACGGCAGTGCTGCGGGAACCACTATGGTATGCGTTGATGAGTTGGCGCCCCTGGGGCTTGTAAAGGATGACGGCATTGGAGACGACGGATTCGCCATCGTCGGGGACTATATCACGTATAAGATCAGGTTCGACAATCACGGGAATGCCTCGGAGGTTTGTAATGTAAGAGTAGTGGACGACCTCGGGGATAAATTGGCTTTCGTGTCGGCTTCCGACGATGGCGTTTATGACCCAGGCCCCGGGACCGTCACCTGGGACACTGGAACGCTTTCGGGCGGCGCGAGTGACAGCGTGGTACTAACCACGGCCGTGAGGTATGAAGCATATGACCGCGAGGAGATCATAAACTCATGTTCTGTGAAGGGAGACGAGACCCGTACGACGAGGGTTAATGAACGCACCGAGGTTCTGCATGCCAAGGTGGCTCTTTATGTGCGGCCGCATGCTTACTGGCATAAGTGTGGCCAGGATATCCCACCTCTGGAAAGATGCCAAGATATTCGCCATTTCGACCACTCATGCGACGTGACGGTATACCCCGTGTTCTTCGATATCAAGGGAGTGCAGGGCCTCGAGTACTCCATGGTATGGCCGGTTGGCTGGGGTAGCTGTACATTTATGAGCTGCAGCGACGCTACAATCGGGGATATAGCCTACCCGGGGGACCAGGTGGTGCAGATCTGGAACGAATGCCAGCAGCAGGACCTCTTCATCCCGGCGGTGTGCCACGTAATGGGAACGGGACCCGGGTTGATACGTGTGGAAGAAAACTGGGGTTCGGGCATGGTCGGCATCACAACATGCAGAGGAAACAAATACAACGTCTTGGATAGATACCCCGGGGGCGTTTGCGGTGAGTATGTCAGACCGGCCTGTGGCGGACCGGCCAATGTAGAACCCGTGACCTGGGGCAGGCTTAAGGCCATGTTCCGGTAGCAATCCCGGGGTCAGGTCTTAAAATGCACAATGGGGCCGCAGACAGATCGCGGTTCCTGAGATATAGTATTCCTGCGGCGCCACGGCCGATTAAGGAATCATCGGTTAATGTTCTCTCGCAGGAGGTGGGAGAAATGGACGAGCGTCACCTTTCATCGCTACCATTTGAATTGGCCTATCTTGCAATGCTCACGAGGCGCGGCGTCAAGCGCCTGAGCCGGTGGGAGCGAAGCCTCTCGCCCGAGCATACTGACCTCATCAGGAGCATGGGCCTTCATGTGAGGCCGGTCACGCGGCGCACGCTCTTCGGAAGAAAAGTGAGCGAGACCGTGTTTGCGGCGCGAGAAGCAGCCGCCGATTTCTATGTCTCCCGTTTCGACGGCAAGCGTCTCTCGTCCTCTCCGGAGGAGACCAGGCTCAAGGGTTTCATGTTCGGGTATCCCTCATGCTGCGTGGAGGAGTTCATACGCCACCCGTATTCTAAGAACGGCCTGAGCCGGAGGGACCAGCGCATCCTCTTCCACTGGGCCTGCCCGGGCTGCAAGGTGACTCCCGGCCTCATCAAGGAGTACGGGGACATATACCGCGAGTGCGCGAAGGTACTCGTAAGGGCACCGGCGCACCACGCGACTTCTGCCGCGAGCAGGAAGCGCGATGCATTCCCGGTACTGCGGCTCCTGCGCCAGGCCTCCGTCCCTGCCGCCGCGGGCCTCGCAGCCATGTTGCTGCTGCCGGCCGCGGCCCGCGGAGACGATCCCCACTGGCTCGCAGTTCCCGACGATCTCGACAGCGACTACGCCAGCTTCGCCGAGGAGGTTCTGGCCGGCTACTCCTGGAGGGGGGCATACAGCGTGAGCGACAGCCTCCTCGACGGCGTTTATCTCGCTCATTTCCTGCACGCCATGATCGAGAGCCTGCCGGATACGCCTCAGACCGACCAGCCTTATAAAGAGTATGAGTTTGTGTACGGCATCGAGACATGCGATGTCTGTGGAGCCGATTTCAACATGGGCAGCATCCGTATCGTAAACCCCCAGCGCGGGCTCGAGATGGAGTTTCCCATCATAGGGCTTCACTATCTCGAGCACGGCAGTCTCTCCTATATGGGAACGGTGCACGACGGCCGCGTTGATCTCTATGCGCTAAAGCGCGTGCTTCTGGCCGGCGACGGATCCCATCACCTTACCTATGAAGGCGACGCCGACGCCGACGGGCTTTTCCCGGAGGAAGAGGCGTATCTGGGCACCAACCCCACTGACCCCGACAGCGATGATGACTCGGTGAAGGACGGGCCCCAGTATTTCGAAGGCCTGGTGGAGGCCCTCAGCCAGGTCTCCCGGACGCCTTCGGATACCGAGCCCTATATAGAGGAATGGTTCGCTCGCGGCAAGGAACAATGCGAGATCTGCGGCCAGTGGTTCAACATGGGCTATGTCGTGGTTAACAATACCAGCGAGGGCCTCTCGCTCATGCTTCCCTATGTGAGCGTTCACTGCCTCACCCACGGGTCGGCGGTGTTCAACGGCACGACAAACGACGGCCGCATTCTCCCGGTGCTCCTAAACACGGCCTTGAGGGGCGACGGCCAAATGCACTGGCTCGAGGTCGAGGATGACGGAGACGGAGACGGCCTCAAGGACGTGGAGGAATCGCACTTCGGTCTCGATTCCGGCCTCTACGACTCCGACGGCAACGGCGTGCCCGACGGGCCGCAACTGGCCGGCATCATGCACGATATCATCGCCGGACTCCCGGAGGGCGAGACGCCTGATACCACTTATGTGGTTCACAACTACACCGTGGGGTCTTACCCCTGCCTTATTTGCGGCGAGGACATCAATATGGGATTCATGGAAATAGTGAATCCGCAGAACGGGACGAGCATTTCACTTCCCTATTACAACCTCCACTTCATGGAGCACGGCAGTTTCGAAACCGACCGCTCCGACATATATGCGAGGATCGACCCCAGGGACATCGATGCCGTCATAGATGCGAGCGCGCATGTTCCGCAGGGTCCTGCACAGGCGAGCCCGGTGCAGGTGTTTCCCAACCCGTTTACGGAAAAGACGCGGGTTGTGCTTAACCTACCCGTGGCTGCCGCGGTGGACGTGAGCGTATTCGACGTCAACGGGCGCAGCGTCTTGAGTAAACGAACGGAAGCCGAAAAGAGGACCGAGTTCTTCTGGTACGGCCGGGACGCCGAGGGCAATGCCCTGCCGCCGGGAGTATACTTCTTCCGCTTCGACTTCGACGGCACAACGCTCACCAGGAAGGTGATGTTGCTGAGGTGATGCTGCCGACGTAAGCCTTCATAGACAACAACTTACCCCTGCCCCCTATACTCTATCTCTGCGCTTACCTTTATGCGAATAAAAGTGACTAGGTTTTAAGTATGCATTGACCGGGGCGTCGGCATATGCTATAATGCATTGGCTAAGGTGTGTTCGCCATATTCACCCCTAGGCCTCGGCTCGTGAGAAAGCGGGAGAATTGGTTGAATAATTGTCTCTGCACTTGCCGGGAGTGTAGGCGAAGGAGGTGAAGAGCTTGAAAAGAGCTGCGATTCTGTATTTCTTGGTTGTTTTTGTAATGGCAGTAGCGGTCTACGCCGACGCTCCGATCAACGATATTTACCAGTCACCTGGTGATATCAACGAGGGAAGGTTTAGCGAGGCTTATATCGGCGGCGGCCAGGGCCAGGTGGACAATACCGTGCACGCTGAGTCCTGGGACGGTTACGACCTGGGTCTGCAGTGGAAGGTGCTCTGTCCCGTGATGGCGTATCCGCCTGAACTCATCGAGGACACGGTGGACGAATACGGCAACGGGCACAGGGTTTATCGCACTGTCTACGCGAACGGGGAGTTCTGGCTTTCGGGCACCGGTGCGTGGAGCAGCGGCGATGCGTACTACTCGGGCGACCTCGAGCACTACGTGCATACGACCACTATGCAGATTGCCGGGGGCGAGGTAGTCGCCTACAACACGAACGCGCAGATGACCGGGCGTTTCCACGGTTATCAGGAGACGTGCATGCAGCTGACGATCGCCAACGCGGTCCTCGTAGGCATGGCTGGTGTGCCGCCGGCTGACTATCCGGTCCTCAAGGACGGGACCTCTGGCAGTTGTCTGGATGCCGCTGGAGGTTACATCGGCGAATGGGGCAATGTCTGGGCGATCACCATGATCATCCAGGGTTGCGAACCGACAGCGAGCGAGGAATCAAGCTGGGGTGCCATCAAGAGCTTGTATCGCTAAAGACAGTTTACACTAACTGGTCGAAGGGGGTGAAATAATGAAAGTAGTTATCGCTCCGGCTGTTGTATTAGCACTTCTTGTGGCAATGCCGGTGCTGGCCGGCACGCCGCTCGACGGGACGTACAAGTCCCTGGACGGCGACATGGCCAACGGCAGGTTCAGCGAATCATGGTATGGTGGCGGCCAGGGGCAGATCGGCAACACGGTGCACTCGATGTCGTACGATGTCACGGGCGCCGTAAACGAGTGGAGGATCTGGTGTCCATCGCTGGCTGAGGCGCCTGTCTTGATTGCCGACAATCGCGATGCCAACGGTACGGGCCAGGTAGAGTATCAGTCGACTTATCAGGGCGGGTACTTCTGGCTTACCGGCACAGGCCCATGGGGAACCGGGGACGCTGAGTACACCGGTTACTTCACAATCTATATCCATAACACCACATTCATCTTCTTCAACAACATTCCCATCAGCTACACAACCAATGCACAGATGGAGGGTTTCTTCGACGGTTATTGCAAGTGCATTCTGGTAGTGGCCAATGGGGCGAGTGTGGGTAATGGTGCGCAGCCCTCGGACTACCCGGCGTTCCTCGAAAGCGACTGCGACGAGGACACTGGCCTTACAGGCGAGTGGGGTACGGTGGCTGACATCACCATGACGATTTACCAGTGCGCCAGCGCGGCGGAACAGTCGACCTGGGGCACTATCAAGTCGCTTTACAGGTAGTAGGACTAACTAGCTAGTCAGTTCTGCACAGGGCGGCAGGTGTTTGACCGGGCACCTGCCGCCTTTATATTTCTGCATGCT
>JASFEA010000118.1:0-10012 GCA_050125095.1 bacterium
TAGCCCTCGCCGGCAAGCTCGATGAGAAAGACTACACGGTTTACTGCCTAATGGGCGACGGCGAGCAGCAGGAAGGCCAGATCTGGGAAGCCATAATGGAAGCGGGCCACTACAAGCTCGACAACCTCATCGGCATACTGGACAAGAACCGCCTCCAGATCGACGGATGGGTCAAAGACGTAATGGACATCGACCCCATCATAGAGAAATACAAGGCATTCAACTGGGAAGTCATCGAATGCGACGGCCACAACATGAAGGAGATCCTGGACGCGCTCGAGAAGGCCAAGGCCGTGAAGGGCAAGCCGACACTCATCGTGGCGCACTCGGTGAAGGGCAAGGGCGTGAGCTTCATGGAGGACGAGGCCGGCTGGCACGGCAAACCGCCGTCGGTCGAGCAGATGGAGCAGGGTCTCAAGGAGCTGGGTCTGGAGGGCAAGATGCCCGTAGACGAGATGTTCAAGCTCGCAAACGACTACCAGGAAGCAGCGACGGCCAAGCTTGAAGCCAAGATGCCCAAGTTCAGCAAGGACTACTTCTGGAATGCCGGCGAGCGGATGAAGTCCGACATGAGCCCCACGCGCAAGGGGTTCGGGCAGGCGCTCTGCGACCTGGGCGACCAGCGGCAGATCGTGTGCCTGGGCGCCGACATCTCAGACTCCATCACCATAAGCCAGTTCTACAAGGGCTGTCCGGGCCGTGACGAGCGCTTCATCAGCATGGGCATCGCCGAGGCAAGCGCCACGGGCGTGGCGGCGGGCCTGGCCAAGGAAGGCAAACTACCGGTGTTCGGAACCTACGGCGTATTCGCCTCCGGCCGAAACCTGGACCAGATCCGCACGACAGTCTGTTACGGCGAGTTCAGCGTGTTCATCGCGGGAGCCCATGGCGGCGTGTCGGTCGGACCCGACGGCGCCACGCATCAGGCGCTGGAGGAGCTCTTCCAGATGTGCGGCCTTCCCAACATGAACGTGGAAGTACCCTGCGACTACTACGAGACGCGCCGGGCGTCGGAGCATCTACTCTTCGATGTCAAGGGACCCAAGTACATCAGGTTCGCGCGCGAGGCGACACCGGCAGTCACAGACGAGAAGACCCCCTGGGTCTTCGGCAAGGCCAACGTGATCCGCTACCGCGGCGAGAAGGACAAGTTCGCCGACGCCTTCGAGCACGTCCTCGCCGAGAAGTACAAGGGCGAGAAAGAAGATATAGCCATAATAGCCTGCGGCCCGAGCGTGCCGGAAGCCATGCGCGCCGCCTATATCCTCAAGGAGGAGTACGGCATCGAGACGCGCATAGTGAACATGCACACCGTAAAGCCGCTGGATAAGGACACCATCGTCAGGGCGGCGAAAGACGTGAATGTAGTCGTCACGGCCGAGGAACATCAGGTCGGCGGCCTCGGGAACCTGGTGGCGGGTGTGCTGGCGGCGTCAAAAGACCTCTATGGAAAGCAGTTCATTCTGGGTATGATAGGAGTCCAGGACCGCTTCGGTGAAAGCGGCGCCCCCTGGGAGCTCGTCAAGGAGTTTGAGGTCAGCGCGGAACACATCGCCGCAAAGGCCAAGGAGCTCCACGACTTCGCCAAGAAGAAGTAGCAACGCCTCTCGAAAAGAGAGAAAGCGACATATATGCGATATACGCTTAGAGCGCAATCGGCGTCTGCCCCGGCAAAATACGCGGGCACGCTGATTGCGCTTGTCTTTTTGCTCGCTTCCGGCGCCCCCTGTGAGGAGCACTCGCCCGCCGGCGCCGATTCGGCGGCTTCGCCCGCAGCAGTGGCCGCGGTGCTCCCGCCGACCATCGTCTCGATTGAGGACACTCCGAACGACGCCGGCACAGGCGTCGATATTACCTGGAAGGCATCCCCGTCCGAGACGCTCGAGCCGGGCAGCGTAATAGAGTACAGCATATTGCGCGCGGAATCCGAAGACGGAGAGTTCGAGAGCGTGGGCACCGCCGTGGCCGGGTCCACAGCTTACTCGGACGGCGGCCTCGAGCCCGACAGGCCATACTGGTACAGGGTGGCCGCAGTCGGGCTGGAAGGAGAGGCGGAGTCCGAGACGGCCGGACCGGGCTACGGGCGCATGCAGTGGTTCGACCACGGCCTCGAGAGCGTGCTCGCGCTCACCGTGCTCGTCTGCGCGCTGGTCATCTTCTCCATCGCCGTCGCGAGGCGCAAGTCGGGCGCGACTTATCTCCGCAAGCTCCCCGTGTTCGACGCCATTGACGAGGCCATCGGGCGCGCGACCGAGATGGGCAAGAAGGTGCTCTTCATCATGGGGCAGCTCGATGTCGACGAGCCCCAGACGGTGGCCAGCATGAATATACTGGCGCGCGTGGCAGACCGCGCCGCGACCTACGGCACCAACCTCGACATCCCCTGCGTATGGCCCATGGCCATGAGCATGGCCCGCGAAACGGTCAAGGAGAGTTATCTCCGCGCCGGGAAGCCCGACGATTTCAACGAAGACGACATCTATTATATGACAACTGACCAGTTCGGTTACGTGGCCGGAGTCGACGGCATCATGATGCGCGACCGCCCGGCCGCCAACTTTTACCTGGGCGCGTTCTACGCCGAATCGCTTATATTCGCCGAGACGGGCTACACCACCGGAGCAATTCAGATTGCCGGGACGGCCGAGGTCGACCAGCTCCCCTTCTTCGTGGTGGCCTGCGACTATACGCTTATTGGAGAGGAGCTCTACGCTGCCGGGGCCTCGCTTTCGGGCGACCCCGTGCAGATCGGAAGCATCAGGGGCCAGGACATCGCCAAGGCCATCTTCGTCATAATGATAATCGTCGGCGTAATCCTGAAGCTCATGGGCATAAACGCTTTCGAAGAGTGGCTGGCAATAGGATAGGAAGGTGAAATGAGACTCAAGGTCCCCCTCGCAATCATTTTCGTTATGGGGATCTTCACCATAGTCACCCATTTCATACCAGCCCAGCCGGTCGCCGAACTCAACCAGACCTTCAGGAACTGGTATATCGGCATTATCTCGTTCTTCATCTTCTTAGGGACAGTCAACCTTGCCCGGTCCAACAGCGAGAAGATCAAGACCAGGGCGCGCGATTGGCGCTATTCCATCATACTTCTCATCGCGCTGGCCGTGATGCTGGTCGCGGGATTCTACCGTGGCCGCTCTAGCATGGATGAGGGCAGCCCGTTTATGTACCTTTACTTCAACGTGCAGTACCCGCTTGAGGCAACCATGTACTCGCTGCTGGCCTTCTTCATCACGTCGGCAGCCTTCCGGGCGTTCAGGGCGCGCAACAAGGAAGCCGTATTGCTTCTCGTCGCCGCGGTGCTGGTGATGCTCGGGAGGGTGCCCATCGGGTCGGCCATATGGGACGGTTTTCCCGATGTAACCGAGTGGATAATGAGCTTTCCCAACGCGGCGGCCAAGAGGGGCATAAGGCTGGGCATCGATCTCGGCCTCATATCAATGGCGCTCCGCATGATACTCGGCATAGAGCGGTCTTACATGCAGTAGGAGGACTTAGGGCGTTTTGAGCGCATTCGAGAGAATCCAGAAACTCGACCGCCGCATTATATTCCTTACCGTGGCCGCGGCCGTGATTCTGCCGCTCTTCTTCCCGTTAAGGCTCCCGATCGACGTCACGCCCCCGGTGCAGCGGCTCTATGACGTCATAGAGGGGCTGCCCAAGGGCTCGGTGGTGCTCATCTCCGTAGACTACGACCCCTCAGGCGCGCCCGAGCTCGACCCGGCCACGTGGTCCATAATGCGCCAGTGTTTCAGCAGGGATCTCAAAGTCTTCGTGATGGGACTGTGGGCGACCGGAGTTCCGCTGGGCATGAGAGCCCTCGAGAGGGTGGGTGCGGGCGAGTATGAGAAAGAATACGGCGTCGACTATGTCAACTTCGGATATATACCCGGCGGGGCAATTGCCCTCGTCAACCTGGGAAGGGACGTGTACAACGTCTGCCGCGAGGACGTCTACGGAACGGCTGTCGAGGATATCCCCATGATGAAGAACATCAGGTCGGCCGGCGACTTCGGGCTCGTGATATCCATGTCAATGGGTGTGCCCGGCAGCGACCAGTGGATCTGGTACTACCACGCCCGCTACCGGGGGAACCTGGCAACGGCGCAGACGGCGATCGGCGCCCCCAAGTATTACCAGTACCTGCAGACCGGGCAGCTAGTTGGCCTCATCGGAGGCATGAAGGGAGCTGCCGAGTACGAGCGCCTGGTGAACAACTACGGTCTTGCCACGGTCGGCATGGACTCGCAGTCGGCCGCGCATATGCTCATCATCGCGTTTGTAGTGCTGGGCAACGTCATCTACTGGATCGAAAAGCGGAGGAAGAAGTAGCGTGTTGATGACCGAAGGCATATGGGTATGGATAGCGGGCGTTCTCACGCTGGCCATCTACTCCTTCCTCTACAAGGACAATCCGTTTTACAAGATAGCCGAGTACATCTTCGTGGGACTGTCGGCCGGGTACTGGGCGGTGTACCTCTTCTGGAACTTCGCCTATCCCAATCTTTTCCAGCCGCTCGTCGCGGAGGGCAATTACTGGAACATCATCCCCATCATACTGGGATTCATGATGTTCACCCAGCTCTCGCGGCGCTCGGCCTGGCTCGTGAGGTTCCCGCTCACCTTCGTGCTGGGGGTCAGCCTGGGGCTGCAGCTTATCGCAGCCGTAGAGGGCGATCTCGTGCCGCAGCTGGCGGGCACCTTCGCGCCGTTCTCCAGGGGCGCCCTCTTCCATACATACGACTTCTGGACCTCAATCGGCTATATAGCGCTCCTCGTGGGGGTGCTCTCCACGCTGGTCTACTTCTTCTTCTCCAGGGAACACAAGGGAGTGTTCGGCGGCATAGCGCGCACCGGCGTCTTCTATCTCATGATCGCCTTCGGCGCGTCCTTCGGCTACACCGTGATGGCGCGTATATCGCTCCTGTTCGGGAGGGTTCACTTCATCTTCCACGACTGGCTGCACATAGTCAGATAATACGGGGGCGGCTTACGTGTACGCGCTCAGCAAAGAGGAATTCGACGAAGTCGTCACCGAGGTCATCGGCGGTCTCCCCAAGGAGTTCCGCGATCATATCGACAATGTCGAAGTGGTGGTGACCGACTACCCATCCCGTTCCATGATGCGGCGGGTGCCCCGCGGACATATGCTGCTGGGGCTGTACCAGGGCGTGCCGCAGAGGCAACGCGGCCCGTGGTACGGCGTGCGGCCCGTGATGCCCGACAGGATCACGCTCTTCAAGAAGAACATCGAGTCCATATGCTCGAGCCGCGAGGCCGTGCGTCACAGGATCAGGAAGACGCTCCTCCACGAGATAGGGCATCACTTCTCGATGAGCGACAGCGACCTAAGGGGTATAGGCTGGTAGTCCCCCGTTCTTTATGTGCTGGTCAAGGAACTCCACCATCTTGCGGTAGTAAATCAGCCTGTTCGAGAGTTTGCCGATGCCATGCCCCTCATCCGGGAAAATGAGGGTCTCCACCGTGCCGCCCCGGGCCTTGATCGACCGGGCGATCTGTCGCGCCTCATCCACCGGTACGCGGGGGTCGTTTTCGCCATGCGCGATTAGAAGCGGCGCCCGGATCTGTTCGGCATTGGTGAGCGGAGAGATCTCGGTCAGGAACTCCTCGTCCGAAAGCGGGCCGTACTCGGCCTCGCGAATCGCCCGCCGGTAGTCGGCAGTGTTCTGGAGAAATGTGACGAAGTTGGATATTCCGACCGAGCAGATGCCGGCCCCGAATATCTCAGGATAATCCACCAGCGCCGCGAGCGTCACATAGCCGCCGTAACTCCCGCCCTTCACAGCGATCTTCCCGTATTCGGCGTAACCGTTGTCGACGAGCCACCTGGCGGCTTCGTATATGTCCTTGATGGAGTCCTTCCGCTTCTTGTAGTCGTCCATCTGCATATACTCGATGCCGTAACCCGAGCTGCCCCTTATGTTCGGGGCGATGATGCCGTAGCCGTTAAGGATTAGGTACTGGAAGTGGCGCTGGAAGCTCGGCCGGAACTGCGACTCCGGGCCGCCGTGCGCGTGTATGACGAACGGCAGCGGCTGCCCGTCCCAATCTTCAGGAACAAAGAGGAATGCCGGGATCTCGAGATCGTCGAAAGACCGGTACTTGATGAGTTCCGGCTCAACGAACATCGTCCGGTCAACTCCCGCGTAGCTGGAGTGAGTCAGCTGCTTGAGCTCGCCGCCCGCGACGTCATACATCCAGACGTCGAACGTACGCGACGCGCTGGCGAATGCGAATACGAGCTTGCCATCGTCGGAGAATTGAAGCCCCTGGACTACGCCCTTCATATGGTCCAGGCTCCACTTGCGCCCCGTCCTCAGGTTCATTATGTACAGAAGGCCGTAGCCGTCCACGTTCTCGACCCAGGCAAGGAAGCGGGCGTCGCGCGTCATATCCATCTCCTCGGTCTCCCAGGGCGAGTCCGAGTTCAGAAACTCGATGTCATCGTCGCCTATCTTCATCCTCGCCACGCGCACCATGCCGTCCCTGTTCTTGTTGGTGAGGAAGTAGACATATTCGAGATCGGGGTCAAGCCGCCCGTTGACGAATACATAGTCCCCGCTGTGGTCGGTGAGATGCCGCTCCGCCTTGTTTGCGAGGTCGAGAAGGTAGAGGTCACTATCCACATTGGAAGAAAAATGCGTCATGAGGAGCCTGTTGCCGTCGGCGGAGATATCGGTGGCGTTGTTCCAGCCCTGCATGCTCGATATCTTGTCCACCCTCTTGTCCTCAATCGCGATGCGGTAGATGAAGAAGTCGGTCCCGTTCTCCTGGTTGGAGCGGAAGTAGACGTACTTCTCATCGGGGCTCCAGACGGGAGAGCCGTGGCGAACGCCCTCCGCGGCCTTCAGGGTGCTCACCGAGCCGGTGTTGGTGTCGAGAAGATAGAAGTCCGACTGCTCGCTGCCGCCTATGCTGGCGCCGACTATCATGTGATCGCCGGAGTACGAAGGTACGTAAAAATCGATCCCATCCACGAACACAGTCAGCTGATAGGGCCAGCCGCTGGGCAGGATCTCGTACACCTGGTCAACGCCTGACATGAACGTATCGAAAAAGACGCGGTTCCCGTCTGCACTTATGGCGGGCTCGGACGCCGCTCCGATCTGCATGAAGGTCTCAATATCCGGTATGTTAAGCGAATCTCCCGGCGCCGGGTCGGCGATTACGGGTAAGACCGAGAGCAACAGGCCCATGGAAAACGCGGTGAGACAAACTCTGATTGACATGCTCTCCCTCCTTGAGCGATATTCAGGGTGAAGGTCAAAACACCTTATTCTACTACGATTCCGGCCCTGCGCAACACTTGAATATGGATGTGGGATATGGCTGAAAATGGGAGGAATACGGGACATGGCGGCATCGCGAAGAGGGGCAGGGTTCTCGCCGTGCTGGGAAGCCCGAGGCGGGACGGCAACAGCGACGTGCTCGCAGCCGAGTTCCTGAGGGGCGCGGCGGCGGCCGGCTATGAACCCGCCTACATCATCCCGACCGACCTCGGTATGAGCCCGTGCGACGGCATGAACCAGTGCTTCAAGACGGGCAAATGCGTGATCCTAGACGGCATGAATGAGGCCTATGAGGAAGTCCTCGGGGCCACCCACATTCTCATCGCGACGCCGGTCTATTTCATGGGGCCTCCCGGCTCGCTCAAGTCTTTCATCGACCGCTTCCAGGCAGTGTGGGCCAGGTTTGAAATTCTCGGCGAGCCCAAACCCGATGCGGCCGGGCGCAAGGGCTTCGCCATCGTTGTCGGCGCCACGCCCGGTGAGGGGAAGATGTACAGGCCGACCGTGAGCATCATAAAGGCCTTCCTCAACGTGACGGGCTTCACCTATGCCGGCGAGATCATAGCAACGGGGCTCGACGAGAAGGTGGAAGCAGGGGAAAGGAAAGATCTCCTGGCCAGGGCCTTCGAGGCGGGCAGGGAATTCGTCACTCGATAACGAAGTTGAGATCCTCACCGCATGCTCTGCACTTCCGGCCGTCCATGCCCACATTGCGCGAGGCGAAACCCGCGCGCTCCACGGCCTTCTGACCGCAGCCCGGACAATACGTGTGCTCGAGGTCGCCCGCGGGCAGATTGCCCGGGTAGATGTACTTGAGCCCGGCCCTCTTCCCTATCTCGACTGCGCCCATGATGGTGCCGGCCGGCGTCCACTCCTTGCCGGTCTGCTTGTACTGCGGGTGAAAACGCGAGATATGCCACGGGATATCTGGCGATACCGACGCTATGAAACCGGCTATGCTCTCAATCTCATCTTCGCTGTCGTTCTCACCCGGGATGAGGAGCGTGGTCAACTCCAGGAATATCCCCGCCCCGTGCATCAGCTCTATGGCCTTGAGGACAGGCGCGAGCCTGGCCCCGCAACGATCCCTGTAGAAGTCATCGCTGAATGACTTGAGGTCGACATTGGCGGCGTCCACCACGCCCGTCATTCTCTCGACCGCTTCGGGCGTCTGGTAGCCGTTGGTGACGAAGACGTTCTTGAGCCCGGCCTCATGAGCAAGCACGCCGCAGTCATAGGCGAACTCGAAGAATATTGTGGGCTCGGTGTACGTATAGGCGATGCTCGAGCAACCGGTGGACCGGGCCTCGGCGACCACCGCCTGCGGCGTGAAGTCCTCGCCATAGATCTGCCCGCCCTCATGCGACATCTGGCTGATCTGCCAGTTCTGGCAGAAGTCACAGAAGAAGTTGCAGCCGGCCGTGGCGATGGAGAAGCTGCCCGTGCCCGGCAGAAAATGATAGAGGGGTTTCTTCTCGATGGGGTCGACGCCGTGGGCGATGAGCTTGCCGTAGACCAGCGAGTGGAGTTTTCCGCCCTGGTTAAGCCGCACTCCGCACTTTCCCCGGGCCCCGTCACTCACCCTGCAGCGATGCGCGCAGAGATGGCATACGGCGTCCCCGTCCCTGATTTCATAGAGCATAGCTTCTTTCATCGTCCCCTCCTGCTCCTGCGACTATGATATTGGCCCCGGCATCCAATGTAAAGAAGCGAGACCCGAGTTGACATAGCGCACGGGCCTGATAATATGGGCGTGATTGCATAAAATAAGGAGGAAGAGATGAGCGGAACGCCGACCGAAGAGATCATCAAGTTCGCAATAGAGAAGGAAATAGAGGCGGCAGCCTTTTATGAGAACCTCGCCGGCAAGGTGAAAAACCCGGTTATGAAGGACGCTGTGCTCTCGATGGCCGATGAAGAACGTAAGCATCAGCGTATACTCTCCAACCTCACGCCCAAGCAGGTAAGCTCCTTCACCGAACCCGATATAGCCGACTTCAAGATAAGCGACTACATGGTTGAGCCCCCCGTGACCGAGGACATCAAGTACCCCGACCTTCTCGTGCTCGCCATGAAGCGGGAGGAGAAAGCGCATGATATGTACGCCGAGCTCGAAAAGCGCGCGGCCGACGACGCGACTCGCAAAGTTTTCGCGCTGCTTAAGACCGAGGAGCTCAAGCACAAGCGCAAGCTGGAGAGCGAGTACGAAGACCGTGTTCTGGAGGGCTATTGAGCATCCCATTCGGGGCGTGGGTGCGTGCTGAGACCCGCCCTTCCGACGTCACCGGCGGATGAGCATTCTGAGATATGGCCTTCTGAGACCTGAGCATTCCGAGACCTGGCCTTCTGAGGCAATGGCGAATGTGCATACCTGGATCTGGGCCCTTCTGACCCCAGGCGATTGTGCATTTCAAGACCTGACCCCTTAACGTTCGCATAAAAGTGTGTTATAATATGCCTGGGTGATCGCATTACTCAGGCACTCGCCTGATGTCGGCCTTATACTCCTAGCGGAGGGCTGCACGCATGTATCCAAGGAAGGGCATACCCTTGTTCCTAATAATGGCGCTGGCGGTGGGGCTGCCGGCTTTTTCAATGGTGGAAAACCGCTCCACGAGACCGCCTACACCGCCAACGCTCCAGTCATATCAACACATAATGTCTCCGCCATTGCTCTCGTCCGGGGGCGA
>JASFEA010000119.1:0-9961 GCA_050125095.1 bacterium
TATGCCGGCAGAACATGTCGCATACCGATGTTTATCTTGCTCGTCATTGCAAACCCGAGCCAGATAAGGCCGGGAAGTATGAAAATGAACGGCATGTAGGCCCTCCCACCGCGCAGCGCCCGCAGGGTGGCAACGGCGCCGACGAGAGCGAGGATCAGGAGGGGCAGCGGGGTTTTAACCGCCAGTGCCACGATGAAGTAATACCACTTTCCCTCGGCAAACCAGTGGCCGAGAATGTAGGCCTCATGGCCAGTTTCATTATGGGCCAGCACCCGCGATAGACCATGGAACCACCATTCAAGGTGTCCGCGGTAGAGTATGAGACCCAGCACCAGCGTGGTCACTGCGCATGTCACCAGGAGTTTCAGGGATATGCCCCAGTAGTCTCCTCCTCTCTTCGCAAGGCCCTCAGGGCCCGGGCCAGTGATCCATCCCCTCTTTTCTCCATACCAGAAGAGCCATACCTGCAGGGGTGCGATCATAAACAGGACAATCGTCGAGAACTTCGTAAGAAGCGCGAGACCGAAAAGCACAGAGAAGAGGACGCACCGTGTCCACGTGGGTTTCCGAAGCACGCCGAACATCAGCCAGGCCAGGCAGAGAAACACAAAAACCGCGGCGCCCGAGTCGGTGTGAACAAGACGGGCATGGGCCAGCAGATTGGGGTCCGTTGCCCAGAGGACCAACGCCGTGAGTCCCGCCACGCGTCCGAACAGGCGCCGGGCTGAGAGCCAGATCCCCACTCCGAGCAGGAGGGCGATTACGATATGGGGGAGCCGGCCCACGAAGGTGATGCGTTCGATATCCGCAGCGTTCTGCCGTGTGAATCTGATGCCATAGAGCCTCTGTGTGAATCGCCCGCCTTCCGGGGGCTCCGGGGGAACCTTCGGGTCGAGGGTCAGAACTGCCAGGCCGGTAACCACCTTACAGAAAGGCGGATGATTGGGGTTCAGCCGGTAATAGTTGTTCTCAACGTATGAAACGGCCGCTCCGAAATGGGTGTACTCGTCCATTGTCAGGGATTTCTGTACCGCGCTGGCTATCGCCTGAGTGAGGAATACGAGGAGAAGTCCAACCACAACGATAGTCTCCGTGCGGCCGGGTTCACGCGCGCTCATTCGGCACCTCTCTCTTCCGGGTCCGGCCGTATTCCAGATGCCGCCTCACCGGCTTCCAGGCGGTAGAGAGTAATGTCATTCGGATAGATGTGCCATGTTTCCACGACTTCAAGTGAATCTCCCAGACCATCCGCGAAGTCCGGCGGCAGGCTGCCGCGTTTCAGTAACCAGATGTCTCTGCCGGCTCCCTCGGAGACAAAAGCCCCGGTCCCGGCCCCCGGTCGCCACAGGATAACGGGATGGAGGTCGAAAAATCCCTCCTCCGCATAATGCATGACCATGGCCTGGCTCTTGGGATCTCCCGGGAAACTGATGCGCTCACCGGGCTTCATGTATTCGCCGATGTCCGTTACCACGTCCAGCCAATCCGAGCGGTGGAACGCATAAGGCTTGCGCTGGCCCGGCATCAGCGGGCTGAGGGAAACCACGGCCACGAGCAGGAAAAAAATAACAGCACTGCGGCGGTGACCGCGTCCGATGAGATCGGCCATTGCAGATGCCCCCACGCCCACCATCGCGACCGTCATCGGGTATGCATACAAGAAGTACTTGGCGGCAATGAAGTGACCCGGCCTCCACAACTTAAGCAAGATAAACGGCAGCAGCCAGACGGCACCAAGCAGCAGAGAAGCGCCCCTGAATCTCCGGTCACTGACGGCAAAACCAAGCAGTATCGCCTGTAAAACGAATGGTATGAGCCCCTGCCCCATCGAGTCATAAAAAGACGTTCCTATGAGACCGACCGTCACTCCACGCCCCACGCGCCTCCCCGCGCCAACCACATGCCCGTCCACCACAGATTCGGTGACGACGCGCCGGAGAACGCCCAACCAGGGCGCATAGGCAACGGCAATCAGCACCAGCGCCAGTATCCCGTGCAGTATGATCCGATTCCTGTGCCGCGGCGTCCAGAGCCCGCTTGCGGAGTTCCGGAAGGCGGCAACGAGAAGGACGAGGGCCTGCGCAAGTAAAAGGAAAACAGCGAAGTAGTGCGTGTACAGGTTGAGGGCTGTGAAAAGCGCCAGAAGCAAAAAGTACCTGAGTTTTCCGGTTTTGAGGATATTCAGGAACGCCCAGACGGCGAAGGCCGAGAACGCCAGGAACAACGCATATGGGCGGAGCTCGGTCGAGTACAGCCAGTGATAGGGCGCAAGTGCCGCAACGGCGAGAGCAGCTATGCCCGCCCGCCAGCCTGCAATTGTGCGCGCGATAACGAGTATTGCGGCCAGAGAGCCCATTCCGAAGATGAGGGATAGAAGGCGCATCGAGGCGTCCGTCGATGGGAGAACCGAGCGCCAGAGCGCCGTGACAACGAAGTAGAGCGGCGGGTGGACATCCTTGAGGCAGTGCTCGACGGCGGCGGACACCGAGCCCGTGTTATTCAGCGTGAAGCGCTCGTCGAACCAGATGGCCCTGTCCGCAACCATGTATCGCGCGGCAAATGCCAGCACAAGAAGGCCGACAATACACAGGACTTCAGAGCGTTTGATGGTCTGCATCTCGTCGCCCCCTGACCCGCCTCCGGGCGCCGGTCAATAAAATGGCCTGCCGCTACTCCGACGGGTCCCGGCCGCGCTCCGCAAGCAGGGGTTCTATCATTTCGGCCGGATATCGAATCATCCTGTACACCTGTGCCCGGCGATCATCCCGCATAATGGGATTGAACCACTCCCAGACAGTCTCCCCGTCTCTCGTGACTTCGAAAGCCCGGCCGTCATTGCTCTCGCAGATCAGCGTATTGCCGTTGGGCAGCCGCTGGCTCGATCCTCTGGTCCGGCTGTAGAACTCCTCAGGCGGGTTACCGACGTACTCCCATTCGACCTCCCCGCTCACGGGGTTGAGCTCTATCACCCTTGAGTACTTCCTGACAACCCCGTTATCAAATACCAGGATGTTTCCATTATCCAGCATCGTAGGGTGGTGGGGCCACTCCAGCTCCTCCGCCCCCCATCTCCAGAGTATTTCCCCGCTATCCCAGTCCAGGGTGCATATCTGGTTAACATTCCTCAGGCATATTAGAAGGCGGCCGGCTGCGAAACGCGGGTCCCGGCGGCCAAGCGGAGTCTCGCGCACTATCGTCACCGTGTTGAGCCGGAAATAGTCATACAGGCGCGCGCCCCGTCCGACAGCGGACACATCCACCTTTCCGGAGATCCTTTGCAGCGTATCCGGTGACACGCCATGGGCGATCATGCTGTCGAGTATTACATCCAGGAACGAGGACGTGTCGAGCACCTCTTTGAGATAATCCAGCCTGTCATGAGTCGACCATATGCCGAGCGCCTCCCCGTCGGCATCCAGGTGGACGATCTGCCCGAAACGAACCGTAAGGCCCCTGTGTTGTCTCGTGTCATACTCTATGGCATACAGGGTGCCGTCCGGTGCCCCCGCGACATCGTGGTTCACCGGCCTGGGCTGCTCCCAGATCAGGTTGGAGTCCCAGTCCAGCTTGAGTATGTAACGCGTGTCATTGAGCACAACGAGATCGCCGTTGTCGTCGAGAATGGCGTAGTTCCAGAAGTTGAATCGGTCCTGCTCGTAGAACCACCGATTGACGATGTTCCCGCCCATGTCGAGCAGGAAAGCTTCGGGTTCAATCCGCGAGCAGTAGAGATTATAGCCCTGCCAGGCCCTGGCCCGGTCGTGGAGCGCAACTCCCTTTAGGCATTCAGGAACCGTGTCTTCCGTCGTCGCCGTGTACGGTATGGACTTGAGTCTCTCCAGCCGTTCCTTAAGCGCGCGGCTCTCGTCTGCAGTATCCTCTTTTCCGCAGGAGGAGCAAATAGCCAGGGCCAGCGCCAGCACGGGGAACATTGCTCCTGGGATCAGGACTCGGGCGACTCTTTTTCCGCCACCACGGTAGAAATTGAGCAAGACGATCAACCCCCGGCTTCCAGCAGAGACTCAATAAACTCAGGCTGGTATCTCATCATTCTGTAGATCTGCGCGCGGCGACCCCTGTCATCCGTCGCCGGATTTATCCACTCCCACACGATCTCACCTGCGCGCGATATCTCAAAACACCGCCCCCTGTCGCCCTCGCAAATGAGCGTATTGCCGTTCGGCAGGCGCTGGGCGGAGCCCCTCGTCGGGCTGTAGAAACTCTCCGGGGGATCACCCACATACTCCCACATGATGGTTTCGCTTATGGGATCGAGCTCGATGACCCGCGTGTATTCACGCACAACACCGTTATCGAATATAAGTATGCTGCCGTCATCGAGCATCGTCGGGTGATGCGGCCACTCGAGATCCCCCTCCCCCCAGGCCCATACTATCTCCATCGTGTCCCTGTCCAGAACCGCTATCTGGTTCACGTTCCTGAAGCAGGTAAGCAGGTTACCGGCCCTGAACCTTGCATCCGCCCTCCCGGCAGGCGTATCAGGCAGTATCGACACCGTATTCATATGAAAGTAATCATATAGGGGCCATCCCGGGGATTTCGCCCGATGTACCCCCGGGGGCAGTGTATCCATCTCAGCCAGGTTGATGCCCAGCGCTCCGATGCTGTCAAGTACCGTGTCCAGAAATGACCGCGTGTCGAGGGCTCTCTTGATATCGTCAAGGTGTTCGTATGCCGACCAGGCTTCGATCACTTCGCCCTCGCCGCTGAACCGTGTGATCTCAGAGAATCGAGTATTAAGTCCCCTGTGGGTCACAGTCCGCCGGACGAGCGCGTAGAACGATCCGTCCGGAAGCGGGTATATTTCATGGTGCACGCCCCCGCGAACACGCCACAGCGCTTTTCCGGTCCAATCAAGCCGCACTATTCCCCTGTCTTCCCTGTAAGCGATGAGGTCCCCGTTCTCGAGGATCACTCCATAGGGCCAACCCTTTACGGAAGTGCTCTCATCGGACCACCTGTGAACCTCACGACCTTCCATATCCATGAGGATTGCCGTTCCCTCGGTGCGCAAGCAATAGAGGTTGTAGCCCCTCCACGCCTCCGACGGTACATGAACCGTGACTCCGACCGGCTCTTCACTCATCCGCTCATCGGTCACTGCGGTGTAGGGTACGGAGCGGAATTTCTCAAGAAGGTCACTCGCTTTTTTCTGCCTATCATCTGCAACGTCTTCTTTCGCACAGAAAGCAACCAGGCAGCACGCGAGGCCCGCCGCGATGGCCCCTATTATTAATGTGGGCCGCGTTATGGTCATCGAAGTGCCTCTTTACGTCAGCGATTAAGGAGTGGCTCCACCATCTCCACGGGATAACGCGTGAATCTGTATACCTGAACCCGGTGTCCATTCTCCAGAAGGGGATTGTACCACTCCCACACAATCTCCCCTTCTCCCGTCACTTCAAAAGCCCGCCCCTTGTCCCCCTCGCAGATCAAGGTGTTCCCATTAGGAAGCCTCTGGGCCGACCCCTTCTCGCGAGTGAAGAAGCTCCCGGGCGGGTTCGCTTTGTACTCCCAGACGATTGTCTCCGACGCCGGATCGATTTCCAGCGCTCTTGAGTACCTCCTGACGACGCCATTGTCAAAGACGAGGACGTTGCCATTCTCCAACATGGTGGGGTGATGCGGCCATTCGAGGACACCCTCGCCCCATCCCCAGAGGATCTCCGCCATATCCCAATCAAGCACGGCAATCTGGTTCACGTTCCGAAGGCAAATGAGGAGGTTGCCTGTCGCGAATCGCGCATCTCTCTCACCCAGCGGAGTCTCCGGCATTATGGTCACTGTGTTGAGGTGGAAATAGTCATAGGTCATCTTCTCGCCGAAGCTCTCTCTCCCCGGAGATGTCCCGTGTTCTTCTTTCAGATCCAGAGTCGTATCGAGAAAAGATGTCCGGTCCAGGACGCGCTTCAAGTCGTCCAGGTGCCCGTATGTCGACCACCGCCCCAGTTCCTCTCCACGTGCGTCCATATGCACGATATTGTCGAATCGCACGCGGAGACCCCGGTATTGCTCCGCGCCGTATTCGATTACAAAATAAGTGCCGTCGCCAGCTTTTGAAATCTCGTGGTGGACCTCAGCTCTCTTCTCCCAGATGAGATTCGAGTTCCAGTCTAGCTCAAAGATGTATTTGAACTTGTTCAGCGCCACGATATCTCCATTGCCAAGCAATATTGCATGGTCCCACAACTTGTAGTCATCGTGCTCATAAGTCCAGGTATGAACAACTCTCCCCTCCATATCCACAAGGAGCGCAACGGGGGCGGTCCGTGAGCAGTAGAGGTTATAGCCGGGCCAGGCCCTGCTCCTGTCGGAAATGGTTACGCCGGAGGTGTCCGGCGACGCTTCTTCCGGGGTCACTGATGTGTAGGGGACCGACCTGAGTTTCTCCAGGCGGTCCGCGAGCTCGCTCGAGCGGTCAGATGACCTGTCCCTGCTGCAATAAAGAGTCATGCTCAGAATAAGGGCGGCAGCTATGAAGCTCCTTATGCAAATACCATAACGCATCACTGAGCCGTGGCTCACCTCCTAACCCATAAATCCCGGCTACACCATACTAGCCCGCACTCCATATATCGGCAAGCCCCGATGGTCACTGTCGCGCGTAGCGCGTGCGATATGCGGCAGACAGACTCACCCCGTCCACCTTCACGCTTACGACCTCCGACTCAGGAGGCGGCTTTAAACGGTCCCAGCGGAAGTTGGTTATGTAGTAATCCGCACCAGCTGTATCCTCGGAGTACAGCAAGCGCTCTCTTTGATTTCTTGTCAAAATGAAGGAGTTGTAATAGCCGGGTTCATTCAAGGCCTTAATGCGGATTCGCGTCCTGGTGTCCTGTTCAAGAAGGTCCTCGAGGAGATTCCGGTAAGAGAGCCCCCAGTAGTCCATCTCGAACCGGCCCGCCGCGCCCTGGACTCCACCGACCATGCTGTTGAAGTAGACGTTCTGATGGGGATGGCTGCGCACCATGAAAGACAGCGCCCCGCCCGTGTTCATGGCCAGCAGTCCGGCAAGCGCTGCTGCACAGACCCTTCCCCCCGCGCCCCCGACTCTGAGCATTGAGAATCTCCAGAACCACTTCAGAGCCACTAGTCCCAGCAGGAGAATGGCCGGATATACAAAGAAGATGTGACGCCAGGTATCATACAGAACCGCGCCTGAGGCGATCAGGAACCCGAGAGGAACAATCAGCCAAATGAGAATCAGGAGTGCATCCCGCCGCCCGAACTCAAGCCCCATATCCCTCCCCGCGAGGCGTACGGCTGCCACAACCATACCCGCAATACCCAGCCCCGCATACACAACTGGAACAGTGATGCCAATCCACACCAGCGTGTAGTGATGAGGGAGCTCCGTGGACCAGATTTCCTTGCCCATGAAAATCACAGTCGCCCTCCAGGCGAACCTTGACATCGCCTTGAAGGCCTCGAGGAAGTTTATAAGCGGATTCGACCAGAGCGTAGGCCACAGAAGTATCGTCAACGGTATTAGAGTGGCGCAGAAGAGCCCGAAATTGAGCGCAGATTTTGCAGTCTTCTCGTCCCCGCTTCCCATCCGGACCATGTCGTATGCAAACAAGCCAGCCGTCAGCACCGGGATGAATACCCCCATAATACGCATATCGACGAGAACTGCGCAGCAGACTCCGTGCATGAGCGCCGCCCGCCGGCTCCTGGTGTCCAGGTACAGCAACAGCGTGTACATGCACACAATGAACATGGCCATGAAGGGTATATCCTTGGAATTGTAAAAGGCATGGGCGAATATCCGCGGGGTCAGAATAAAGAGGATCGCGCCAAGCAGGCCGAGTCTGAAGTCCCGGAGTATGCGTGACCCAAGAAGATAGAAGAAGAAGACCCCCGCGGCAAACATTAGGAAAGTGACCAGGTGCCTCATGAAATAGACGTCCTGTGCTTCCTCAAGCCTAAAGGCATTCTCGAGCACAATTAGAAGCACTTCGAAAACAGGGCCGTATACGCGATGGCGGTCTGCGAGGAGCGAGTCGTCATTGCGGAATGCATGGTCATAGACCTTCTTCCCATAGTCCCTCTGCACGGGCTCGTCCCATGAAATTCCGTAGTCCCTGTAAAGGCCTAACGCCGTTGCTACGAGCACGGCGACAAGCACGCATGCCGCGAGCCTGCTGTACCGCTGTCTTCTTCCGGACTCAACTTCCAAGTCTGTCACTCCTCATAGGCCCCTGGGTAGAAAGGGACGGAGCGAGTATAGCACTACTGCCGCTCGCGTTTCGATACAAGATCCCCGCGGGCGCTGACACACTTGCTTGAATGCGGCCCCATCATGTGCTAGTTCTTATCCAAATGAGACCCGGAATAACCCTACCTATATCGGGACCGATCCTCATTGTGGCCATCGGCGCGGGGCTGACCGCAGTCGCGGCCCTGCTGGGGGCCTTCTCCCATCTCCCCCCCGGCATTTCCTTCACCGTATCCGCCCTGGGTATCATTCTCTTTCCCGGGCTTGTCATAACCGGGGCCCTGAAATCCAGGACCGAAGAATACCTGACGCTGCCCGAACACCTGGCAACTGCCTTTGCGTGCGGACTCGTCCCCATCCTGCTCTTGAGTTTCATGGGCATTGTCGCAAGAACAAGCCTGGCTTTTGTTATCCTGTTGCTCACTCTCGTCTATTCCGCGCTGCTTATTCTCCTCATCATCCGGCAGGTGTGGTTGAGAAAAGGGACCGAAGTCGGGACAGGGCTCGAGGGGAGCAGAACAGCCGCAATAATCCTGATAGCAGCGGCCATATTGCTCGGCGCCGCAACCGTCTGGTCGCCAAGGGACATGGATGACTGGTTTTACCTGGCATATATCGCCGACTACGTCGATGGCCTGCCCATAAACGCGACCGACGCGCTCATGGGGCCGGACCTGCCGTCTCCGCCGAGAGTGTGGTTCGGTTCCTGGTGGGTAACCGAAGCCCTTCTCTCGAGCGTGAGCGGCGCGCATCCGGTCGACGCCCATCAGATCTACCTGCCGCTGATTATATTCCCGTTCGCGATATTCGGCGTCTTCACGCTCGCGAAGCGGATACTCAAGTCGGAGAAGGCGGCCTATTTTGCCTGTTTCTTCCAGGTCCTCTTCTACCTTTCAAGCGCCTATCCCTCAGACACGGCGGGCTGGGCTCTCTTCGCGCGCACAGCCCAGGACAAGAGCTTCGCCTTTCTCGTGCCCGTTATGGTGGCTATTGCGCTCGGGCTGGGGCTCGTGCGCAGGAGCCACACCCACCCAGAGCCCACCGACCGCCGGCTATACGCTCTGTATTTCCTATCTGTCATAGCGGCGGGTCTTATACACCCCATGGGAGTGGTGTGGTGCACGGTGGGATTGATTCCATTCGCAGCCATTGAGTTGCTCCGAGACCGCAGGCGAGGCCCGGCGGTCACGATCGCGCTCGTCCTCGTACCGCTCGTTCTCTGCAGCCTGATGCTCGGCCCCGGAAGGGAGGCCACCTCCCTCCTTGAGGACGTAGCCCCCGGACCTCACGAGGGCAGGGGGGTGGCTACGCTCCTTTCGCCTTACTTGCCCGGCGACCAGGCCAGGGCCGCAGCCGGTGACAGAATCCTGAGCCTTAGCGCGGGGGCTTACATAGCTCACCCCCTGCTCATCACCCGCTACCCAATCGCCCTGGCCGGACTCGTGCTGACATTTGCCGCGCTCGGGTGGTGGCAAAGGAGCCGCACCGCGAGGTTACTTGTGGCCCTCACCGCCGGTGTCCTGTTTCTGGCATATGTCCCTGGCGTCGCGGGCTTCACATCCGGAATAATCACGCGCAAGATGCTCTACAGGCTTACCTGGCTTCTTCCCTGGGGCATTACAATAGGCTTCTTCCTGACCCGCATAGGACTCAGGTTGAGATGGTGCTATGTCATAGCCATTGTGATAACTCTTGCCCTGTGCAGGGGGGACCCGCGCAATT
>JASFEA010000120.1:0-9706 GCA_050125095.1 bacterium
GACCTCGTACTGAGCCCCAAGGCGGGGCGCGTTCACGTCTGCGCGTCGATGCTCTCTTTCCCGAAGCTCAGGGTGCTGGAAGAGGCCATTGCCACCGACGAACTCAGCGATGAGGCCATCAAGGCGCTGGGAAACGTGGCCTTTGTCCCTTTGATCCAGAGCGTTCTCAAGATGCTCAAGCGCAAAGCCGACATGGTGATGATAAAGGAAGTCTCTCTCAAGGAAGAGATACCGCTCGCCAGTTACGTGGGCGTCATCGCCGGGCGGCCCAGCATGGGCGTAAGTTCGCGCGGCACGACTCCTAAGAAACTCGCCAAGTGGGACAATGCAAAGCGGTCGGGCCCGGTGAAGATCCGGGGCCATGCCACGCCCATTACGGTCATCGCCGGGCATATGACGACCTTCGTCGACGCGAGCCGGATAGCCAGGGCCTGCTGCACGGAGGCGCGCATGCCCGAGCCCCTGCGCGATGCGGCCTCAAGGGTGCGCGCCTGGGAGAGGGCGTGGAGCAAGTTCAACATATACGGGAGGTGATAGCGGCCTACTTGACTTAAAGGGATTTACGGTGGTATCTTGATTAGCATTGGGACTGGTCGAAACACAGGTGTTACCAGATGTACGCGAAGGGACGGGAGGTTCGGATAATGGAGAGCACGTTTCCGGATTGTAAGAAGTGTCGGGACGGGGTCCTGATACCTCTATCTGACTACGGACGCGAAGGGGCGCCTATTACTTACAAGGCGTGGGTTTGCTCGAATCCTGACTGCGGATTCAATCTCAGGATCGACAATGGCGAGATCAGCGTGGGGAAGACAATAGGCCAGTCCATGAAGTAGCCCAGTTGCCACATCCCCGGGTCACTGATACAGGAATTGGAAAGCAAGGGAGCTTGAAATATAGGAAAGGCTACACGGAGGTTTTGGCCAATAAGGGATCTCGCAGGAGCCTGAATCTGAAATAGAAGAAAGCGGCGGGTACGGATTAGCGTCTTTACCCGCTTGTTTTCTATTTGGCCTTGAACGCCCGGATTGTCTCCCATATGATGGCCGGGGCGGGGGCTATATGGCTAACTCCACTGACTTCAGCGTCGGCATAGACCTTGTCTCCATCTCGAGGATGGAGGCGGTTCTAGAGCGATGGGGCGAGCGATTTCTCATGCGGGTATTCACCGGCGCGGAGGTCGACTACTGCAGAAGCAAGGCCAGCCCGGCCCGTTCGCTTGCCGCGCGTTTCGCAGCCAAGGAGGCTTTCATAAAGGCGGTCGCCGCGCGCGGGGCGAGCGGCGTCCCATTCAAGGAGATTGAAGTGGTCCTCAGCGACAGCGGCGCGCCGGCACTCATTGCCCACGGTAGGGCGGCGCTCGCCCTGGGCAGAGGGAAGACAGCGCTCAGCATGTCGCATGACAGGGATTACGCAGTCGCCGTCGTCATGACAACCCTTTGAGGTGAACCAATGTTACCCGTTGTCACAGCAGATGAGATGAGGCAGATGGACCGCGTCACGATAGAGAAGTTCGTGGCCGGCATAGACCTGATGGAAAACGCGGGGCGCGGAGTCAAGGACGCGATAGCCGCAAGGCACAAGCCGTCGAAGGGCGCGAATGTCGTTATCGTCTGCGGCAAGGGCAATAACGGTGGGGACGGGTTCGTGGTTGCGCGCCTTCTCAAGCAAGACGGCTATGGCGTGAAGGTCTTTCTCCTCGGCAAGGGCAAGGATCTCAAGGGCGATGCCCTTACCAATTACAACAAGCTTAAGAGGATGAAAGTCCCGGTAAGGGAAATCGCCGCCAGGAACCTCGGGGAACTGGAAAAGGCCCTGGCCGGCGCGCGCGTCGTTGTGGACGCGGTTTTCGGAACGGGCTTTGAAGGCGAGCCAAGAGGCGTCATGGCCGGGGCCATAGCCGCCATAAATGAGGTGGAGGCCCCTATCGTGGCCGTGGACATAGCATCGGGGGTCAACGCCACCACGGGCGAGGCGACGAATGCCGTTGCCGCCGATCTGACGGTGACAATGGCGCTTCCCAAGCGCGGGCATGTCCTTCACCCCGGGAGGGGCCTTACCGGGGAACTCACGGTGGTCGACATAGGCATACCGGTCGATGTCATCGCGGCAAATGACCCGGGCGTTTACTTCATGCAGCCGGAGGACATCACGGGCGCCCTGCCTGTGAGGCCGCCGGACGCTCACAAATGGTCATGCGGGGCGGTGGCGGCGGTGTGCGGCTCCACCGGTTTAACGGGGGCTGCGGCGCTCACGTCCATATCGGCCCTCAGGGCCGGTGCAGGCCTGGTAACCCTGGCCGTGCCGAGAAGCCTCAACACCATAATGGAGGTGAAGCTCACCGAAGTCATGACGCTGCCCGTGGCCGAGACGCCGGGCGGCAGCTTCTCTCTCAAGGCGGCCGCCGGCATCAAGAAGCTCGTCGAAAAGGCGGACGCGGTCGCCATCGGGCCGGGGCTCTCTCTCAATACCGAGACCCAGCAGCTCGTCCGCAGGCTCGTACCGAAGCTTGGAAAGCCGACCGTGCTGGACGCCGACGGCATCAACGCATTCGCCGGCAAACATAAGAAGATAAAGGGCCTCGACTTCCCTCTGGTAATCACTCCTCATGCGGGAGAGCTGTCGAGGCTTACGGGCATAGACAAAAGCGCGATAGTCATGGAGAGGATCGATGCGGCAAGATACGTCGCTACGGAACTGGAACTGGTTCTCGTCCTGAAGGGGGCGCCGACCGTGGTTGCCGAACCGCAGGGCGCCGTCTATGTAATACCCACCGGAAACGAGGGGCTGGCGACGGCTGGCTCGGGCGACGTTCTCACGGGCGTGATCGCGGGTTTCCTGGCGCAGGGCACAGATGCCATACCGGCGGCATGTTGCGGCGCGTATGTACACGGCGCCGCAGCCGATATGCTGCGCGAGAACATGGGTCATTACGGTTTCCTCGCGAGTGACGTGCAGGACATGATTCCCATGACTATAGGCTCGCTCCTCGCGGGTGAATAATAGACCTGAAAAAGACAGGGAGCAGGATGAAACCCGAGACGAAGAGACCTGAGACAGCGAAAACGACGAGAGACCGGGTCATCGAACTCGCGCGCAAGTATGAGGACCGCGTCATATCGATGCGGAGAGCGCTGCACAGGATAGCCGAGCCGTCATTCGAAGAGTACAAGACGCAGGCGAAGGTCTGCTCGCTTCTCAGGCGGGCCGGGATTCCCTTCAGGTCCCCGGTCGCAGGTACGGGCGTCGTCGCGATGGTCCGGGGACGCGGCCGGACCACGGTCGCCCTGAGGACCGACATGGACGCCCTCGAGCTCGGCGAAGAGACCGGGCTGCCTTTCGCCTCGGAGCACGGAGGCCTCATGCACGCGTGCGGGCATGACGCGCATATGGCCATGGTGCTTGGCGCGGGGATGGTGCTCAAGGACATGGCCGGAGACCTTCGGGGCAACGTGAAGCTTGTCTTCCAGCCGGCGGAGGAGAAGCCCCCGGGCGGGGCGCCGGCCATGATCGAAGCGGGCGTCCTATCCAATCCGAGAGTGAGCGCGATGTTCGGAATACACCTCTGGCACCCGGCCAGGGAGGGCGAGATCGGCGTGGGCTCCGGCCCCATGTCTGCCGCGGCGGATGACTTCAAGGTGACCATCAAGGGCAAGGGCGGGCATGGCGCCAGACCGCAGGAGGTCACGGACAGCATAGTGGTCGCCGCCGAGTACATAACGGCCCTTCAGACGATTGTTTCGCGGCGGGTCGACCCCATGGAAAGCGTGGTCGTAACCGTCGGGAAAATACGGGGGGGCAGCAGGTTCAACGTGATCGCGCCGGAGGTCGTGCTGGAGGGGACGGCGCGCACCCAGTCGCGGACCCTCCGCAGGGGGGTGGCAAAGATGATCCGCGAGATACTGACGAATGTATGCCGTGCGCATGGCGCCAGGGCCAGGCTCGAATACATCAAGGGTTACCCGGCGCTCATCTGCGATGAGAAAGTGACCGATGTTGCGAGGAACGCCTGCGTCGAGATACTGGGGAAGCGGAACGTGATCACCCACGGCGGGTTCGAAATGGGTGGAGAGGACATCGCGTATTTCGCCGAAAAGGTACCGACGACGGTGCTGTTCCTGGGCGTCGGCAGGAAGTCGGGCAGAACCTATCCCATTCATCATCCCAGGTTCACGTTCAATGAGAAGGTGCTGCGTACGGGCGTGAGCGCCCTGGCGCTGTCGGCGATAAGATATCTGGAAGGGAGGCAGGGCGCTTAGGTGGCCGGTCTTGGTGAAATAGGCGAATTCGGGCTCATCGACAGGATCAGGGCCAGGCAGCGCGAGTACGACGAGGACGTCGTGGTGGGGATAGGCGACGACTGCGCGGTCTTGAGGCGCGGCAACATACTGGAAGTCATCACCACCGATTGCCTGGTGGAGGGGACGCATTTCCAGCCCGGCTGGCTTTCGATGGGAGACATAGGCTTCAAGGCGATGGCCGTCAACATCAGCGACGTCGCCGCCATGGGCGCGGTTCCCAGGCACGCAGTAATCACGCTCTTTATTCCCGACGGCACCACGCCGGAGGACATAGACAATCTCTACGAGGGGATCGAAGCCTGTGCGGCCGGCGCGGGGGTCGGGCTCGTGGGCGGCGACATAGTGAGGATTCACGGGCCCTTCGCCGTTTCCATCACGCTCTCGGGCACATGCGAGCGCGATGACCTGGTAATGAGATCGGGCGCGCGTGAGGGCGATATCATAGTCGTGACCGGAACGCTTGGGGAAGCGGCGGTCGGAATGGAGTATCTTGCAGCAGGGAGAGGGCCCGAGGGGCCAGCCGCGGAGTATGCTGTCGCGCGCTTCAAGCGGCCCGCGCCGCGGCATGTCGAGTCGCGCGTGATTGTGGAGAAGCTGCAGCCGACGGCCATGATAGATATAAGCGACGGTCTTATTGCGGATCTTTGGCATATACTCGAGATGAGCAAGGCGGGCGTATCCTTGAGCGGCGAGGCCGTTCCCGTTGGTGAAGGCGTTCTCAGGTGGTTCGACGGCGACAGGGGCTCGGCGCTCGCGCTCGCGATCAGGGGCGGAGAGGATTACGAGCTGCTGTTTACGGTTAAGGAGAAGTACGAGGACGCCCTGGCCGAGGTTGAGAAAGAAACGGGCCTGAAGCTGACCGCCATCGGCAGAATAGCATCTAAAAAGGCGGGCTTCGTGCTCGAAGCCGAGGGCGAACAGACCGAGCTCAAGCCCGGAGGCTTCGACCATTTCAAAGGCCTTGCTGATGACCGTAAGGAGGTTTGAACGTGCATGTGCGCGAGTCGTATGTCAGGCGTAACACGAGTACGGTCTATGTGGGGGATGTGGCCATAGGGGGCGGCAATCCCATCACGGTGGAGTCGATGACAAAGACCGACACGCTCGATGTCAAGGCGACCGTGAGGCAGATTAAGAGCCTGGAGAAGGCCGGCTGTGAGATGGTGCGCATAGCCGTTCCGGATTATGACGCGGCCGAGGCCCTGGGCAAGATCACAGAACGCGTTAAGATACCCGTCATCGCCGACATACATTTCAACTACAAGCTCGCGCTATTGGCGCTCGAGGCCAATGTCGATTGCATAAGGATAAATCCCGGCAACATCGGCGACAGGGAAAACATCATCCGTGTGGCCGACGCCGCAAGGCGCCAGAATGTCTCCTTGAGAATCGGAGTCAATGCCGGATCCCTGGACAAGTCGCTCTTACAGAAGTACGGCGCGCCCATACCGGAGGCGATGGTCGAGAGCGTCTCCAAGACGGTTGCCCTGCTGGAAGACATCGGGTTTACCGATCTTATCCTGTCGGCCAAGGCCTCCAGGACGCCGGTTGCCATAGAGACCTATAGGATGCTGGCCAACCGTTTCCGCTACCCGCTCCATATCGGCATAACCGAGGCGGGCATGCCCCCGGAGGGAACCATAAGGTCGGCCGTGGGAATCGGCGCCCTCCTGGCCGAAGGCATAGGCGACACCATACGCGTGAGCCTGACGGCGCCTCCGGAGGAAGAGGTCGTAGTCGGCTTCGAAATCCTCAAGTCGCTGTTCCTGAGGAAGCGCGGTCCCATTATCATCTCCTGCCCGACATGCGGCAGATGCAACATCAATCTCGAGCGCATCGTCAAGCAGGTCAGGAAGAAGCTCGAGGGCGTAAAGGAGCCCATGGTGGTCGCCATCATGGGCTGCACCGTGAACGGCCCGGGCGAGGCCCGGGAAGCCGACGTCGGCATCGCCGCCACCCGGGGCAACGCCCTCATATTCCGTAAGGGCGAGATCATCAGGAAGGTGGCGCCCACCAAGGCCGTGAACGCGCTCCTGCGGGAGATGAAGCAGGTCTCAAAACGGCGCGGCAAGCCCAGGCGGAGGTAGCCGGCGCGGAGGTGGCCCGGGCGGAGGCAGGCCGGGCGGAGGCAGGCCGGGCGAAGGCAGTCTGAGCGCCGTTGCCTGCCGGTCTAGGCCCCCGGAAGCCAGGGGTCCACGAAAACCACTTTCTCGCGGAGCATCGCCGCCGTGCCCGGCGGACCCTTCCTCACTTTCTTAACGTAGCGTTTCTCCGTGTAGGATACGGGGACATGTGTCGAGGTTCTCGCCTTGCTGTAATATGCCGCGATGGCAGCCGCCTTGAGCATGATATTCATCGGTGGGAGCCCCTTACCCTTCTCGCGCCTTAAGACGACATGCGCGCCCTGGGCCTGGCGGGCGTGGAACCAGAGGTCGCTGGGCGAGGCGTAGCGATGCGTGAGAATGTCGTTCTCCCTGGCGGAGCGGCCCACGAGCACCGTCCAGCCGCCGGCTATCTCGTACCTCCTCGGCCTTATGCCCAGCCGCACGGCTCTCTCGTCCTCGGGGGGCTTCTCCTTCCTGCCCGGGGATTTGATGAAGAGGACTTTCTCCTCGATCTCGGTGAGTCGGCGGGGATCCTCGATCGTCTCGACCTCGTCGAGGATGCGGGCCAGCTCCCCGAGCCTCCCGGTGGCGACCTCCAGCTTGTCATGCGCGAGCCGCGCCCTCCTGTCGGCGGTCCGGGCTTTCTTGAAATAGACCTCCGCGTTTGCATGGGGCGTGAGATTGGGATGAAGCTCAATTACGGTTTTTCCGCGGCCCCCCTCGTGCAGGTCGGGGAGCGCGACTTCGGCCTGGCCCTTACGGATATTGTCGAGGTTGGCCATTATGAGCTCGCCCCGCTTCCTGTAGTCTAGAGCCCTGCCGGCGTCCTCCTGGTGTCTCCTGGCTTCTTCTTCGACCCGCTCCCATTTGCGGATCTCGCGCTTGACGGCTTTTGCAGTACGGGCCTTCCTTGTGTCGAAAGCCCTCGATGCCGACAGGTTGTTGAGAATGTCGATCGCGGCTTCATTCAGAGACCGGAAGCTCTGCGACTCCGCTACGCTGTCCTGTTCCGGTGAGAACCACGCGATTCCTATTGTCGGGGTTCTGCCGCGGGTGCGCTTGCCCGTGACGAAGGTGTGAGGATCACATCGTCGGTCGTTGTATGCCCTCATGAGATCTTCAAAGGCCGCAAACTGGGAGTTGTGCCTCCGGGCGCGATGGGCGACCTCTCTGGAAAGAAACGGCCCGACTCCGGTGACGGACTGAGAGAGAACCCCGTCGTCCTGCCACCAGTTGAGGGTGGCCATGTATTTCTCGGTGACTTCAGCGGGATCTATCTTGCAGGAAGCCGGGGGGGTGACGTATTGCCTTCCAACGTCCAGTCTGCGACTCCGCGTGCGCGTGCCGGCCTTGAGGAGCATGGCCTCTATCCTGTCGTCGCCGTCGGTGAGAAACAGGTTGGGCATCGACGGGTTGAGTTCGAAGTAGAGGTTGAAGGCGCCGCCCTCGCCGGTTTCGAGTTCGACCTTAATCACCCGGTCCAGATCGACCTGGCGGACGGTGACGATGGAGGCATCCTTTATCGCGCCCTCAAAGCGGGGCAGGTGGGTGAGTTCCGATTCCAGCTCCGTCTGTGCCTCCGCGCACAGGAGCGCGAATCCCGGGGCGTGAAGGAAACGCAGGGCGTTGAGTTGCATCCTGCCGACCCGGTATGAGATGGACACGACTCTGTCGTCGCTAATATAGACGCCCTTGATGACGCCTCCCTTAAGAAGCCCGTCGAGTTCCCGGGCAAGGAACGTGGCTGTGAACGATCCGAGTATTAGCGGCATGGGCTCAATATAGCATGGAGGGTGCGACGGTTCAAATGCCGGGTTACCTGTACATCGCGGCGATGGTGTCCTGGTAGCGCCGGGCGATCTTCGGGCGGCGGAGTTTGAGGGTCGGCGTGAGCATGTCGTTTTCAACGGCGAATGGCTCGGGGAGCAGCGTAAAGCGGCTGACCTTCTCATGTTCGGCGAGATGGCCTGTCGCAGAGCGGATCTCGCGGGTTATCAGGTTCCTGACGGGCGTCGTGGTCAGCAGGCTCTCATAGTCGTCGACTTCAAGGTGCTTTTCCCTCGCGAAGTTCTCGATGGCGCTGCGCTCGGGCACCACGAGGGCCGTTATGCTCTTCTCATTGTCTCCACAGAGCATGCACTGATGTATGTACTTGCTTGCCCTGATGCGGTTCTCGATCGGTAACGGCGCCACGTTCTTGCCATGGGATGTCACGATGATCTCCTTGAGGCGCCCCGTGATGATGAGATTGCCGTCGGCGTCGAAGCGGCCCTGGTCTCCTGTGTGGAGCCAGCCGTCGGAGTCGATCACCTCGGCGGTGGCCTCCGGGTCTTTATAATATCCCTTCATCACATTGGGGCCGCGGACGAGGATTTCGTCGTCCTTGCCGATTCGGACCACGAGGTGTTCGAAGGGTTTACCTACGGTGCCGATCGCGTTGTCCTCAATCGAGTTGGCGCTCACCAGGGGGGCGGCTTCGGTCAGGCCGTATCCCTCGATTATGTCGATGCCAATGGCGAGGACGATCTCCGACAGCGTCCTGTCGAGCGGCGCGCCGCCGGAGACCATGGCCCGGATCCTGCCGCCGGCGATCTTCCTGAAACGGGCCGCGACGAGCCTGTCATAAATGAAGTGCCTGACCTTGAGACCCAAGGGAATGGGCCTGCCGCGCCGCTTGAGGCCGGCGTATCTGGTCAGGACCCTGGCCGCCCGGTTTATGAGGTGCCGCTTGAATGGCGGCGCCCTCCGGAGCTTCCTTCGGACGGCGTCGACGGCGCCCTGTACTATGCGGGGTACGACGATGACGATAGTGGGCCTTATGTCCTGGATGTCGCGCGTTACGGTCGAGAGATCCTGCGCATATGCTATGGTGACCCCCGCAAGCAGCATCGCGTAGAAACCGCAGGTCTTCTCAAACACATGGGAGACCGGGAGGAACGAGAGAAACACGTCGTCGGAGGTGATGCGGAACCTCTCGATTGCTGCGAATGCCGTCGTCAGGATATTGGCATGGGTGAGCATAACGCCCTTGGGGTCACCGGTTGTGCCCGAAGTGAATATGATTGTGGCGACGTCGTCGGGCGAAACGGCCGGCCATTCGGGCACTCTGCCCCGCCGCGCCCCGCGGCCGGTGTCCACCAGGTCCGCGAAGGAGATGCAATGCGCGTCCTCGCCTATGCCGGTCGGGTCAAACACCACGACGGTCTCGAGGTCGGCGAGGTCGCTCCGGGTGCCGGCGACCTTCTCGTATAGCCTTCTGCCCTCGACAAACGCCAGCCTGCATCCCGACACATGCATTAT
>JASFEA010000121.1:0-9661 GCA_050125095.1 bacterium
CCGGCCGCATCCTGGACGTAAATCGGAAAACCTGCGAGATGCTGGGTTATTCTCATGACGAGATGCTCAGGCTCAACGTGGGAGACATAAGCGCCGGCGAAAGCCCTTTCACAAATGAGGATGCAGTCAGGCTAATCAAGATCGCAGCCGCCGAGGGCTCCAGCCTCTTCGAGTGGCGCTGCAAGGACAAGTCGGGCCGGGTGTTCTGGGTCGAGGTCAACCTGTCGCTTGCCGAGTATGGCCCGCGCAACAGAGTGCTGGCCTTCGTTCGCGACATCGAAGCCCGCAAGCGGGCCGAGCAGAAGGCGCTCGCCCTCAGCCGCTTTCTCGGAGGCATAATGGACGCGCTGGATATCTGGATCAGCGCCGCCGACAGGGAGGCCAACATCCTCGTTTGGAATGGCGCCGCCGAGAGGATAAGCGGCTATAAGCGCGACGAGGTCATGGGCAACAGCCGCGTCTGGGACCTCATGTATCCCGATGGGGAAGCCCGGCGGAAGTACATGGAGGAACGTTGCAGGGTTCTCGAAAGCGGGGAGTCATGCCACAGGCAGAAGACGAGCATAATAACAGCCAGCGGCGAGGCCAGGATCATTTCATGGTCCTGCTACCGCCTCGAAGACGATAATGGCGAGATGTGCGGCAGTATAGCCTTGGCGTTCGACGTGACCGATGCCACAGTTGAGGACCATCGCCAGCCGAGTCTCCAGGAATACCTTCTCAAGGGCCTCGAAAGGCACAATACCTGAGGAACTTCTTATAACCCGACAGCCTGCGCCCGCACATTCGGCTTGCCAACCCCGTCGGAGCGGACATATAATCTCGTGATCATGAAAAGTGAACGCGAGAAGATACAGAAGGCAGTTGACGCGGCGCTTGCCGGCAGAGACTCCCTGATCGTCCTGGAGGCCGGCTGCGGGTCCTTGAGCCACGTGAGTTTCCCGACCGGCTCCCGGATTGTCGGGATAGACATATCCAAAGGCCAGCTGGAGAGAAACAAGGGTCTTGACGAGAGAATCCACGGCGATATCCAGACCTATGACCTGGCGGAGGGGCGCTTCGATGCCATCGTGTGCTGGGATGTGCTCGAACATGTCGAGAGGCCTGAGGCGGCTTTGAGCCGGTTCGCCCGGGCCGTCCGGGAGGGTGGTCTCATTATCCTGTCCGCGCCGAATCCGCTTTCCTCCAAGGGCATCGTCACCAAGCTCACCCCCTACTGGTTCCATCTATGGTTCTACCGCAATATCCGGGGCTGGAAGGAGGCCGGCAGGGACGGAAATCCGCCTTTCCCCACGTATATGAGCTGGAAGATGACCCCTGGCGCCATCAGGAAGTTCGCGGCCGAAAACGGCCTCGCAATCCTGCATGAGAGCCTCTACGGCCGCGGCGATTCGGTGGACGTCATCGGCAGAAAGAGCGCGGGTGTGGATATCGCGATGAAGGTCATCAACTTCCTTTTCAGTGTCATCAGCCTGGGCTCGCTTCAACCCAAGCTCACCCAGTACTTCTACGTCATCCAGAAGAGGCCGGCGGGCGGGGCGGGGTAGGGTCCGAGATCTCGCTTCGGGAGGGCCCGGCGCCGGCTCTGACGGCCGAATTCGCGCATCCTCACTTGACTGCCGGCGCGACTTCATGATACAATTATAGTGCGTGGGGGTTGTGGGAGGCCGGGCGATACCGAAAAGGCAGGCAAATAGCCTGCAAAGCCCAACATATTTATTTTCAATGGGTTGCCGAAGATCGCTCAAGCGGTCCGGCAGCCCTTTTTGTTTTGAGGGCGCTCGGGTGTTGATGAGAAGACACAACTTGCGATTACTGGGCATCTCTTGCATGGCCGTCCTTGCCCTTGCCGTGCCGCTCGAGGCGGCGGAACAGGTCGGGAGAATAACCATCTACTCGCACCGCGAGGCCGAGAGCATGGCTCTGAGCGAGGAGGGCGGGGCCTATATCGACTTTCCGGGAGCCCGGCGGTACGAGCTCATGTCCGGCGCCTCCGAATGGTTCCCGATGCCCTTAGAAGATGTGGTTGCGGCGGTGGAGCAAATAGACTTTCCCGTGCGCGACCTCGATATAGACATAGTCATTCTGCATGTGCCGAGGGTCAATCTGGTGGAGTCTTCCACCGAGGGATCCGTTATATTCCTCACCCCGGGGAGGGTGGCTTATCCAACCGAGCATGTCCACTACACGGTCGTCCATGAGATCGGCCACGCCGTGCACCGCGCCCTGATGCCGGACTCGGGGCGCATGCTCTGGCGCCGCTACGCGAGCCTCAGGGGCTTCGAACTCAATGGCGGGGGCGCGGATGTCCCCCATGCCCGGAGGCCCCACGAGATTTTTGCAGAGGACTTCAGGGCCTTGTTCGGCGGGGAAATTGCCAGGTTCGGGGGCAGAATCGAGAACCACGATTTGGCGCCCCCGGACCAGGTGGAGGGCCTTGAGGAGTTTTTCCTGTCGCTGCCGGGCCTGGCCGGCCGGGGGGCCTGGGTGGTCGTACTGCCCAATCCTTCGGTCTCCGAGGTGGTGGTAAGGGGAGCGTCCGGAGAGAGCTTCGAATGCCTTTATGACGTAAGGGTGTTCGACGTCAGGGGACGGCTCGTACGCGACCTGAGCCGGCAGGCGGGTACGCTCGAGATCATCTGGGACGGCCTGGACGCCGCGGGCAGCCGCGTGGCGCCCGGAGCATATCTTATTACCGGCAGGGTAGGGGAGGCCGCCTTTACCAGTAAGGTCGTCCGAATACTCCCCTGAAACACTTGCACTTTGCACGCCGCTTTTGCAGCCTGCAAGCGAGGTTGCAATATGTAGCTTCCCCCCCGGGCCCGGGAGTCACAGGGCCTTTCTTAACTTATCTCTTATCAACACAATAGAGTAACGGTACAACAGCCACCTGTGGCACGCCTCTTGCTGAATCAAAGGGCTGAGACGTATGGCACTCCGTGTCAATGACGATGGGCCTTTGGAAAGTTGTAGGAGGTGACGTGAACCTATGAGAGCACTAAAGAAGCTTCTACCCGTCGTTGCAGTGACAATGCTTTTTGTGATGGCTTCGTGCGGTTCAGATGAAACGGTGGCCCCAGCGGACACCGTGCCGCCGGTCGCGCCGGTCGGTATGGCCCTGGATGACGAAGCGTCTGGCGTGAAGATTTCCTGGGCTTCCAATGCAGAACCGGATCTGGCGGGGTATAACGTATATTCCTCGGGTCAGGAGGAAGGGCCTTATTCCAAGGCCAATGAAGACCTCCTGCTCTGCCCGTGGTTCTACGATTCCCCCGTCACCATGGAGGTCACGTACTACAAGGTCACCGCGGTCGACGAGAGTGGAAATGAGAGTGCTTACTCAGACATCATGGGAGTCTACTTCAACAACATGGGAGGTCGCAAGTCGCCCTCAACCTATGTTGAATAAGATGTGAGCTTCTCTCGAGCGCGAAAAGGCTCCCCCCCTTAAAGGGGCGGGAGCCCTTCGCTTATCCAGCCTCTTTATATCGCCTGCCCGGACGCTAGACGAAACGGAAAAAGTCCAGGAACCAGGAGCAGGCAAATGAATGGACTATAAATCCCCCCAGCCCAATCGCGAATGCCAGTCCTATCTTCTTCATTTTTCCGGCTCCTTCCGGCATACTTATCCCTCTACCTGAGCCACCAGAAAAGATCGAGAATGGACGGGGTGAGTCCGGTCAGAAGGAACATGACGACGAAGTTCACGGCCTTCGCCTCCTCTCATGTTTGCCCCTCGCCAGCCGGGGGGCCTAGCGGGTTTAACCGCCACCATTCATATCGGCAGGTCGGGAGGGGTGGCTTTAGCCTTTTTTTGGGGTCCAGGTCGGCCGGGTGGAGGGCACCGGGAAGGCCTTTATTTTGAGGGCTAGAGCCGTCAGGTCATCATGCGGCTTACCGTTTCCGTGGCGGGCCACGTCGCTGTGTATTGTCTCCAGCACTTCGGAGAGGGGCATCTCATAGGACTCCACCAGGCGGCTTATGAGCCGGTCCTCGCCGTACAGATCGTCGTCCGGCCCGATCTCTTCGGTGATGCCGTCGGTGTACAGGAAGAGGAGGTCGCCCTGCTCGAGGTCCAGTATGGTGTCCTCATAAAAGGCGTCCCTGTCCACTCCGATTACCAGGTGGGTTATGTCGAGCCTTCTCACCCGCCCGTCCGAGCCCACGACGAAGGGCGGCGTCTGGCCGGCGTTACAGTAATGGAGCTTCCGCTGCTCCAGGTCGAGAAGGCCATAGAAAATGGTTACGAAGGTCTCGCCCGAGGTCTGGTTGCAGACGACTTTGTTGAGCGCATAGATCACTTCCGAAGGCGTCCTGCCGGGGCCGGCCTCGGCGCGGAGGCTCGACTGCAGCGACGCCATGAGAAGCGCCGCCGGCACGCCCTTGCCCGAGACGTCCGCGATGGCAATGCCCACGCGGTTCTCGCTCAGCTGCAGTATGTCATAGTAGTCGCCGCCCACCTGCTCGCTCGGACGGTTCATGGCATGGGTCTCCAGACCCCGCACTCTGGGGAAGGACTTGGGCAGGAGCATCTGCTGGATCCTGCGCGCCACCTCCAGCTCCCGCTCCATTCTCTGCTTCTCGGTCGTCTCCCTGTAGAGCCTGGCGTTCTCTACGGCCATGGCGACATGGTCGCAGAGGGTCTCGAGAAGCTCTACGTCCCGGCCCGAATAGAACTCCTCCGAGAGCCTGGGCCCGAGGACGAGGAAGCCCAGGAGCTTCGACTTGAGTATGAAGGGCGTGACAAGGGAGACGCGGGCGCGCGTCAGCGACTCGAGCTCGTCCCGGTCAAGGTCGATCGGCCTGTTTGATGCCCTCATCCGCTCCAGGTTCAAGGTGGCCTCGGCTCTGGTAAGATGCCTCGAGAGGCTCCCGGACGGCTCGAAACGGCTGAGTAACCTCGTGTCCAGGTTGGCGGCGCATATGGCGTGGAAGTCTCCCTGGATCTCATCATACAGGTAAACGGCGCCCGACGAGGCGTGAAGCACTTCGGGCACCCTGATGCTTAGGTATGAGCAGAGACTGTCCAAACTGAGCATGCCCGAGATCGAATGCGTGATGCGCTTCAGGATTCTCCTGTAGTTATAGTCCTCCTTGAAGAAGACGCGGTCTATCGCCGCGCTTATCCTGCGCCTCAGGGGGGAGAAGAGAAGCGTGATGGCGAATATGGAGATCACCGAGAAGAGGAGGTCGGCTCTTCCGATGAACCGGGAGGCCAGCCTTCCTATGCCGTATACGACCACGAAATAGACCGAAGCCAGTATGGCCGTAAGTATGGTGTAAACGAGGCTCCTGCGCACCACGATGTTCACGTCGAACAGGCCGTACCTCACGATGGCGTGCCCGAATGCCACCGGGATCAGAATGAGCGGGAACACTGCGTACTTCTGGCCGGGAATGTCGGTCTCTGGCCTCAGGCTCATTATAAGGAATATGGCGACGAGAGGCAGCGTCCCGGCGACCGTCCCCCATACGACCAGCCGGAGTTTGCGCTTTACGGCCGCCGTGGGAGCGTTGCGGTAGGATTGCACGAAGGCAACGAGTCCCAGAATGAAGTAGACGACGAAGTAGACAGCCGTGACGCTCTCGAAGATAATCAGCGAGCGGCTGTACGTCATGCCCCTCCTGAAAACCATGATGTTGAAGAACTCCGAGAAGATCAGAAAGACTACTGCGGGTATGTAAAGCAGAGCTTCCAGCCTCGGGACGCGGCGGAGTACGGCCTTCTTCACCGGGAATACCAGGAAGAAGTGAAGCAGAAATGCGGGGAGGAAGAGCACCATCATGTCGTACATTATGGCCTTGTACAGGTGGCGGGCCGCGCCGACTTCATAGCTCACGATATTGGCGAGCAGAAGGCCGAAGGCCACGCAAAAGAGATAGAAGACGAGCGCCACGCGGTCGGCCCGCCTGAAATAAACGACCAGGCCGATCAGCATGAAGCTGAGGCCCACCAGGACGAGCATGAGCTTCCTCACTATCTCGCCCCTGGGCTGCTTGCCGAAAGTGACGGGCACGGTGAACCTGCGCCCGTGGCGCGCGATCTCGTAGACCACTGTGTCGCCCGGCCTTGCGTCGGCAATGCACTCCGAAGCCTCTTTCATATTGGCGCACGGAACGCCGTCAACGCTCAGTATGCGGTCTCCCACCTTCATGCCCGACAGGCGTGCGGGGGAGTCGTCGGCGACCCGGCTCACTGTGACGTTCCTGGTGACGATGCCGCTGTAAGGCTGGCTGGGGACTCTGGCCGCGACGAAGACTTCGACGGCGAAAAGGGCGACCGTGATGATTACGGCGGCGATGCGAAGCCTGGCATGGAGCCGGTATCTGGTCACCTGATGGTTGGAGAGCTCGTGCTGGTCACCAGGTGCAGCCTTCATTTGCCGACCTCGCGGCGGTGTTATAATGTTGTATTAGAGCCAACTCCAATTCCAAGTTATGTAGGGATTCCGCGGGTTGTCAAGCTTTTTCGGCCCTCCAAAAACCTCTTGCCATGCGGCCTGGCAACTGATAGTTTACTTCCCGTAGCGAGGAGGAATCAATTGTCCAAGAAAGGTAAACTGACCAGGAAAGAACTTAAAGAGGACCATTTCGCCGAGACGGTTGGCGAGGCCGTGTTCTATGTGAAGCACCATTCCAGGCGGATCGTCGGCGCGCTTATCGTGATCATAGTCATCGTGATCGGCGTCACCTTTTCCATCAGGCAGAGAAGGGCCGCAGAGATAGAGGCGCAGGCCATACTGGCGCGCGGCAATTTCGATTTCAAGCAGGGCAATTACGAGGCGGCTTTACGGACGTATTCGGGCATCCGCCAGAGGTACCGCGGGACCTGGAGCGCGGCCGATGCGACGTTCTTCTCGGGCAACGCGTATTTTGCCGCCGGCCAGTACGACTCGTCCGCGGTGCTCTATGACGAGTACCTCAACCAGGGCAAGCGCCGGGACGATCTCACGGTGTCGGCCAAGATCGGCATAGCGCAGTCTCTCGAAGAGAAGGGCCTGTACGAGGACGCCGCCAACAACTTCCTCAAGACTCAGCAGGAGCACCCGGACAATGTGCTCGCCAAGGACGCCCTCCTGGGCGCCGCGCGGTGTTTCCGCCTGGCGGGCAGTCTGGACCGCGCGATAGAGATCTACAATGACCTCATGGATTTATATCCCGACTCCCGGGAAGCCGAACTGGCGAGAATGCAGGTTCTCGAGCTAGAGGTAAGGTCTAAGAGAGGTTCATGAGCCACACCCCGCTCAGAGTCGCTTTTCTCTGGCACATGCACCAGCCCCACTATAAGGACCCCCGGACCGGCATTTACCGCCTGCCATGGGTAAGGCTGCACGCCCTCAAGGACTATCATGACATGGCGGCCCGGCTCGATGATTTTCCCGGGATAAAAGCCAACTTCAATCTCGTGCCCTGCCTTGTCGAACAGATTCTCGACTACGCGAGCGGCTCGGCTCTCGACTCGCATCTCGAGCTCTCGAGAAAGCGCGTCGGGTCTTTGAGCGAGGCGGAGAAGGTGGCTTTCTTAAGAAATTCCTTCATGGGTAACAGGGGCACGGTCATCGAGCGCCACCCGCGCTACAGGGCCCTTTATGAGAAATGCGGTCCCCTGGGTTCGGAGCTGGAGGCCAGGGCCGCTCTAAGGCGCTTCTCGGAGCAGGACCTCCTGGACCTCCAGGTATGGTCCAACCTGGCCTGGTTCGATCCGGCCTTCCGGCGCGAGCCGCTGGTCGCCGACCTGCTCGCGCGCGGCAGGGGCTTTACCGAGAAGATGAAAGCCGAGCTCATCGAGAGCGAGTTCAAGATCATCCGCAGCATAATTCCCAAGTACCGCGAGCTGCTTTCAGCCGGCCGCATAGAGATTACGTTCTCACCTTATTACCACCCTATACTCCCGCTTCTGTGCGACCCCGAGAGCGCGCGCGACGCGGTGCCCGGCATCGCTTTGCCGCCCAGGCCCATGAGATTCCCGGAGGACGCGGCGCGGCAGGTGGAGCTGGGACGGGCCTATCAGGAGGAGGTGTTCGGGTTGGCGCCGGAAGGCATGTGGCCGCCGGAGGGGGCGCTTTCGGAGGAATGCCTGAGGGTCGCATGCGAGGCCGGTGTTCGGTGGGTGGCCGCTGATGAGACAACGCTTGCGGCATCCCTGGGCGTCAAGCTCAGGGAAACGCCGGCTGCGGGCACCGGTATGCCGGAGGTTCTCTACAGCCCGCACCGTTATGCTTCTGGTGGGAGGGAGGCCGTTCTCGTCTTTCGAGACCGCCTGCTTTCAGACCTCATAAGCTTCTCCTACATGAGGAAGCGCGCGGAAGATGCGGTCAACGATTTCGTTGGCAGGCTGGAGAGTATCAGGAAGGAACTTGGAAGCGGCACACGCCGCGCACTGGTTCTTATCGCATTGGACGGCGAGAATTGCTGGGAGTATTACGACCAGGACGGCGACGTCTTCTTGAGAACTCTCTACAGAAAGCTATCGGAAACCGGCTCGATAGAGACGGTGAGAATATCCGAGGCGCTTCGTGACATGGGCGAGCTTCCCACTGTCGACAGGGTTGCGACCGGGTCCTGGATCGGCGGCAATCTCGCGACATGGATCGGCGGCGAGGAAGCCAACCGGGCCTGGGAGCTTCTCCGTGACGCGCGCGAGACTCTGGAGGACGCGCGGCGGGGAGGAGGCCTTGAGGGCGACGCCCTTGAGGCCGCGCGGAGGAACATATACGCCGCGGAGGGGAGCGACTGGTTCTGGTGGTGGGGCCGGGAGTCGGGCTGCATGGAGGAGTCCGAGTTCGACGCCCTGTTCCGCACTCATCTCATGCAGGTCTACCGCGCGACGGGTGCCAGGTCCCCCGCGTCCATCCTCAAACCGGTCGCCGACGCGTGCGCGCCCGGCCGCGCCATAAGCAAAGAACCCGTGGCCTTCATGAAGCCCGTGCTGGACGGGAGGGTGACCACTTTTTATGAGTGGAAGCTCGCCGGCCTCTATGAGGCGTATAAAGACGTTTATGCTCATGGTAAGGATACCGTAATTTCTGCTATATATTTCGGTTTCGATGAGGGGCACCTCTTTCTCCGACTGGATACCAATATATCGCCGGCCGCTCCCGAATTCGCCGACCTCACCTTCAGGATAGAGTTCATAGCCCCGCGGCGCGTCTCGGTCCATTTCAGAGCGCCCGGTCCCAGGACAGCCGACGAGATAGATCTCAGCGTCGAGGCGGGCGTCCCGGCCGCCGGGGCCAGGGGGGCTGCCCTGCAGGTCACCGAGCTGGCGATACCTTTCTCCAACGTGTCCGCTCCGGCATCGAGCACCATCTCGCTGAGGGTCGCGGTCTGGCGCGGAGATAAAGAAATAGAGAGGCGGCCCACGTGCAGGGCGATCAGTCTCAATGTCCCGGGTCCCGACTTCGAAGCAGAAATGTGGAGCGCCCTCTAGTATGGAAGGGCAACGTCGCATAATCTACATTATGTAAACTTATAGCATATACTCAAATTTACGGGGTGCTGGGAAATACGGCTGCATCTCAGGTGCCAGGCCCCGATCGCAAAGAAGACGGCCTGCGGGGTCTCTGAGGGCCTGAGGGGCACGATTCCGGGGCCGGAATCGGCCCCAGCGGGGCGTTAAGCGTCCGGCTGGCGGTCGTACTTGAGAAGATGGCCTGGGGTC
>JASFEA010000122.1:0-9632 GCA_050125095.1 bacterium
CGGATTATAGAAGAACATGAAAAAGGTGCGGTCCCTGAGTACGTCGGTGAACCCGTATCTGTCCTTTTTCATCCTGACCGCCATGTCGAGCGTGGCAAGCAGCTCGTCCACCGTCCATTCCTGGGTTACTATGAGGTCACGGCCTTTGAGATTCACGGCGCTCACCCTACCTACCTCCCATGATTAGCGACATCACGGCCTTCTGGGCATGCATGCGGTTCTCGGCCTCGTCGAATATGGCCGACCTCCAGCCGCCCCTGCCCTCGGTCTTGTCCATGACGTCATTGTTGGCTTCCCAGCCCCGGTCTGCGGGCAGGCAGTGCATGTAAATGGCCTCCCTGTCGGCGGTGTCCATGAGCTCAGAAGTCATCTTCCAGGTCTTGTACTTGTCGAATATCTTCTGGGTCTTTTCCGGGTCGTTGCTCCCGACGGGGGGCTGGAAAATCGGCGTCGCCGCCCAGGCCTTGGGGTAGACCACGTGGGCGCCCTTGAAGGCGTTCTCGAAATCGTTGGTGATCGTGAAACTCGTCCCGTTCATTTCGGCGTTCGCCTTGCAGGCCGCGATGACCTCCGGATCGAGCTCCATCTCCGGCGGATGGGCGAGCACGGTCTCGCAGCCCATGAGCGTGGCGGCGATGACGGCGCTCTGCGGCACGGCGCGCGGCTTGTGCACGCTGGGGCTATAGGCCCAGCTCATGACGAACTTGATTCCCTTGAAGGTATGGAAGTACTCCTTGACGGTCATGATGTCGGCGAGCGCCTGGCATGGATGGTACTTGTCGCATTCCATGTTTATGATGGGCACGTCCGACCAGCGCGCGAATTCCTCCATGAGTGCGTGGGCGCCGCCGTATTCCCAGTCCACCGGGTCGCCGTAGCAGCGTATGGCAATGGCGTCGCCCATGCGGCTTAAAACCCTCGCCACGTCGGATACGCGCTCGGTGGAATAGGCGACTTCCTTTCCCTCCAGGGCCGGCGTGTAGATCTTGGAGGGGTCGAGGAAATGTGCGTGGCCGCCCAGCTGGGTCATGCCCGCCTCGAAGGAGTTACGGGTCCTGAGGCTCTGGTTGTAGAACAGCATGAACAGGGTCTGCGCCCGCAGTATATGGTCATGCGGTTCCCGCAGCGCGAACCTGCGTTTGAGGTCGAAGGCGACCTCCAGCATCGAGTCGACCTGCTCCTTGCTCCAGTCGAGCAGGGTCATATAGTCTTTTCCGCCGAAACTGTCAGTTCTCATATCCGCCGTCCTCTTGTCTGGTTCGAGCCCAAAACGTTTCGAGCCGCGGGCACCGCGCCGCAGCCTCGGTAAAAGGAGTTCCCGCTCTGAACACACGGGGTTCGATGAATACATCATTATACTGAACCGCGCGGCGTTGTCAATAAGGCACACGCGGTTGTAGTTGTAACATAGGAATGTCACCCTGTCTTAAGGCTTCCTCTTTGAGGGCCTCCGAACACAACGGGCCTTACCGTCAGGGAACAGGGCTGCGAGGCGGTCCGGCTGGAATTGGAGAAGAAGAGCCGGGGCCCCACACATTAGCCCCGGCTCCTTGACAGCGAAGAAAGGATTCCACCCTCCCTATCGCTATCTGACTACAAGCATCTTCCTTGTCGCATTGAAACGGTCGGATTCCATCTTATAGAAGTACACACCGCTGGAGACCCTGCCTCCTGCGGCGTTCATTCCGTCCCAGTGCGCCATGTACTTCCCGGCGTCCACTTTGCCGTCGACCAGGGTGCGCACGTACCGTCCCTGAGCGTCGTAAACCTTGATGCTGACCCTGCTCGGGGCCGCCACTTCGAAGCTCACCTGGGTCATGGACGTAACCGGGTTCGGCACGTTCTGGCCGAGGGCCCATCTGAATACGGCTGCCTTGGGCGCATCGGTCGTACCTCCGCCTCCGGATCCGTTGGACGGGAGACCGAAGATCTCCTCCAGCACAGTCCGCACGATTTCCACCCTGCCGTCATACGTGCCGGCGTTGAAGGACTGGCGCCCCACCGGCACCGAGCCGTCACAATAGGCGGCGGTGTGGTTTATGCTCGCGCAGAGATCGAAGTTGATCAGGACCGACTGGCCGGCTCCCTGGTACTCAACGTAAATCCCCATTTCGGCCTGAGCCACGTCGGGATTGAGCACGGTGATGAGCGGCTGGGCCACATAGCCGGAAGGCGGGTTCGTCTCCGTCTTCACCCAGCTCATGTCCTTGAGATAGGGACACTCGCGGTACACGAGCACCGTATCCAGGCTGAAGGACGTCGGCGTGCCGAAGACCGAAACCGACGGAACACCGGCGGCATAGACGTAGGGCTTGTCGAATGCCGATGCCATCTCGTCCAGGTAGTCGCAGCCCATTATGCCGCTGAGGAACTCGCCTCCGAGCGAATCCTCACCCGTCCCGCCTTCGGACTCAGGCGTGGCGCTGAACGCGGCCCGGTCGCCCAGTATCATGACCTTGCCGCCGCCGGCGAGATAGTTGCGCATCTCAACCTGCGCCTCGGCCTTGAAGAGATTGTCCGAGAAGTAGGGACCAGTGAACCACACCACGGCGTCATAGTCGGTGTTCCAGGTGCAGAGATAATGTATGACCTGATTGCTCCCTCCACCTGTAACATCGTACTTGTCGTAGCAGTAGCCCGCGTCGGTAAGAGTGCGCTCGTAAATGTCCTCGAGGCGCTCGATATTGTCGTCGGCCTCGAAGCACTGAGCGTAGTTGTAATTACGGCGCGGGTAACCTTCCACGAGGAGGATCTTGACGCCGCTGTACTCGTCAGGGTACATCGGCAGTATTGAGAACTCGAAGTAGTCCTCTCTCGTCCCGGTGTGGTCCTCGCTGGACGGGTTCGCCCGGGTGGGGAAGTAATCCTGATTGCTCAGACCGTCGGTGCAGAGCACGTAGTAGAGCACCTCGGTGTTCTTGCTCCAGCTCGACAGGCTGAAGTCGGACGGGCAGAACGTGGCGTAGAACTCCCCGCCCAGATCGGGATCCTGGGGATCGAATGGCTGGTACATTGTCATCGCCTTGGATATCCACGTCGCGCCCCCGTCCATGCTCCCGTAGAGCTCCACGGAGGCCACGTCATCCTTGTCGGTGACTTCAACGTAAAGCTGTTCGTCGCGGCGCATGGGGTTGCCGGACGAGTAGTAGTTCACCGTATCGGGATCGTAGGCGTGGAACTGGGAATTGAAAGCGCAGATGTCGGCCTCGAAGAACATGTCGTGCAGGAGGTCGATCGTGCGCGCCCTGAAGACCGTCGCGTTGCCGTCGAAAAACCCGATGGACACGTTGTCTACGATTTCTTCCGTGCCCCTGTGCTTGCCGCGGCAGAACTCGCCGGGGCTGGACTGGTCCAGAAGACCATAGCAGAACTGCATCGAGTCATGGCTCGTCCCGAAGAAGGGCGTCACGTCTTCCTCGAGGTCGAAGTTCCAGAAGAAGCAGCCGCCCGTTAGGACGTAGTCATCGATGTCATGCCACGGACACCATGTCTCATTGATCCTGTCGTAGAACCTCACCTGCGTGTTGGTGCGGTCGCACACGATGTCCGTTATGCACATGAACTGGTCGTACTGCACCACGCATCCCGTGTTAAGAAGCGGGATACTGGGGGTGACGAGCCTGTAATGCCATCCGTTTCTCCACGGCACGCCGACGGGGTAGCCTCCCTCCGGCCGCCCCCGCCAGACGATCGAGGAATCAAGCGTGCATGTCGTTCGGTCGCCCCCGTCGCCGCCCTCATAGGGCGGGTCCGGGTCATGCACCATGTGCCAGAGGTCGATGATCCCGTCGGGATCGGGGAAGCTCCAGTAGCCGTCCAGACCGCTCTCGAAGTCCTGTTCATAGACGTTGCCGGGATCGCCCCTGACGATCACGTTGTCTATGAACGCGCCGCCGTCAGTGTTGCCGCGGCCGTCCATGTCGCTCCAGAGAGGGTCTGACTCGAAGCGCCATCTGAAACTCGGAGCAGACGTGTAGGAATAGGTGCCCGCGTCGATCTCGGCGACGAAGGCCGGCCAGGCCGGGTTCGAACGCGTCTGCCAGTCGCAGTTGGCGAGGTTGTTGACGTCGGTATTGCCCCAGTAGTCGGGATTGCCGAGGCCAATTGGATTCTCGCCGCACTCCGCGCCCGGGTTATTGCTGGTGGCGTTGAACATCGCCAGCTCCTGCCACTGAGTGCCGTCGTGATAATCGATGTAGAAATAGTCATACTTGCACTCGGTGTCGTACCTCGGATCGAAGTAGATCGTACAACCCGAAGCGACATCGAAGTCACCCGGCAGGTCCAGCTGTACGATGCAGTTCCACCTGTTGCCGTAACCCGGAGCATTGATCCAGGTGCCACATTCCACCGGCTTGCCGTTCCAGGTGCTGTCGGACCCGCACCAGAGCGCCGAGTCGCCGCAATAGGTGCGCTGGTCGCATTTGTAGGAATCGACATGCCAGTAGTTGATACCGGTCTGCGAGGGCAGCGCATAGGTGTCGTAGTGCCAGAAACACTCGGTGTCCCACGGGGAATAAGTCCCGCAGGAGTCACCGAGCGGCCAGTTGGCCTCGAAGCACCAGGTGTGCCTGCCCTCGGGCCCTCCATCGGCCTCTCCGCCGTGGCCGCCGACCGGGTCACCCGGGCAGTATGAGTCACTGGAATGTACCTGTATCCATGTGGTATCACCTGCTTGAAGAATCACGAAAGGGGAGGCAATCGGCGTCCTGCCGACTGCGTAATCTGGCGGCGGCATGGGGCGGGCCGGCCTTTCCATGGCCGGTGCGCTAACTGCCATACACAATACGAGCAGTCCCGCTGCCACCATTACAACTGTCCTTAAATTCATAAAACTCACCTCCACTATGTTCCGCCTGCCGCGCCCTCCGGCATACGGCAGAACTAAAAGGAGCAGTGATAATACGTCGGACAGGTACTGCCGTTTCCCCTCCGTGGCGTACGGGAAACTACGCGCATCGGGTTTGGTCGGTCGCATCACCTCCTCGCTGCTCTTGCGCACCACGGGTACGTACTGGTGCGGCCTCATCCCAACTATACCCAAGTTACACATAATGACAATGGGCCAACTCGTGGCGCATGGCGCTCGACTTGGAGCGGTGTTTGTGCTATAATCCCGACCGCAGAGTAAGCCTTAAGGAGTGTTTATTTCGGACGCCGCCAAGGCGGCACGATCAGGAGGTGTGGATATGAGGACGAGACTGTCCATTCTCGCATCGCTCGCTGTTCTCATTTGCTTGCTCGCCGGCAACGGCGCCGCCGAGCAGGTAATCAAGAGCTTCCCGTCGCCCTACACCAGCTACGCTTACGGGCTGGCCTGGGACGGGTCCAACCTGTGGGTCGGAGACGACGGAGGAGGCTATGTCGCAAAGATCGACACCTCCGACGGCAGCGTTATAACGGAGATAATTGGCGCGCCCCAGTCCAATCACGGTCTGGCGTGGGATGGAACCCACCTGTGGGTGTCCGGCGACTACCACACGGACTACATATACCGAATCGCCCCCAACGGAGACCGCGTGGACTCCATAATCAACCCGTGCGGGGATTACTCGGGTGGCATGACCTGGGACGGCAAATACCTCTGGGTAACCCGCTACTATCCGAACACGCAGCCCAATCTCTTCAAGGTCGATGTGCCCGTGGGCACCGTGCTCGACACGATACCCTCGCAGGGCCTTCAGCCTCAGGGTATGGCCTGGGACGGCACCTATATCTGGAACGTGCAGGACGACAACGACGACGACCCCGAGAGAGTCTGGCAGCTCGACGCCGCGACCGGTGACACGCTCATGTCCTTCCCCGTCCCGGATACGGGTAGCGCGTCGGGGGAATCGCCGCGCGGGCTGGCATGGGACGGTCAGTACCTGTGGCTCGTATCCAAGGGGCCGGCCACCAACAACAAGTACATTTACAAGATCGATCCCTTCGGGGGCGGCGTTCCCGACATCCAGCTCACCGCGAGCGAGCATGACTACGGCCATGTTCTGATCGGATCGCCGGAGGACTGGTCCCTGGGCGTTTACAACGACGGCTCGGCCGACCTCATCGTGACCGGCGTAACCTCTTCCAACCCGCGCTTCACCTGGGCGGCGACCTTCCCGGAGACCATACCTCCGGCCCAGACTTTCTATTTCGCGATCACTTTCTCGCCCACGGTCTGGGGGCCCCAGACGGGTATTCTCACTGTCTACTCCAACGACGCCTTGGGCGATACGCCCACCGTCGACCTTTCGGGCTGGGGCGTCTGGCCCGACGCCGAGATCGGACCCCTACCGGCTTCGCACAATTACGGCTCGATCCGGGCGGGCGCCGACAAGCGCTGGCTCGTCACCGTACAGAACCAGGGCGCCCAGCCCCTCATACTCTACTCGGCCGACACGGGCACGCCGTACTTCGGCGTTCGCGAAGCGTCCTTCCCGGTGGTGATCGATTCGACCATGTCTTTCGACCTCGACATCTGGTTCGGTCCCGATGACGCTGTCTCCTATGTGGACACCATGGTGATTTCCACGAACGACGCGAGCGAGCCGGCGATACAGATCGCCCTTTCCGGCCAGGGAGACGGCTCGCCATACGGCCGGGGCTCCGTGCTCTGGAGTTATCAGGTCACGGGAGGCTACTCGCAGGAGATAACCAGCATTCGTTCCATTCCCGACGTGAACGGCGACGGCATGGACGACGTCGTGGCAACGGCCGAGGACTATCACACCTACTGCTTCAATGGAAACGGGTCGGGCTACGCAGATGTTCTCTGGAGCTTCGACACCTCCACCGATCCCATGAGAACGGGCTCGGTCTGGCAGGACTTCGGCATGATCACGATTCCCGACCTCGACGGCGACGGCATATACGATGTGGTGATAGGCACGGCCGGCGGTTCGCGCTCAATCTTCGCCATCTCGGGCGCAGACGGTGACACCATCTGGGACTATGACTCGCACGAATACGGCGGCGGCGGCTGGATAGACGAGGTCGCCCCCATCGGCGACATCGACGGCGACGGCATTACCGACGTGCTCGCGGCAGCCGAGGACGACGGTTCGGACACCGGCCCCAAGCGCGCCTACTGCTTCAGCGGCGCGAACGGCATCAAGATATGGCAGACGATTCTGGGCGCCTCCGTCTTCTGTGTCAGGGCCATAGACGACTTTAACGGAGACGGCCTGGACGAGGTGGCTGCCGGCACTACGCAGGGCCGGGTGTATCTCCTTAACGGCGCGAACGGCGGCCTTCTCGACGTCTACGAAGCCGGCGCGACCGTCTGGACGGTGGCCGCGATAGAGGACATATCCGGAGACGGGGAAAACGACATCGTGGTCGGCGATCACGACGGCTACGTTCACGCCGTCGATTCCGACAGCCTCAAGCTGGTATGGCCGAACCCGACATCCGTGGGCAATATCATCACCGAGGTCCACGTCATCGGCGACCAGAACTCAGACGGGGTCGGGGAAATCACCGTGGCGGGCGTCATGTCCAACTACCTTCTCCTCGACGGCTCCGACGGGCAATACATATGGTCGCGCTCATCCGGACAGATGGCCTTCGCCACATCGGGGACGCCGGACGTAAACGGCGACGGCTTTGAAGATGTCATAGGCGGGTCGGGCTTCACATACAATCGAGCCGCGATGATGGACGGACAGACCGGGGATACGCTCTGGACGTTCCCGACCCTGGGCCCGGTGGAGACGGTGTCGTATCTCGCGAGTATCGACGGCGACGCCGTGCCGGAAGTTCTCGTCGGAACCCGCGATGGAGAGGTTTACTGTCTCGCCGGCGGAGGGGGCACGGCCGGTGTGAGCATAAGCGGCAGCGACGGGCATACCGGCCCCATCCGGCTGGCCAATAATCCCAATCCGTTCCGGGACGCCACGACGCTTCGCTATTACCTTGCCGGCGGGGCCCGGGTATCGCTCGAGATCTTCGACGTCGGCGGGCGCCGGGTGAGGACGCTGGTGGACGGCCGGCGAGCCGCCGGAGAGCACTTCGCGTCCTGGGACGGCTGCGACCAGGAGGGCCGCGAGGCGGCGGCGGGAGTCTATTTCGCGAGGCTCCGCGCGGGAGACGACAGCATTACGGGCAAGCTCCTGCTTCTCAAGTGAAATTGGCGCCCATTTGAGTCTTACCGATTGCCCCGAAACTTGCTATACTGGTTTCGGATGCAGTCGGCACCATCGGGAGACCCCTATCGGAGGGCTTACATTGACCAGGCCGAACGCGCTGTTCCTATTCACCCTCGTGCTCGCGCTGGCCGCTTGCGACCCGTTCTCGGCCGACCCGGGCGACTCCGGAGGTTGCCCGAGCGAGGGGTGCACCATAAGCGGACATGTGCAGACAGAGACCGGCAGGCCTCTTGATGAGGTCAGCATCATGATAAAAGCCGGCAGCCACCGCCTCTTCGGAGCAACCGACAGAAACGGGAATTACGCGATTACCGGAGCTGTCATGACCCGGGACTACAGCGTCACCCCGAGCAAGGGGCCCTGGGAGTTCGAGCCCCCCGAGCAATACATAAGGGACATCATGGAGAACACGGGGAGCATTGACTTTGTTGCGGCCCATGTGGAGAGCTTCGATATCAGCGGACAGGTCATCAACATGCACGGACCCATGCCCAATGTCGTCGTACTGCTTACCGGCTATGCCTCCAAGAGCGTCCTCACGAACGTGCAGGGGGGATATGCTTTCATGGGCCTGAGAGGCCGCGAGGACTACACCGTATTCCCGTCCAAGAGCGGTTATACTTTCGAGCCGCTTGAAAGGCATTTCACATATCTGGACAGCACCTTCGACAATGAGGATTTCCTGGGCACCGGGACTGAGTAAGCGAAAGAGGACAGCGCCCTGATCACGAAGGTCATGCCGACTTCAGAAGAGGGTCCTGTCCCCTTTATTCAGGGCCAGGTATACGACTGACGGATGCCATTTATGGCTGCCACGGAGCGTCAGGCGTCGACCCGGCCCCTTTTCTATTCCGGATGTTATGCAAAAACAGAAGAGGGCAGTGACGAGCACAGGAGAAGGAATTCAGTGAACTGCACGTGCGGATGCCGGAGAGACGGCATTTCTACCGAAGTCTGTAGCTCCGGGCATCGGCGACCTCCTCAGGACTCGTCGACACCCCCTCACACCATACTCTACTATGCTAAGGGCGCCCGCGACCGTCAACCCGCGAAAACCTTCCCCCTCACCTTTTTTCTTGAACCATGGCCGGTTTTTGAGCAGTATCAGGGTCGGGTGCGCCACTCCGGAACTTCAAGGAACTCCCTTGAGACTGGGGCCATGACTGAATTTCTGAAGAGGACATTCTCCGCGAAAAATGCACTGCGCGTTTTACTTATACTTTCCGCACTGATCCTGACCTTGCTGCCGCCTGCCCGGGGGCTCAGCCCGACCAGGCCGCCCGAAGAGTACATAGTCGAATCCTGGGGCGTGGGCGAGGGCCTTCCACAGAACTCGGTTACGGCTATCGCCCAGACCGGGGACGGCTATATATGGCTGGGCACCTACTCGGGTCTGGTTCGCTTCGACGGCGTTAACCTCAGGGTCTTCAATAAGTGGAACAGCCCGGGGATCGTCAATGACAGGATCACGGCGATTCACGAGTCCGGGGAAGGGACGCTCTG
>JASFEA010000123.1:0-9448 GCA_050125095.1 bacterium
ACCATTTCCCCTTCCAGGAATTCCACGACGGCCGCCTGCCCGGAGCCGTCAAGCATGAGGAAGTGTAAGGGCGTAGAGGTCGGAGTGATGCTTAAAAGCGAGTCGCTGGCGATGACCTCCGCCACGCTCGAGTGGTTGTCCAGCTGGTACTGAATCCACTGTCCCTCGACCAATGCAGACCGCCCGTCGGGCTCAGGATACTCCGTATTGTCAAGCCACATGCTCTCCACCACGAGCCCGGCTTCATTCATGCCGCCTGTCGCGAGCTCTTTTCCCACATGGTTGAACGTAACGCTGCCGTATTTCGACACCCAGCGCGGCGGCTCGCCGTGCTGCGTCGCCATGCCCTCTTTCGCCAGCCCGCGCTGGTTCACAATCACGAGCCCGGCGCCGGTGAACCAGTCCAGGTTCTTTCCGAATACGGCCCGGTCGCCGTCCCTCAGGACGAAAGTCGTGCAGGCGGAAGCGGCTACGGCACAGAGCAATGCGGCGGCAAAAGTCACAGCCGAGGCTGAGGTCGGTCTGAATGTCATTTCTCCTCCTCGAAATCAAGATCGAATCGAAGGCAGTCATGGGCTCTCTTTGAAAACCCTTCAATCCTGCCGGCGTCATCGCCAACATAGTGCCCATAGATCAGAAGGGGCCTGAAACCCTGAACATACATCTTGAGGGAGTCGCCCAGGGCCTCCGGGTCGAGGTATGCCTGTACATAAGTATCGCGCCCTGTGAAACCCATGGCTTCATACCAGGCAGGCGCCCGTCCGTCGTCCCGCGTCCAGGCCTCGAACCTCCGGACGCCCAACGCCTCCGCCCGCCGCCTCGCCTCCTCGAGCAGAGCCCGGGCGACCCCCCGGCGGCGGTGGTCGGGATGTACCGCGATGTTATATATCATGCCGGCCGGCCGCGAACCCTCCGAACATACCTTGCTTTCGGGAGTGTCGATCTCGACGTCGATGAGCCCGATCACCTCACCGGATTCCTCGGCGACGAGTTCTATGGCCGGATTGTCGTAGGCGTCCTTCTCGATGTGGACGTCGTCATAATAGGCCGAGTCCAGAAATCCCAGGACGCGGCATCTCAGCCACCGGGATTCGTCCTCAGGCCTGTAGTCGCGGATATGATACATGCACCCTCGCCGGATCGAAGGCGAAACGCCTTATCTTCATGCTAAGCCGGCAAGGGGGGCCCAGTCAAGCGCGGGCCTACCGCACCATCTGCATGATGACGGCCTTCTCGTAGCCATTCGCCCTGAGCTGGCAGAAGTAAACGCCGCCTGCGGCGCGCGCGCCGCGGTCGTTCATGCCGTCCCAGGCGATGTCATGCCATCCCGAACCCACCTCGTTTTCCACGAGCCCGCGCACTCGCCTGCCGTTCGCATCGTAAACGGAGAGCGAAACGGGCTGTGACTCCGGCAGGTAAAAGCGGATGCGCGTGTCCGAGGTGAAAGGATTGGGGTGATTCTGCTGGAGCATGATCCCCGACGCGCCATAGGCATCGTCCACGCCCGCCGGCTCCGACAGGGTGACGACATCCATCTGTTCCGGGTCATTCGTTCCCAGGTTGTAGGGGTCGCCGGCCGCGGTGTCTACGTGACCGGATATACTTATGGTGTTGCACCCGTAGGCGGCCAGCATCTCGCGACCCTGGAAATCCAGCGCTACTATGTCCTTGCTCATGAGGAGCGAGTTAGGCGCGAACTGGGGGCTTCCCAGCGGCCCGCCGGTGGCGATGCCGAACATGGCGTCGCAGATGTTCACGGCGTTCTTGTTGAGAACGGGAGTGAGCGCGTTGAGGGCCGGTATGTAAGGGTTGCAGTTTCCGCCGTGCATGAGGTCGGGACGGTTGCACGTGCCATAATGGTTCTTGAGGCACAATGTGACCCCGGCGATGGTGTGGTTCTTGAGAGCGGAAATGTTGACCACGTAATTCGACTGCTGCCTCAGGATAAGGCTCAGCCTCTGCGTGCTGTTATAGACGGTGAAGGTGGTCGCCGTGTAGCCTCCGTATGCCGAGTCGGTGCCGTAACACCGCACGCCCACATCCGACCCGTTTATGGTGTAGCCGGCGGCTATAAGGTCGCTGTCCCACCTGTCATAGATTATTATGTTATTCGCCGGAAATGGCGTGCCGTCAAAGTCCATCTCCTGCAGGGAATTGGCGACCGCGTACGCCACTTCGGGATGCGTCGACAGGGAAGAGTTCAGACATCCCACTTTTATCGATACGACACTGCTCTCCGTTATGTCGGGGAACAGAGATTTCCATGCCTCTCCCAGGTTGAAGATCTGGGTGAGATTCATAATTCCGCAATTGACCATGGACTGCGCCACGTCGGGGTCGATATCCAGGCCGCTGGTGGCGGAGGAGTCCTCGATTATCACGACCCTGCTCAAGTCCAGAGGCGCCGCACCGGACAAGAGGTGCTGCGGGTAAATAAGCCCCGCCGCGCCGGTTATGGACACAATCCTAAGGAAAGTGCGGCGATCGATACGGGATAGGAATTCCTCATCAGACATAGCCGGGCTCCTTTAACAGGGGCCACCAGTGCTATCGGGGATGGGATTCTAAATAGATTATACCAAATGGCCGCCGGGATGACGAGGGGAAAACTGCCGGCGCAATATGGCCGCGGAGACCGTCCCAGTACCGATAAGAAGTCTACCTCACGAGCTGCATTATGACGGCTTTCTTATACCCGGCCGTTTCGAGCCGGCAGAAGTAAACCCCTGAAGCCGCGCGTCCGCCGCCGTTCGTGTCCCCGGCCCATACTATCTCATGCCAGCCGGATCCGACCGTATTGTCGATAAGCCCGCGGACGCGGCGTCCCGATACGTCATAGACCGAGAGCGAAACGGGCTCAGGCGCGGGCAGGTAGAACTTAATGCGCGTGTCCCCGCTGAAGGGATTGGGGTGGTTCTGTTGAAGCATCACGCTCGTGATCCCCTGGCCGCCGCCGGCACCCGCCGCGTTCGAGACGGTGACAACGTCCATCTCGGCCGGATCCGCGGTCCCGAGATTGTAGGGATCTCCCGCCGCCGTCTCGATATGCGTGGCCCGGCCACCCGTGGTGCAGCCGTTGTCCACCAGGATCAGTCTACCCTGATAGTCAACCGCGACAGGGTCGGTGCCCATGATGAACGTGTTTGCGGCGAACTGCGGGCTCCCGCTCGGGCCGCCCGAGTAGATCCCCAGCAGCGCGTCGCAGATGTTCACAAACTGCTTATCCCTGATCGGGGCCAGCGCGTTGAGAGCCGGGATGTAGGGATCGCAGTAATTCCCGTGTATGGACCCGGGACTGTTACATGTGCCGTAATGGTTCTTGAGGCTGATGGTGACGCCCGCAGTGCCGTGGTTCTTGAGCACAGACAGGTTGACCATGTAGTCAGCGAGTTCGGTTATGATTGTGCTAAGTCTCTGGCTGCTGCCGTTGACGTCGTATGTATCGGTGGAGTATCCGACGCCCGACTGGTTGGTGCCGAAGCAGCGCACGCCCGTGGAAGAAGTGTTTGTGGTGTACCCGGCAGACGTCAGCTCGCCATTCGTGCGGTCGAATATGATGATGTTGTTCTCCGGGAAAGGAGTGCCGCCGAAGTCCATCTGCGCCAGTGCATTGGCTATGGCATAGGCGACTTCCGGGTGAGACGACAGCGACGAGTTGATGCAGTTGACCTTAATCGCGATAATGCTGGTCGCGCTGACGCCCGGGAGCAGCGCCTTCCACGCCTCGCCCACGTCGAATATCTCCGCCAGGTTCATAATGCCGCAGTCGATCATCGACTGGGCCACAGCCGGGTCAATTGTGGTTCCGCTGGTCGCGCTGTCGTCGTCGACCAGCACGACCCTCGTGCTCGCAAATGGGTCGATGCCCGAAAGGAGCCTCTGCGGGTAAATGAGTCCAGCCGCCCCCGTTATAGAGACGATTTTCAGGAATGTGCGCCTGTCGATACCTCTTAAGAAGTTCTCGGTTGTCATTGAAGCGCTCCTTCTGAGTATGGGTCAGCCCTTTAAAGACAGCAAGTTCTGTACCAGCGCCCGCAGCGCAACTTGCACTCTCAAAACGCAAAAAGGCCTCGCGGTTTCCCTCCGAGGCCCCCTGGCTGGCGAGCGCAAACCATGCTCCGGGCCCCATCTCCCTTACGGCACTGCGAAGTGCACGTACCGGGTGGTCCCGGCCGGCTTATTCACTTATCGATTAATAAGATAACACAGATGGAGGCGGATTTCAATGAAGAAGCGAGGCAGAGCGGCGGCCTGCAATCAGTTGAACAGACCCGAAGAGGCTAGAAGTGGAATGCCGTTCGCAGGTCGAAGGCCACCCGGCTGTTGTCGTTACCGGGAACGAGCCGGTCAAGGTGTCTGCTGAGATTGAGCTGAAACCTGATGATCATGGAGTAAATGGGATAGATGTCAATCCCGGTGCTGGATGAGAAATCATATGTGCGGCTCTGGTTGTAGCCGTCCGTGCGCGAGTGATTGCCCGAGAAGGTCTGCCGGATCTCGAGACGCCTCAGTTTCAGGATCGACTGCTTGCGCCAGATCAGGTCGTAACGACCGTCCAGGTCATCTGTATCATCAGATATATTGCCTTCGTCGGAATCCGTGCGGCGGTACCTCAGGTATAAGGTGTTCTGCAGATCGGGGGTCAGGCGATGCTCCAACCATAGGGACGGCTCGTGATACCTCGTCCCGGTTTCATAACCGAAGTCCTCGGAATGCAGAGTGTAGCGCAGGGTAAGCCGGGTCTTGTAGCCGACCTTGATGTCTCCCCTGCCCGACCACCGCCAGAAGCCCGTCTTCATGCCGCTCAGCCCGCGGGCCGTATCCCTGTCGTTCCATTCGAAGAGGTTGTTGAAGAAGAGGTCGGGGGTGGGACGATATTCGTTCCTGAGATAGTAGTTGCGAATGAAGAACGAGTCGTCCAGTTTGGCCCTGTCGAATCCGAACATGGTCCAAAGCCAGCCGCCTATGTTCTCATCTGTTGTGGCGTATCCCCTCACGGTCTGGTTGATACCGAGCTCGAAGAACAGGGGAGAGAGGGCTACCCAGGACGCGCCGGGAGATAGCCGGAAGTTGACCTGCGAAAACTGGTTGAGCCCGGCGTCCCTGAGATGGTCCCCCCGGTGGAATCCCTGGTCGAGCGTGTTCTCGACGCGCATGTTGGTCTGCAGGAGCCGCCACTCCTCGTGGCTTAAGGTGAAAAGCATTCGCTCGGACCGCGTCATCGGCGACGAGCCAATGCCCGGAGTGACGTCGTTGAGGTCGTTACGCCTGTAAAACATGCTCGTCTGGAAGCGCTCGCTGAAGTCGGCGTTTATGCGGCCGTAGCCGTTGCGGAACTCCTGTTCGGCTGACTCGAGCATCTCCTCGCCGGTCTGCTTCCCGGTGCGCATATAAACCTCCAACCTTAGGTTTTCGAGCAGGATCCTGTCGCTCACCGACCGCGGCGCCTGATAGTCGATGCGGTTCTGGAAGAAGCTGCGGTCCACTGTCCGGTCGTCCTCGTTCGTGCGGAAGGTCTGGTATTGAAACTCCCATCCCGGCCACCACTCTCGGTGCAGGAGGAAGCCCAGCAGGCTCGCGCGGTCGGATGACTCCGACCCCTCACCCTCGGCGAAACCCTTTACGTCGCTGAAGGACCCGGTGAGTCTGAGATCATCTCTGGCATCGACAGTGAGGAAGAGGTCCAGATTGGAGTTCACGTCCCCTAGAACGAACTCCGGCCGGAAGAGATTCGAATATTTCTCGGCGTAGTTCTCGTATGTGGTCTGGAAGCGCAGGCGCGACGAACTGACGAGGCCCTCCACATATGCCCCGGTGAGCTCGTTCTCCTCCACCTGATAGGCGATACCGGGAACGACCCGGACGTCGAAACCCCCTACGTCGTCCCGGATCTCGCCGTGAAGAGCCGCTAGATTGGAGGGCTCGTCGGCGCGGACCCCGTCCTCGGGAGTTGCGGTAAACTGAATCCAATCGGCCTGCGCGAAGTAGGCGTCCGACGGGCTCACATTGACCAGCGCGGAGTGAACCTGCGTATTGTCCCTGGTTACGTGGTACTCGTACACGATCTCTATGCGCGTGTCTATGCTTATTACGCCCTCCCTCACGAAGACCAGAGTCCCGTTTGTATAGTCGAGCACGTAGTCGCTTCCCGCCTTTGCAACGATGCCGTCCAGAAGAATGATCTCTGTTCCCCTGACCAGATTCCTGTGCTTAAGCTGGATTATCTCGAGCTCTGTACTGAAGTCCGCGTTGATGGTATAGAAGGATTCGGGCTCATCCGGGTCATAGACCTCCGGCGGGAAGGGCTCGTCATCCGGAAAGAAGATCAGGCCGGCATCGTAGTCTATAAACTCAGAGTCCACTATCCCGTCGCCATTGGCGTCGATGCCGAAGTCGCTCAAGGGGACCTCCTGAGCGGAATCGTCAAGTATATTGAGGTCAAGCGAATACGCGATGATCTCCCGGGCGTTCAGGTAATAGAAGTTCTTGCGGGCCGTGGTTATATTTCCGCCGTACTGGAGCAACACTTCCTCGACCGCCTCTCCGGACCTCACCCGCGCCACAACCGTCCATGCCGGGTGGATGTACTGCATGAACCGCAGCACACCACCCCTCTCATACAGGTAGTAGTCGGCCGGCGCTTTGGCCGCGTCGTAGTCTCCCACGACTCCGGCGATCTCCGCGCCCTCAAGCGTGTTGGGATCGTTGTTTCCAGGGATGAGGTCGTCGATAAATACTTCCACCGCGCTTGCGTATACGAACGACTCGAATCCCGGAACCGCGAAGAACTGGTTCTGCAGGTAGCCGGTGTCCTTGACGTAAACCGAAGTCCCCCTGGTCGCGCCGGCATAGTGCTCATAAGTCCGCTGTGAGCGCCTCTCCCCTGTCTGTCCCTTTACCGTCAGCAGGCTCCGCTTGAACCTGGGAGTCTTGGAGCCGGCCTGGAGCCAGATGTTGCCGCCGAAGACGCTCGCCGATTCGGTGAACGGGAGGCCGCCCGACTCGCGCCTGAAATCCCCCCAGTTGACCTCCCGCAGGAATTCCTCGGCCCTGCTGCGGTAGCGGACGGCATACATGGTTTCGGTGTAATCGATGTTATTATAGAAACCGCTTATGCTGCGCCCCCCGCCCAGTTCGAGCTGGCTCTTGATGTCCAGGCGCTCCCCCGACTTGGTGACGGCGCCGAGCCCTGCACCCTGATCGTCATAGCGCTGTTCGTAGTTATAGACAAAGGTCATATTGGTGCCTTCCCACGACCACCTGTACCTGCCGAGCTGAATGTAGCCGCCCTCCTCATTGTCGAACAGGTTCTTGAAGATATTGCGGCCGGAGATACCGGAACCGGTCTGGGCCTCTATGGCGTATTTGCGCCAGAGATCCCCCTCGCTCCGGCGGTAGTCGATACCGTCCGGATTAATGAGCAGGGCAAGACCTCCCCTGACATACGCCGATGCGAAACTGGAAGTGGACAGACCCGAGGCATAATCGAGTATCTCCCAGGTCTTCTCGTCGCGGTCATATACGAGGACGGTCTCGTCTGTGAGCACCCAGACCTCGGTGCGGCTCACGTATCCCCCGGTCATGTTCGACCCCTCCAGATAGGAGTTGCCGGCGAACTCGCGCCACACCCCGGACACCTGGCCATATTGAAACAGGCCCAGCCGGGTGACGGCCCAGATGGAGTTGTCCTCTATCACTATCTCCAGCAGGTTATCGGGAAGAAGGAAGGCGTGAGTGAAGGACCGCTGAGTCTGCAGGCCGGTGTTGAAGCGTGTGAGACCCCGGTCGCTTAACAGCCAGAGTTCGTTTCCCAGAACGAAACCCCGCGTCAGCGAGGCGGTGGTGTCGTCTGACATGGAGTAGTGTCTCCACTTCTCGAACTCGGGGTCGTATTCGGAGAAGAGATGGTCGGTGAGCAGCCACAAGTTCTCTTCGATGCCGATCACGTCCCTGCCCGACATGTCAGGCACACCCAGGGATTGATCGTATACTTCCCATTCCTCTATGAAGAGATCGTACCTCGCCATGCCGTTGTCCGTTGCTATATAGACATAGTCCCCCAGGAAATCCAGGCCGCGCACCGTGCCCGACGGCAGTCCCTCCGCAACGTCGAAGTACAGCCATTCACTGAGGCGGACGTGCAGAGCCGCGAGCCCGCTGTCCAGGACGCACCAGAGCCACTCGTCGCTGTAATACAGGTCGCGCACCTCGGGGACCCGGCTCTCAACCGGAAGCGTGAATCGCTTGTAAGTGTCGTCTTCGGAATTGTACTGGTAGAGCCCGCCGGGCATACCGATCCAGACCCGGTTTTCGGCTTCCAGGACCGGGTACTCATGGTTGATATTAAGCCTGCGGAGTTCAGCCGAGGCCGGCCCGGGCAGTGCGGCTATAAAAAGCGCGATCAGTGGAATCGAAATAAGGCATTTAAGAAGGAGGAATTTCACGCAGCCCCTGCTGTGGACTTCGGCTGGCGCTGTCTTCTCGATATATTCTATGAGCATGCCGGTGTCTGGGGGATCGTTTAAGAGAGTTATCGCGGCTCCCGGTTCAGACCATGATTAGCCTGGTTAGACCTCCGCTTTGCGTAAATCGATCTTCTCTATATCAATCTCTCCGACGCCGTTGTCATATGCGGCCCTGAGATGTCTTACTTCCCTCGCCGTCAGCGTCTTGCCGCCGAATGCGTAACGGGCCGCCACAATCGAATCCAGCGCCAGAATGTCGGTGCTTGCGAAAATGCGATTCTCCTTGATGACAGAACCCGGGCCCGTCGGGCCGCCGGTCAGGAGAACCCGGCTCGCGTCTATGATGTTCAGTCCCGGCCTGACGGCCCGCGCCAGGTCGCCGATGGCCTGGTGAAGGTCCATCTTCACATGGAACGCGGACCGGTCCCATATGACTCCCATGAGGTTCTTGATGGCAAGGCTGACCTGTGTGGCCGAGTGGTTCTTGGCTGTAGCCACGTTGATCACCAGGTCTGCGCGTTCCAGAGTCTTCATGATCTCCGTCTTCTTGAGCACCTTGCCGCCGACCTCCACGGGCTCGAAATGGCGCTGCTCATTTGCGATAACCAGCTTCGCCTCCTTGTACTTCTCCGCAACTCCGACCAGGGCGTTGTCCTTGAATCTCTCGGCCTGCTGCAGCGTGTGGTCGGTCACTATGACTCTCTTGACTTTACGTTCCACAAGGTAAGAGCAGAGAGCGTCAATCAGCTCGGGCGACGTCGTAGTCGCCGACGCCGGAGGATGAGGCAAGCACAGATTGGGTTTGAGGAGCACGGTCGCGCCCTCAACATCGGCCCCGATGAGCTTCTCGAGACCGCCGGCCGATGAGAATACCTTGTTGACGGCTGCCGCCGGGTCTCCCTCCACTTCCCAGACGACCGGTTTCAGAGCCGGCTCGGACTCCTCTCCGAGGAGCGCGTTGAGGGGAAGAAAGCTCGAGGCCG
>JASFEA010000124.1:0-9426 GCA_050125095.1 bacterium
GCTGACGGGGCGCGTTCTATTCGAGAGTCGCCGGGAGCGGCTTTGAGAACCTGCCCGCGGGAACTTATATAGTGAGGCTCGAGCTCGTGAGCGGCGGAAGGCACAGGCTTGACAACGTCACTTTCACTCTCGAGACGGGGAGCGCGGTCGAGCCCACGACATGGGGGCAGATAAAGGCTCTGTGGAGGTAATGAGCGGGTCAGCCCACCCGCCAGCCTCCGCGGAGCTTCTATATAAGAAGGGCGCTGACTGAGCCGGCGCCGGGCGAACAAGGGGCGGAGCCGAAACTCCGCCCCTTATGGTTTTCTCCCGTCGTCTCCGGGCGCTTTTCTATTCGATCTCCTCGAACTTGTCCCCGGGCGTCGCGCATATGGGGCACTTGTCCGGCGCATGCTCCTCCGCGGTGAATCCGCAAACAGGGCATACGTAGTACGAGAATTCCTTCTGTTGCTTGCCGAGATTGTCCAGGAGGCCCTGATAGAGCTCCGCATGTATCTTCTCCACCTCATTGGCGTAGTGGAAGCTCCTCTGGGCGTCGGCGTTGCCCTCGGCCTTGGCGTCCTCGATCATGGCCGGGTACATATTCTTGAACTCATGCGTCTCTCCATCAACGGCGTCCTTGAGATTCTGTTCGGTAGTTCCCACGGCCCCCAGAGCCCTCAGGTGGCTGTGGGCGTGCACCGTCTCGGCCGCCGCAGCCGCCCTGAACATCCTGGCCACCTGCGCGTAACCTTCCTCATCCGCCTTCCTGGCATAGGCGAGATATCTCCTGTTTGCCTGTGATTCACCGGCAAAAGCCTCTCTCAGCCCGTCTTCCGCTTTTCCCATTGCTGGAATCCTCCTTTCGTGAAGCCCCTTGCGAGCCCACATGTTCAGTCACTGTTTTCCATGACCTCCGGCGGGTCGGCCCAATCGACAGGACCCACCGAGAACCTGTATCTCAAGCGCGGAAGAACAACATCGTTCCACGCCTTGTCGAAATACTCAAACGCCATGTCCCATTCATCGCCCTCGCCCCATCCGTCGTGCCGGAGCGTGACTCTTGTCCGACCACCCCCCTCCTCCTCGAGCCTTATGACTACATGCGTCTGCTGCCTGCGGACGTTAGGCATATGAAGCGGAGCGTTCCAGGTAAATGAGAGCATCCTGCCGGGCTCCAGCGCCAGCAGTCCCATGCCGTCCGCCCCCCGCTCCCCCGGCGGATTACCGGGCGCGAAGAAGATCTCATAGAGTCCTCCGACCTTGAGTTCGACATTGCAGCCCGGCGCAAAAAAGGACTTGATTCCCTCTTCGGTAGTCCACGCTTTCCATACCTCATCGGGGACCGCGTCCACGACGACCTCTCCTGAGATCACCCGCCAACACCCTGAGTTCTCCGAGCTCATTCGATATCACCTCAAGTGGATTTGCACTGCCCCGGGAGACCGAATCGAAGCCGCCGGGAATTGACCGCAAAGGGGATCCTTCACAAATCACTCTAACTCAGCCACGCCCGGGGGTCAATCTCCACGTTGCCGCTCTCAACCCATAATAGTTAGATGCCTCCCGGTGCGGTCCGGTAACCGGGAAATCCGGCAGGCGCTAGAAGTCCCTGCGCGCCGGTTTCAGGCGCTCGGACGAGAGCCTAATCTGGAGGCCGGTCTCAGGGCTGGCATAACGGATGAAGTTCCGGTAAGTCATAGCCGTCCAGCGGGGGCTCGACGAGCGCTCGCACGCTTCCACTCTGGCCATGCGCGGCTCGGCGTAACCGGGCGCAAGCCTCGCTGCTTCGTCGCAGTCCTCCTGGGCCTGCACGGGGTCTTCGATACCGCTGAAGGCCATTCCCCTGTTCTCGTAAGCCTCCGGCCGCGTCTGGTCTATGTCTATCGCTCGCTGGAAGTCATACATCGCGTCCCGCGTGTCGCCGAGCCTGTAGTGCACCACGCCACGCAGGTTATGGGCGTCGTAGCTCCTGGGGTCGAGCGTGATCGCCCGGTCGAAGTCTTCAAGGGCGCCCTCAAGATCGTCCAGTATGGTCAGAATCGCCCCCCTGCCAATGAAGGCCTCGACAAAGGTCGGGTTTATCTGAATGGCCCTGTCGAAGTCAATGAGAGCGCGGTTGAAATCCTGGCGCCTCCCGTGCGCCGTGCCCCTGAAGAAGTACGCAAGCGGCTCTCCATTATCCAGGGCTATGGCCCTGTCATAATCCCGGAATGCGGAACCATAGTCCTCTCCCTCGGCATAGGCGAGGCCGCGGTTCCTGTAGGCCCCGGCGTCCCTGGGATCTATCTCGATGGCCCTTGTGAAGCTCTCGATCGCTTTCGAGAGCTGGGCCTCCCGGCTGTTGGCGACCAGGCTGAAATCGAACCGGGAAGCGTCCACCGGATTGACCACCATGGTGGCCATCGCACGATCCAGGTCCCTCAGTCTCTGGTATGAAAGTCCCCTGTTGTAATAGGCGTCCGAGTCCCCGGGATCGACCTTTATGGCGTTCGAATAGCTTATGATGGCCATTTCAAGGCCCTTGAGGGCGGCGCTCGCGGCACCGTAATTCACCATGGGATCCGTGAAGTCCGGGGGCGACACGCTTACCGCCATGCCGAAGTCCTCTATCGCGTCCCTGTATACGCCGTCCTCATAATTGATGATCCCTATGTTGTAGTAGGACAGCGGATTGGCGGGATCCAGGCCTATAGCCGCGCCGAAGGCGGCAAGGGCGTTCCTCCTGTCGCCCCTCTCGTAATAGGACACGCCTTCCGCGATGCGCCGCATGGCATCCTCCCGCACATCGGCCCGGGAGACATGGCAGAGAGACAGGCTGAGGATTGCAACAGCCAGATAGAGAGCAGCCCGTCCCACAAGCCCCCTGTGCATTAAACGCTTGAATCTCAAATGTCCAACCTCCACACTAATTAAGATACACCAGGCCCCAAACGGGTTCAATAAGACATTCCCCTGGAGACAGCCAGATGACGGATAATAAGGAAATCAAGGCCATCGCGGCCCGGCTCGGGGCCGATCTCTGCGGCATAGCGCCCGCGGAGCGCTTCGCCGGCGCCCCCGAGGGATTCCGCCCGACCGACATCTACAGGGACTGCAAATCCGTGATAGTATTTGCGCGCAGGCTGCCCTCCCGGGTGCTCTTCGCGGACAACCCGGTTCCCTACACGCGCGTCAATAATCTCATGGCAGAGGAATGCGACAGGCTGGCCCTTGAACTCAGTCTCCGGCTGGATGAGGCGGGCTTGGGAGCGGTCGCCATTCCGTCGGACGATCCCTATGAGTACTGGGAACCCGACAACCAGTACGGCCGCGCCATCCTGTCGATGAGACATGCGGGCCATCTTGCGGGGTTGGGGGCACTCGGCAGGAACACGCTGCTTGTCAATCGCGACCTCGGCAGCATGATCCAGCTCGGCGCCGTGCTCGTGGACACCGCCTTCGACGGGGACCCGGTGCAGGACTTCGACCCATGCCCGCCGGGCTGCAACCTCTGCATCGACGCATGCCCCAGGAGGGCGCTGGACGGCACAACGGTCAATCAGAAGGAATGCAGAGAGATCTCGTGCTTCGTTAATGAGCGGGGCTTCGTAATCAAGAGGTGCAATGTCTGCCGGAGCGTCTGCCCCAACAGCCTGGGTGTCAGGCCCTAGTCGCCGTCTGTCGGCGGCTCGTATTCACCGGACGAGATGTCCCTGTAGATCGTCTTGATCTCGTCCTCGAACTCCTTAGGAGCTTTAATGACACCCCAGCCCTTCTGCGCCTGGAACAGGCCGTCATAGGCCGAGTCGTGGAATGATAGAATGAGATGCGGGATCCCGCGCTCATTCAGAACCGAATCCATGAGACCCGCCTCTATTGCGTTACTGAGCGTCTGGACCTTCACATATTCTTCCATCCGGAGTCCCTTTCTCTTGCCGGTATGCCCTCACGAGAGTATAGCGACGGGCGGCCCGAAGGTCAATACCGGCAGAGGATGGTACTGACTTCCCGGCGTCTATTCATAATCGAACGATTTATCCGGGTACGGCGGCACCGGCGGTATGTCCCTGGGGTCGCTCTCTATCAGCTTAAGGAGATGGGACACGGCCGCCTCAATCTGCGCGTCTTCTCCCATGAACGTGCGGTGCGGGAGATTGTCCACCACCATGTCGGGTTCGACCCCGTGGCCTTCTATCAGCCACTCGCCCTCGGGCCCGTAGACTCCCGACTGGGCCGCCGTCGCGATTCCGCGGTCGGCAAGATACGTGTTGCCCGACCACCATATCTCGCCGCCCTCCGTGCGCATCCCCACAACCGCGCCCAGGCCCAGCCGCCTGAATCCCTCGGCGAAGGCCTCGCCGTCCGAGAAGGTGAACTCATTGCATATCACGACCATATGGCCGCGGAAGGCGTATTGCATGTTCCAGTAGGGATTGCCCAGGCGGGGCGCCCAGTAGAACCAGGCCCGGCGCATGAGCTTCTCAAGGATCCAGGAGTCGATGTTGCCGCCCGAGTTGTGCCGAACGTCCACTATGAGGCCCTTGCGCTTGAATACCGGGTAGAAGTTCTTCACCCATTCGGTATAGTTGGCCCCGCCCATGGCGCGGAGGTGAACATAGCCGATGTCGCCCCCGCCCAGGTCTTCCACCATGAGTCTCCGGCTGTATTCCCAGTCGTCGTAGCGCAGACTGCGGGCGCCTGCCGGCGTAATGGGTTCCACTATTACGCTTCTCGCGCTCCCCGAGCCTTCCGGCCTGATCTTAATAAGCACCTGCTCCCCCGCCCTGTTCTTCAGGAGGACGCCGGGGTGCGTGGCGGAAAGCGCCTCCACGCCGTTTATGGAGACGATTATGTCTCCCTCGGAGATGCCCAGGTCCGGGCGGGCCAGGGGCGACAGCCCGTCCGGATAGTCCGGGTCTGCCCTGTAGATATGCTCGATGCGATAGCCGCCGGCGTCATCGTCGCGGCTCAGGAGAGCGCCGAGCGAGGCCGGGGATATGTCTTCATCGCCCTCCCGGATATCGCCGCCCCAGACGAACATGTGCAGCGCCGAGAGCTCACTAATCATATGCGCTATGAGGTCGTTGAGCTCATTGCGGTCATTGACTCGCTCGACGAGAGGCAGATGTCTCTCGAGCTGTCTCTCCCAGTCGACGTTGTGCAGGTTGCGGTCGTAGAAGAAGTCCCTCTCCATCCGCCAGGCGTCCACGAGCATCGCGCGCCACTCCTCGCGCGGATCCACAGGGAATTCCCAGCCCGAGAGGCCGACCATGGTCTTGCCCAGATCGCCGGGGGCTCCGCCCGAGGCGTCGAAGACGTAGAAGCCGTCGCCCTTGCGCACCATGACCTTCTCGAGGTCCGCCGAGAGCTCATACTGCCTTATGTCTTCAAGCACGGTCTTGACTTCGATGTCTTCATTCTTGATCTCAACCGCCTTGAGATGCCCCTCGGGGCCTGGGGACATGCCTCGCTCCAACCAGTAGAGATGCTTATTCGTCACCGACAGGCCGGAGTAATTCCCCGGGGGGACGGGCACTTCCATGAGCCGCGTCTGAATCCCCGCGAAGTCTATCTCGACCCGGATTTCTCCGCCGTCACCCCCGTCTTCGCCATTTTTGGCCCCGCCATTGCCGTCCTTCTCCCCGTCGCCGTTCTCCTCACCGCCGGCAGCCATCATCTCATCATCGGGGCGGAAGGGAGACCGCCCGCCCTCTCTGAGCGAGATCATGTATATCTTGGTTTCCTTGTCGAGAAACGGCTCCGGCTGCCTCGTGCCCCAGACGCTCCTGGTCACCGACTCGAAGTGCCTGTCGGAAAGGAAGTAGATCCACTTGCCGTCCGGGCTCCACGCCGGGCTGTAGCTCTGGGCGCGGTCGGTGGTCAAGTCGGTGATGCCCGAATCGTCCAGGCTATACACGCGGATCTGGGAATTCCAGTTCTCCGGATCCTCGACGAAAGCCAGCCACCGGCTGTCGGGCGACCATGTAAGGTCCCAGATATTGCCTTCCATGGAAGATGCGACCTTGAGCACCCTGCTCCCGGAGACATTGCGCACCCAGAGATCGTGGTTCTTGTCGGTGTAAGCAATGTACTTGCCGTCGGGTGAAGGTATGCCTTCGAACCTGTAGACCTTCGCGTCGTTTGTTATCCTGTCGGGCTCGCCCAGGCCGTCGGCGCCCGCCGTCCAGAATTCATACTCGCCCGTCTCATCCGAAAGGAAAAGCAGGTTGTCGCCGTCGGGCATAAAGCGGGCGTCCCTGTAGCGCACGCCATGTTTGCGCGTCGCCTCCACGAATCTGCCCTGTTTGACGGGGGCGACGAAGACGCGCCCCCTCGATACCAGCGCGATCCGGTCTCCACCGGGGGAAACGTGTGCCGACGTCAGATACTCCATGGGATCGGTGACCCATCTCTCGCGGACCTGGTCGAAATCGGAAACGAGCTTTATGGGAACGGTCCTGTCCGTGTCGGAGGCGATATCGTACACGTTAAGGTCGGCCCCCACCTGGTACACTATTCTCCCGGCGTGAAGGGCGGGTGTCTTGACATCCCACCCGGAATGATGCGTGTGCCGCCGGAGGTCGCCTCCGGACTCATCCATGGACCATATGTTCATGGTGCCGTCCCGGTCGCTGGCGAAGTAGACCCGTCCGTCCCACCACATGGGCGCCTTGCTCGTGCCCGGGTAGCCCGAGGTCATGGGCTCGGCCTCGCCCTCGCCGGGACTGAATCTCCAGATCTGCTGCACGGCCCCGCCTGTGTAACGCTTGGCGTGACTCCCCGGGAACGGAAGCCGCGTGAAATAGAGCATCCGGCCGTCGGGAGTGAAACATCCGTCATTGGCCTGGGCGAGCGGTATGACCTCGTGCTCGCCGCGTTCCAGGTCTATGGTGGCCAGCTGCCACTCGGGAAGCGTCGAGAAGTGGCGCGTCGTGTAAATGACCTTGCCGTCGGGCGTCCAGCCCGTTACATGCTCATATTCACCCGTAAAGGTGCGCCGCGTGGGAAGCCCGCCCTCGACGGGCATGGTATATACCTCCCTCGGACCCTCGTAATGCGCCGAGAAGGCCACGGTTTTGCCGTCCGGCGAAATCGCGGCCCGGTACTCGATGTCCGGGTGCGTCGTGAGCCGCCTGGCCGTTCCGCCGTCTATGCCGACCCTGTAGAGGTCGCCCTCCGAGGTGAAGATGATGAAGTCGTCGTGTATGGCGGGATAGCGGTAGTAGCCCTCCACCGAACCGCCCAGAGCGGCGAAGGCCATGAGAACGCATAAGGTGAAAAGCACAGCGCCACAGAACCTCATTTTGGTCTCCTTATATAGGGGTGTTTACGCAGGCGAGTTTATCTCAACAGGGCGGCGGATTCAATGGCATATGGCGCGTGACGGGCGCCTGTAAACCCCATCCCCGTTTGGGGGTTAGCACGCAAAGAAGAGTTGGGTATAGTGCCTTTGGAACTGCGGTCCGGGGTCGGAGCTTGACAAGTAAGTTCTCCGACTCGGTTGGTTCTTCTCTCCACCAACCTTTCAGGCCCGACCCCGGTTTATTGCTGCCAGGGGCCGGGGAGTATGGTATCATGCCATAGGGTCTAGAAGCGGAGGTGCTCCATGACTGCACGTATTATCACGGCAATCCTCATATTACCGGCGGTTGTCTTCATCTGCTGTGGCGATCAATCCACGGCGCCGGAGGTCAGTCCGCCGCGCCTGCTCACCGAAGCCGAACAGCAGGTGGTTGACTCGGATAACGCTTTCGGGCTGAAGCTTTTCCGCGAGATAGCCGCCGCAGGAAAGAGCGACGACAATATCTTCATATCCCCCTTAAGCGTATCCATGGCTCTGGGCATGACGGCCAACGGGGCCGCCGGGACCACGCTCGAGGCAATGATGAACACCATGGAGTTCTCGGGATTCGGCATGCATGAGATGAACTCCTCCTACAGGAGTCTCATTGACCTCTTGTCCGGCCTCGATCCCGAGAGCGTGTTCAACATCGCCAACTCGATTTGGTACCGCGAGGGCAAGGTCTTCAAGCAGGAATTCTACGACACGTGCCGGACTTACTTCGACGCCGTCGTTTACGGACTCGATTTCAGCCGGGAAGACGCGGCCGACACCATAAACGGCTGGGTGGAGGAGAAAACCAACGGCAAGATCACCGAAATACTGGAACCCCCAATAGCTGGCGATGTCGTCATGTATCTCATCAACGCCATCTACTTCCTCGCAAACTGGACATACGAGTTCGACCCGGCGCTGACATCCGCGGCGCCGTTTTACCTGTCCGGCGGTTCAAGCGTCACATGCGAACTCATGCAGCAGCCGGGCGATGAGGAAGAATGCGAATACATGTACTATTCGAACCCCGCTTTCCAGGCCATCGACCTGCCGTACGGCGGCGGCTATTACAGCATGACCGTTTTGCTGCCCGCGCCCCGGGCCGACATCGATTCGCTCATAGGCGAGTGCACCGTCGAGAACTGGTCGGCGTGGATGGACAGCCTTGACGAGGAAGACGGCAGGATATACCTGCCCAGGTTCGAAATCGAGTACGACATTCTCATGAACGATGTCCTTACGGCCCTCGGCATGGGGATAGCCTTCAGTGCTTCAGAGGCCGACTTCACGGGCATGCGCGATGAGGGCGAGCTCTGGATAAGCAGGGTCATACACAAGACCTATGTCAAGGTCGACGAGGAGGGCACCGAGGCGGCGGCCGCCACGGTGGTCGAGATGACAGAGACCGAAACGGGTTCCTTCACCATGCGCGTCGACCGGCCGTTCATATTCGCTTTGCGCGAGAAACACTCGGGAACGATACTCTTCATCGGCAAGATAGCAAACCCGGAAGCCTAGCACCCGACGGGCGCGTCAGGGATTCAGCAGGGGATCCATCATCTCGACGGGATAGCGGAGCAATCTATAGAGCTGCACGCGATGCCCCTCGACAAGATGCGGGTTGTACCACTCCCATACTATTTCCTTTTCGGGAGTGACTTCGAACACCCGGCCTTCATTGCTCTCGCATATGAGCGTGTTGCCGTTGGGGAAGCGCTGCGCCGAGCCCCTCGTGGAGGAGTAAAAGGTCTCCGGAGGGTCTCCCGTGTACTCCCACTCGATTTCCTCGGTGACCGGGTTGAGTTCTATCACTCTCGAGTACTTGCGCACCGCCCCGTTATCGAATATGAGAATGTTGCCGTTCTCGAGCATGGTCGGATGATGGGGAAGCTCGAGTTCCCCCTCCCCCCAGGCCCACAGTATCTCCTTGTTATCCCTGTGGAGAACCGCGATCTGGTTCACGTTCCTCAGGCATATGAGGAAATTGCCCTCGGCGAAGCGGATGTCCCCGCGCCCGGAAGGGCTGTCGGGAAGGACGGACGTGGTATTCATGTGGAAGTAGTCATAGACTTCCGTTTCCATCTCTTCAAGACGAAGAGAGCGGGCGTCGAGGGTCTCGGCAGCTGCGG
>JASFEA010000125.1:0-9395 GCA_050125095.1 bacterium
TGTCGAAAGCAGCATGAATGTACGCGACATCAAGCTCACCAAGACCGGCGACACCAAGACGATAGCCGGCTACAAATGCGAGGGCATTCTCGTAGAGGCGGTTGCCGACATTGAGACCGAGAACGGCATAATGACAATGGACATCGATGCGCTCTTCTGGTCGGCGAAGGAAGACAAGAAGCTCAAGCAGCTCATGAACCTGTGGGAAGGCATGATGAGCCAAATGGACGTTCAGGAGAGCAACGGCTTCGGTTCAGGGATGAAGGCCCTGTGGGAGAAGTTCAATGAGGTGGAGGGCGTGCCCCTGGGCATGGAGCTCACGGTTGACAACGTCGGTTCGGGGGACGGCGAGGAAGCCGAAGAGATGAAGAACGCCATGAAGATGATGAAGGAGTACATGAAGGGCATGGGCAAGGAAGCCGAAGGGGAAGAGGGGGAAGAGGGCGACGCCCATTTCATGGTTATAACCCGCGAGGTTATCTCGCTCGAGGAGCGGTCACACAGCGACGAAATGTTCGAGATCCCCGAAGGCTATACCAGGGTGAAGGGCGACTGGCCGGGAGCTCCCGGGGGCATGCCCATGAAGTAATCCTTAAGGGCGGGGTTAAGACCTCGCTCTGCGGTTTTCATCCAGCTCTTCGAAGAGCTTTTTGTCTTCGGGCGTGAGATCTGTGGGAATGGCCACGTTGACCGTGACGAACTGGTCTCCCTGTTTGCCGTCCTGTTTGACCCCCATCCCCTTCAGCTTGAAAGTGGTTCCCGGCTGTGTGCCGGGGGGTATCTTGAGTATCGCGTGTTTGTCGTTGAGCGTCCGCACCTTTATCTTGGTGCCGAGCACGGCCTGCGTCAGGTTGATCTTGACGTCGCAGTAGACATTGAGCCCCTTGCGCTTGAAGAACCTGTCGCCGCGGACCCTGATTCTTATGATGAGGTCCCCGGGCGGCCCGCCCGCGGTTCCCGCCTCTCCCTGTCCCCTCAGGCGGATTTTGCCGCCGTCCTCTATGCCCGGTGGTATCTTGACCGAGAGCCGGCGGGTGCGCTGGGCCTGCCCGGTGCCTGCGCAGCTCGCGCATGGCTGCGAGACCACCTCGCCGCGGCCGTAACACCGGGGGCAGGGCCGGCTCACAGCGAATCCGCCCTGTGACTGCGCGATCATGCCGCTTCCTCCGCACTGGGGGCACTTGGTCACACTGGAGCCGGGTTCGGCCCCCGTGCCCCCGCAGCGCTCACAGTTCTCGCTCTTGGTGACGCTTATAACCGTGCTGCCGCCCTTGGTCGCGGTCTCGAAGGGCACCTCGACTTCGGCGAGGAGGTCCTGGCCCCTCTGCGGCCCGTAGCGCTGCCGGCGGAATCTGCCGCCCCGGTCGAATATGTTGGAGAATATGTCGCCGAGCCCGCCCAGGTCCCCCATGTCGCCGGCTGTGAAGGTGGCGCCGCCCTGGCCGCCGCCTCCGAACTGGCGGAAGATGTCGTTTATGTTGAAGCCCTGGGGCCCGCCGGCACCGCCGGCGCCCCCGAAGCCCTGGTAACCGGTGCCGGCGAAGCGTTTCATGTCGTCATACTGCTTGCGCTTCTTGTTATCGCTCAGGACTTCGTTCGCCTCGTTTATCTCCTTGAACTTCTCGGCAGCCGTCTGGTCCCCGGGGTTGGCGTCCGGGTGGTACTGCTTGGCGAGCTTGCGGTAGGCCCTCTTGATCTCATCTGAGGTGGCCCCCTCCGTGACGCCGAGTATCTTGTAATAATCTTTGTAGGCCATATATCCTCCGCGTAGAGTATAAAAAACCGCCCCGACCAAAGTCAATTCGGGACCCCTTATATGTTGACACCAAAGGGGTTCTGGCTTACTCTTTATGAGACAATTTTAGCCTACGAGACCCTTGAATCCGGGAGCGGTTCGGGGCCGGAAATACTGACATTCTTAGAGTTCAGAGGTAATCACAATGGCCGTTGGCAGAGAGAGAATCATACCTGTCTATGTAGAAGATGAGATGAAAAGCTCCTACATAGACTACTCCATGAGCGTCATTGTATCGCGCGCTCTGCCGGACGCGCGGGACGGACTCAAGCCCTCGCAGCGGCGCATTCTCGTCGCCATGAACGATCTCAGGCTGAGCCCGGGGGCGCAGCCCAGGAAGTGCGCGAAGATCGCGGGAGACACGTCCGGTAACTACCATCCCCACGGCGAGCAGGTTGTCTATCCCACGCTCGTCCGGATGGCGCAGGATTTCAACATGCGTTACCCCCTGGTGCAGGGCCAGGGCAACTTCGGTTCGGTAGACGGCGATCCGCCCGCGGCCATGAGGTACACCGAGGCCAGGATGGCCGGGCCCGCGATGGAGCTCCTGGCGGATCTCGAGAAGAACACGGTTGACTTTACGCCCAATTACGATGAGACGCGCGAGATGCCCGTCGTGCTGCCGGGCAAGTTCCCGAACCTCATATGCAACGGTTCATCGGGCATCGCGGTCGGCATGGCCACAAACATCCCCCCGCATAACCTCGGCGAAGTCGTGGACGGTATCGTCGCTCTCATCGACAATCCCGACATAACAGATGAGGAGTTGCACGAGCATATCAAGGGTCCCGACTTCCCGTCCGGGGGCATCATATACGGCAGGCAGGGGATCGTGGACGCCTACACGAGCGGACGCGGGCTGCTGACGGTGCGGGCGAATTGCATTCTTGAGACGACCAAGACTGGAAAAGAGCGCATCATCATCAGCGAAATACCTTACCAGGTGAACAAGTCCGCGCTCATAGAACGGATAGCCGACATGGTCCGCGACGGCAAGATCGAAGGCATCGCGGATCTGCGCGACGAATCGGACCGCGACGGCATGCGCATACTGATCGAGCTCAAGCGCGACGCGCAGTCTAGGGTTATACTCAACCAGCTTTACAAGCACACCCCCATGCAGACGACTTTCGGGGTGATCATGCTGGCCCTGGTCGACGGGCGCCCAAGGGTGCTCACGCTTAAGGGCCTCCTCGAGGAATACGTCAAGTTCCGGCATGAGGTGGTCCTGAGGCGGACGCGCTTCGACCTCGATACCGCCGAACGCCGCGCCCATATCCTCGAGGGCTTCAAGATAGCCCTCGACAATATCGACGCCATCATCACGCTCATCAAGAAGTCGCCCACCGTCGAAGCGGCCAAGGACGCCCTGATGAGAAAATTCAAACTCTCCGAGATACAGGCGACCGCGATACTGGAGATGCGGCTGCAGAGGCTCACCGGTCTGGAGCGGAAGAAGATAGAGGACGAGTACCTCGAGGTCATAAAGAGGATAGAGAACCTCAAGGGGATACTGGCGAGCCGCGCGAGGCAGATGAACATAATCAAGAGCGAGCTCGGCGAGATCAGGAAAAAGTACGGCGACGAGCGGCGCACCGACATCATGGACGCCGTGGCCGAGCTGGAGGTCGAGGACCTCATCGCGGAAGAGGACATGGTGATCTCCATCTCGCATCGCGGCTATATAAAGCGCACGCACACAGCTCTTTACCGGAGGCAGAGGCGGGGCGGCAAGGGCGTCCGGGGCATGGAGACCAAGGACGAGGACTTTGTGGAGCACCTGTTCGTGGCATCGACCCATGACTACATCCTCTTCTTCACGAGCCAGGGGCGCTGCCACTGGATCAAGGTGCACGAGCTGCCCGAGGCCGGCCGCTATTCCAAGGGCAAGGCCATCGTCAACCTTCTCAAGCTGGGGTCGGAGGAACGCGTCACGGCTTTTGTCGCCACAAAAGGTTTCCCCGAGGGCAAGTATCTCATGATGGCCACTGAGCGGGGCGTCGTCAAGAAGACCGCGCTCACGGCATTCTCGCATCCCAGGAAGGGCGGCATCATCGCCATCAGCCTCGATGACGGGGACCAGCTCATAGACGCCAAGCTCACCGACGGCACCAATGACATCATACTCGCGAAGCGCGCGGGCAAGGCAGTGAGATTCCACGAGAAGGACGTGAGAGGCATGGGCCGTTCCGCGAGGGGCGTGCGGGGCGTCACCCTCGAGGCCGATGATTGCTTGATCGGCATGGTGGTCGTGATGCGCGAGGGGACCCTGCTCGTGGTTAGCGAGAAGGGATACGGCAAGCGTTCCCCGATCTCGGATTACCGCGTGACCAAGCGGGGGGGCAAGGGCATCATCACCATGCGCTGCACCGAGAAAACAGGCAAAGTCGTTGCCATAAAGGAAGTTGTGGACGAAGACGAGCTTATGGTCATATCCCAGCACGGAACCATCATCAGGGTGCCCATAGGCGGCATATCCGTCATAGGGCGCGCCACCCAGGGCGTCAGGATCATAAACCTGCGCGACGGCGATCAGGTTGTGGACGTCGCCAGGGTCGTCAAGGAGGAATAAAGCTTAAAGGCCCGCCCCGGGCGGGCGATAATATAAGTGAAGTAGCGGGAAAGCCGGCTGGCTGCTAGCTGGAGGGGACGACGGCCATGCGAAAGCTGGCTTTCTTGTATCTATACCTGTCTCTGGCCTGCCTGGTTCTGCTCAGATGTTCGCTCGATCCATTTGAAATGCCTTCCTGGGACGTCCAGCTCAATCTGCCGGTGCTCACCGAGGACTATACCTTTGAGGACCTTGCCGATGACGAGGAGGCCATCAAGGTACTTAACGACAGCATGTATATCCAGATCACGGAGGCCCTGGCCGGGTTGGACCTGGCCGGGCGGTTTGATTTCAATCCTTATGTGGGCGAGTTCGGCACCGCCATAGGGACATTCCGGGTGGCGGCAATCGACCCGGCGGCCACCTGCTTCACCATCGCGGAGGTATGGAGCGAGGCGGCGTCGTTTTCGGGCCATCTCGAGGTGCCGCCCTTCTGTTTCCCGGGGGTTGGCGGTCCGATTCCATCAAGAGCCGTGAGCCTCGGCGATGAGTTCGCCTGGGCGGAAGTGGAGGCCGGGGTTGTCGAGATGACCGTGGAGAACGGCCTTGAGGTGCCGCTTGGCGATCCCTCGCGGGGCTGCCCGTTCGTGCTGAGAGTCAGCTGGTATGGCGGCGTCTGGGACTCGGTGGTGTTCGACGAGCCCATTCCGGCCGGCGGCAGCCGTCAAGCCGAGGTCGATCTCGCCGGGCTGACAATCGCCAACACCATCATGGTATCGATGAGCGGAGGCTCTCCCGGGAGCGACGGCGGGGTGGATTTCTCGCCAATCGACGAGATCGGCATAAATGTCGCCCCCGGCCCCGTAACAATCAGCCGCGCGCTGGCGACTCTGCCGGCGCAGAGATTCGAGGGTGAGCGCTCAATAACGGTGGAGGATTCCACCAGGGTGGTGCTGGCCGGCATCCAGAGCGGCACATTATGCCTCAGCGTGTTCAACAATCTTGCGGTCGGCGTCTCGGTTGAGGTGAGCACTGCCAACCTCACCTCGGGCGGTGAACCCCTCTCGTACAGCGCAACCATACCGGCGCTGTCTCTCGACGGGGCCGAGATAGACGTCTCCGGCTATACCCTCGACACCGGCTCCGTACCCGGAGACCCGTGGTACGGCACCAATACGGTGACGTTCGAGGTCGCGGCCGAGACCCGGTGCACCTCGCATCATGTGGAAGTCGATTCGAGCGATTCGCTGCGGGTGGCCGTGGAAATGCGCGATGTGGTGTTCGACAGGGTCACCGGGACCCTCAAGCCCACGCCCGTAGAGATTTCAGAGGTCCATGAGGTCGACCTTCCCGAGATATGCCGTGCCATAAGCATCTCGGGCGCAACCCTGGTTCTTTCCCTAAGAAACGAGGCCATGGTGGGCGGCGACTTTGAGGTTGAAGTGACGGGAGAGAGCGGCGAGGGGAGCGAAACGGCCGTACTCATGGGTGAGATAATACCCGCCGGTCTCAGCGGCTCTCCGTCGGAGGTCGAGTACGAGTACGACGGGGAGGACGTCCGCGACCTCATATCCATTGTCCCCGACCTCATCACCGTAGAGGGGCGCGCCACGGTCTGGGGCCAGGGGCGCGTTTACAGCACCGACGCCCTTGTGGGAGATCTCACCATGACGATCCCGATGGTGTTCGAGATCGAGGCGGACACGTTGGAGTTCGAGCCCCGCAACCTGGATATACCCGAGGAAGTCCGCGATGAGATAGAAGACGCGGCCCAGGACGCCGTCTTCCACGGCAGGCTTATTACGGACCTGGACATAAACGGTGCGTTCAATGTGTATTTCGGGGCGGACTCGGCCGGCGCTTATTCCGAACCGCTTTTCACCATGGCGAAAGCGGGCGGGTATTCCCGGTTCGGCGCCGGGGCGCAGGAAAACGAGTTCGAAGTGCATCTCAGCAGAGAGGCCCTGCAGGTCTTTTTGAGAGAGACCGTGTGGGTGGGGCTCGAGATCCTTCTGGATTCAACAGCGGGCCCCGTCACTGCAAGACCGGACGACTATTTCAGGCTGGAGGGCCATGTCCGGCTTGTGAGGAGGGTGGAATGATGAGAAAGCTGCTCATACTGGTGGGCATCGGGGCCGGTATGCTGCTGGCCTCAAGGGCGTTTCCCATGGGGTGCTCGTTCCGGGAAGGCCCGGACGTCAATCCCGCCATATACAGCCTCCGTGGCGCGAGCCGCGTGGACTTCCTCTCGGCCGGGGCCAGCGCCGGCAACAATGCCTTTTCGATGGGTGACTATTCGCTGTATAACGGCAAGTTCATCACAGAGGCCGACAAAGAGGAGATCCTGGGCTCGGTACCGGAGTCCGGGCTCCACACCAGGGCGCAGGCCTATGCCGGGATGGGGGCGGCGCTGCACGGGCGCTTCTATGTGGCGGGTGGCGGCCGGGCGGGCGAGAACTCGACAATGCCCAGGGACATTCTGGATCTCGCCCTGTATGGCAACCAGATCGGTCGCACCTATTCTATGGACCGGGCCTCGGGTGAGGCCATGGCGGTCGCCGACATATCGCTTGCCTACTCGATGCCGCTGGACCTCCGTGGCCGGGAATTCTTCGCCGGAGCCAGGGTTCATTATCTCAAGGGGCTTGCTTATGGCGGTGTGGTGAGGGCCAGCGGGTGTCTGTATACGGGGGAGGAGAGCCTGACGGGTGAAGGAGAAATGGTCGTGAGAATGGCTGAGGGGGGAAGCGGTTATTCTATTGACCTGGGGCTGGCCCACAGGACATATTCTCATATAATAATAGGTGCATATATACTCAATGCTGTCTCCAGCATCAAGTGGACTGACGGCTGCAAAGAAGAGATAAACGGAGTCATAGCCGATAACGTGGCCTTCGGCGGTTCGGACCTGGACTCACTCATAGATGATTATCATGAGACGCGGGACCTCGCCGGCTTCTCCACCGGCATCGCGCCTGTGCTTGGCCTCGGCCTCGAAAAAAGCACGCGCTGGACCTATCTCTCCATACTCTACACCCAGGGCTTTCGCCAGGGGGCATTCACCTCAGGCGAGCCGCGCCTGTCGGTGACTGGGGCCTGGGACTCGGTATGGATTCTGGACCTCAGGGTTGGGCTGGCTTATGAGTCCGGTTTCGGCCTGGACGAACGCGTCGAGATAGGCTTCGGGCGGAGCCCCAGACTTGAAATAGGGGCCGGTTTCGCGCCCCTTCCCTATGCCTCGTCCATGAAGCATTTCGGCGTCACCCTGGGCATGTCATACCGCCTGTAGGCCCCGGGCCGGATCCGCCTGGTCTATTCAGCTTCCGGGCCGACCATCCAGAAGTCGCGCGGGTAGAGGCGGTGCACCGGCTGCCCGGTCTCGTTCTGCTCCACGTATTTCTCGAGCGATGCAAACTGGTCCTCGGGCCCAATGAGGAAGAAACAGCCGTCCGCGCTCTCCGATAGCGGCTCTCCCAGCCCGATCAGCACCTTGCCGTAGATCCTGTCCATGCGCCCCACGAGCTCGGGGTACAGGTCCTCATGCCTGGCCAGCTCGAGCACCTTTCGGCGATAGTCGGCCACGCGCTCGGGTGTGTACCCGTCGGCAAGGTCGGTCGCCATCGCCTGGCCGCGGGCTTCGTAGCGGGCCATGGCCCTGGACCTTCTGAAGACCTGCGCCACCGAGTAGCCGGCCAGCGCCGGGTCCTCGGTCGCCGACTTTAGTTGACCTACCACAAAGCCCATCGTCTGGGCGACGTCTGGGCAGCGCTCGGCGTAATAACCGACGCGCCCGCTGGCCTGATTGGATGAGACTCCGTTGCTGTAAGCCAGCCCGGCGCCCCAGGTCTTCATGAACATGCTGTGGGCGCCGCCACCGCCGTACATCTTACCGGCGAGGCAGTCCAATACGGCCTCGGTGTCGGTGTCGTACTGGCCGGCGAACCTGGCGCTGTGTATGAGGACGCCGTTCCTGGTTGCTTCATGCATGAGGCCCACGTATGCCGGGCGGCCGTCTATGGCCCCCCTGTCACGGGCCCTCTCCAGGACACGCGGGGCGGCGTCATAGTCCTGTCGCATCGACGAGTACCTCCTGTCGAGGCGGCCGGCGAAGCCCTCAAGCTCGTCCATATATGCCTCGCGGTCGTCCGAGTTGGAAATCATGAACATCCTGGCATTGTCGGCTTTGGTGATGAGGGAGAGGAGGTCGCGCATATCCTTGAGGGCGACCGCCGGCTCCACCATTATATCGGCCTTCATCTGCCTGCACTGGTAGGCCCAGTCCTCTTCGAGATTGGCGTCGGGGATGTCGGGGAGCGAGGCCTTCAGCATGGTTGAGGCCATCATGGCGTTCTCGCGAGCGTTCTCCCCCATGCCCGAGAGATCGATCTGGAGGCGGTCAATCTCTGGATCCCCGGTGTCTTCTGCCTCTATGGCGCTCAATATGCCGGCCAGTTCGTCGCGGCTTCTGCCTTTCCCGATATCAGCGAGGGCGTCGAGGAAGCCGGAAATCTCCTCACGCCCGGCCGGCGTTCCGGGCTCGGCCAGCATGCAACGGGCCCGCTGCAAGTGATGAACCCTCGTCATGAATGAATTGGCTGACAGGAAAAGCGGGTTGTCCTGGAAGCGATAGGCCTGCGCGGGGTCGCTCACCCAGGCCTCCTCCGAACTCTTGGTGATGTTGCGCAGAGACACCATCGACTGGTCGATATGGTCGGTGATGCGGGAAAGGTTGTCCTCGCTCAGGTATGGCGAATAGAGAGCCAGATCCATCCAGTGTATCGCGCTTGCCAGCTCCTCCGTTCTGCTGGCCGCGGCGGTGAGCATGAGCTCGATACGCCCGGTTGCGGCCGTGTAGTCGTAATACGAGTTGAAACCGAGGACCTCCTTGCGGAGCCTCTCCTGCATGTCGGCGTGCTCAACCGGCACGCCGTTCTCCACCACGCCGATTGCCGTTAGAATGTCGGGGATGAGCGGTACGTAGACGAGCCTGTCTTCGGGGACCACGTCCATCTTGAAGGCTATGCCCAGGCTGGATGAGTTCATGTTCTC
>JASFEA010000126.1:0-9210 GCA_050125095.1 bacterium
CGCGAATATAACGGGCGTTGGTGCACTTCGCTTCCTCCTATTCGGGGTTAGGGACAACGATGATTGTAGCACCATTCCGAGCAGAGCCAAGCACAAACATTGCGCCGGCTTGACATGCGCGGCCCGGGATGCTACACTCCTCCCGGTTGCGAGGAGACCGTATTCACCCATAGCTGCGATATGCCTGTGGTCTGACTCGGGCCGCCATCTTTTTCCTTAAAGGTGTGGAGGTCATAATGCGTCCGCGTGCTTTCCTGCCTGCCGTATTCTGCTGCGCTCTTCTGTCAATCGCCTGGGTCCCCCGAACGGGTTTCGTGTCGCTTCTCATTGACGACACCCATGAGCTGCATTACTCGTATGTATTCCCGCTGCTCGAGGGCAACTTCTTCAAGGGCAACTTCGCGTATATCACCGAGGTCTCGGATCTCGGCATAGAATTCGAGGCCTGGAAGATACAGGAGATCGCACAGGCCGGGCACGAGATCCTGGACCACACGACCAGGCACGATTATATGTGGGCCACGCATGTGGACACGCTCAAGGACGGCGTGGACGACTACATACCCTGGACCTTCGCCGACGTGGCCAAATGGGACAGCCTCTGCGAGCGAAGCCTGTTCATCTTAGACTCGCTGGGCATAACCTGCTCGGGCTGGAACCAGCCCGGCGGCTGCAGCTACTACTGGACCATACCCGGCCATCCCCACTGGATGTGGCAGGGCCGGGGGAACGACAGCCTCTACTCGCTCATAGGCAGCAAGTACGCCTATGGCGTAGGCTACGGAGTGAGCCCAATGACGGCCCACCTCAACCTGCGCGGCCACAACTACCCCGAGCGCTTTCCCTTCTTCAACGTGCCGCACCAGACCATAGACGGCAGGAGCCTGGAGGAGATCAAAACCGGAGCCGCCGACGCCGTAGCCTCCGGGCTCTGGTATCCGGCGCTGTCCCACTGCAACGCCACCGACCGGGCGTTCCATCTCGGGATGCTCGTCATATGGCTTTACGAGCAGGACATAGAAGTCCTCACGTGCTCGGAGGCAATCGACCGGATCATGAACGGCATGACCGACCCGTACGCCAACCAGCTTCCGCAGGCGCCGATGCTCCTTGACAGGGACTTAAACGGTAAGCCCGACGGCTTCACCGGTGACTGCGCCTGGGATACGTCATCGGCTGTACCGGAGGCCGGCTGCAACGCCATGGACGTCTTCGGTGACGTGGAGTTCTGCTGTTACGGGCCCGAGGTCGGCCGCAACTCGATCTCAGTCTATATGAAGACCATCGACGGCACATCGGGTTACGTTCGAATTATCTATACCAAGTACGCTTTCGACTGGGAACTCCTGGGCGTGCGCTGGAACACCGTCCTTCCATCGGAAGAGTGGACGCTGATGGACAGCACGGTCTGCAGCACGCTCGCCCTGGACGTCGAGGAGGAAGTCGACCGCATCGCCTTCCTCATAAGGCCGGTGGGCGACGTCAGGGTAAAGGTGGCATGCCCCAGTCTTCTGCTCGCCGCCGCTGCCGGCGTGGGGGCTGATGAAGAACTCATGCGGTGGGGCGCTCCACTTACCATTGCTCCCAACCCGGCGCGCAAGGGAGAGGCCGTAAGAGTGCTGGGCTCATCTTCGGCGGCCGTGTACGATGTCGGCGGGCGAAGCATATTGGACTTCCATTCACCTGCCGGCGCCCTCGAGGTGATGCTCCCGGTGGGTGAACTCGCTCCGGGCGTTTACATAGTGCGTGATCCGACGGGCTCGCGCTCTCCCGCTAAGGTGGTAATCAGCCGCTAGCCGCCAGGCCGCTGCGCTGTCCTAGCGGAGTATGAGTATGGGGCCCGACGAATGGGTCTCGCCCCCGGCCGTGATCACGCAGTAGTAGGTCCCGCTCGCGACGGGCTCGCCGCCGGCGTTCCGGCCGTCCCAGAGGACGCGGTGGTCGGCGCTCGGGGCGCCGGCGCAGTCCAGATCCCTTATCTGCCTGCCCGCGCAGTCGTAGATCCGCGCCGACGCCGCGGCCGGCTCAGGCAGGCGGAATTCGATTCTGCCGGGAAGCGTGAACGGGTTGGTGAAAGCCCACTCGACACGCGTCTGCCTCTCCGCGTCCTCTCCCGGGCCATCGGGCAGGTCGGCGTTCACCTCGAGCGTCTTGCGGTACTCGAGGGCATTCCTCACGCTGGTGACGCGCACGCGCCTCGACAGCGCGTAGTCGATGATGTCCGCCAGCATCTGTGTCTTTATGCACCAGGGGGCTTCGTAGCACTCGGGCCATACTCTGTGATTGTTCAGGATGTACCAGCCCCCGTAGGACGCGACTCTGTCGATGTCGGCCCGGTAGGTCGAGAGCAATATCCACTTCTGGCCTGTCTTGCTCAAAAGCATGTACGGGTCGGCGAACTCCACCGGGGGGTTGAGCGCATCGCCCACGGCCCGGCACGATTCATAGTAGATCCTCACGGCGTCGAGCGCCGCCTGGTCGTATTCGCCATGGGGAAGCGAGAAACTGACGGCGTCGTGGCCGTGCCTCCGGAGTTCTAGGCGCGATTGGCCGAGCTCGTAATGCAGCGTGGAGTCGTCGACGCCCATGAGACTCACGTGTGTCATGGTGTGGCTTCCGATGTCCCAGCCCTGCCCGGAGAGCTCATAGATGTCGTTCCAGCTCATATATGCCGCGCTGTATTCCCTTACCCAGGTGGGGACTATATAGGCGGTGCCTGCGACGCCCCGGGCCGCTAGCACCGGCCCGGCCTGGGTGTACACCGACTTGCAGCCGTCGTCGAAGGTTAGTGACATGATGCCGGTGTGGCCCGATACCGTCTTCTGAACCTGGATTTCGCCCCGCTCCCGCGTCCTCACGGTCACCGACACTACGTGGTCCACCGGCTCGGCGAATACGAAGTCTGCATCGCGGCCCGCGACTTCGACCATGCCGTCGCCTCCGAAGTCCCACCACGCCATCTCGAGGGAGTCGGTGCAGGACTTGAGAGATACCGAGAGATGCGCACGGAAGGGGACGACTCCCCAGGCGGGGCTCGCCTTGACCTCGAGAGCGAAAACGTTGGTGGCGCAACCGGTGGGCGCGGCGGGACGCGCGGGCTCGTTACCTGCCCGGGCGGCCGGCGGCAGGGGGGCATATAGCAGCAGGGATACAAGTATATATGCCACCAGTGTAGTCGCACAAAACGCCAGAACTGCCATCATTGAACGGGACAAGACTCATCTCCTTTGAAAGGCCGGCCCTACTCCGCGGATGTTTCAGCTGTCCCGGCTTAGTTGAACCCGCTTGCCTTGCTGCCATGAAGCATACCACTTCGGGACGGGTTTCTCAACCTCAATCCGATATCAGAATCGTATCCCGGTTGTCTTTGCGCTTCGGTTCCGAATCGTGTACGCTCATGGCCGCATGTGTTCGGCAAAGCGGACAGGAGACCGGGATAGGAAATGGCATCCGGCATTGTGATCAGAGCTCCCGACGAGGCCGAGCGCCTCGCAGCTTTGAGGGTTTTCTTAAGGTCGTTCCGGAATGACGGCGGGGCCAGGGAGGCTGGGCTCGACCATTTCATATATGTGCTGGAGAGCGCCGGGCTCGCCAGTCTGCGCGTCGCCATCGATGCGGGCGACCGGGGTGGAGGGGACAGGGCGGTCGGCGGGGGCGCGGTCGTCGGCTCGGGCGCGCTCATCTGTTTTGCGAACGCTGCATGGATCGCGCTCATGGGAGTCGAGCCCGGGCATCAGAAGAAGGGGATCGGGAACGCCGTCATGACGGAGCTCATGGACCTCGCCCGGGAGCGGGGATTCAAGACCATCAAGCTCGACGCCACCAATTTCGGCCGGGGCCTCTACGCCAAACATGGATTTACCTATGAGTACCCGGCGCATATGTACGAAATCGAAACCACCTGCGATGTTGGAGGAGCCGGAAACGCTGGCAGAGTTGGCAACGTCGGTCAGGCGGGCGGCACGGCCGGCGGCGTTGGCGGGGTAGCCGGCCGGGCGGGCCGCCCCAGGGTGCGGCTGGATGAAGAGGTCCCGGAATGGTGCCTTGCCCTTGACCGCGAGGCCGTGGGCGATGACCGCAGCGCCCTGTTCAGAGCTGCCCTCGCGGACGGTGCCAAAGTTCTTATGGTCGAGAGAGAGGGCTTCGGTATAATGCACGGGAGGAAGGTCGGCCCCGTCATTTCAAGGAGCGTCGATGCCGCCGTCGCCATAGTGCGGCGGGCCGACTCATTCGGGGCGAGCAGAATATACGTGCCGCATCATGAAGAGCTCGACGAGGACTTCCTCGCGGGGCTTAAGAAGATCCCGCCGGAGTGGGAGCTGACATGCTGCACGCGCATGATATACGGGGAGCCTCTCAAGCAGAACCTCGGGCTGGAATACGCGGGCTACAGCGCCGCCACGGGTTGAGCGGTCGCCGCGCCTGCCGGCGGACAACAGAATCTCTGGCGCAACGCCGGCGGACAACAGAATTGCGGGCGCAACATAAGTAGACAGCAGAATAGCGAATATGACGCCGATATAACACGGAGGATACTTGATGAAGGGCAAGGTCTTCTACATCGTTGATGTCTTCGCCGAGGATAAATACGCGGGCAACCAGCTCGCCGTCTTCATCGACGCGGACGGGATCGCCGACCGTGAGATGCAGGCCCTGGCCAAGGAGATGAACTACTCAGAGACGACGTTCATTCTCTCGCGCGAGCCGAAGAACGGCGGTTATGACGTGCGCATCTTCACGCCGGCAGCCGAGATACCGTTTGCGGGGCACCCCACGCTCGGGACGGCCTGCGTGATACAAAACCAGATCATAGGAGAGCCCGCGGACCAGGTGGCGCTCAATCTTAAAGTGGGGCAGATCCCCGTGTCGTTCTCCTATGACCCTGACGGCGTCGCCGATGTTCTATGGATGAGGCAGAACCCGCCGGCTGCCGGCAAGATGGTCGACCGCGGCATCATCGCCTCGGTCCTTAACCTGGTTGTCGACGACATCGACGATGTATTCCCCATTCAGGAGTTCTCCACCGGGCTTCCCTTCATCATCGTTCCGCTTCGCAACCTGCAGGCCCTGCGCAAGGCGCATGTCGACCGCAACCGGCTGCTCGCCATGGTGGACGCGCTCGAGGCCAAGGCCATACTCTGCTTCTCGCCCGAGACCTACAAACCCGAGCACGACCTAGCGGTGAGGGTGTTCGCCGATTACTACGGCGTGCCCGAGGACCCCGCCACCGGAAGCGCCAATGGCGACCTCGCCGGGTATCTCGTGCATCACATGTATCTGGGCAAACAGGAGATCGACATCAAGGTGGGCCAGGGTTACGAGATAGGCCGCCCGTCGCTTCTCATGCTAAGGGCGCGCAAGACCGACGACGCCATCGAGGTCAATGTCGGGGGCGGCGTAGTGATGGTGGCGAAGGGGGAGCTGGTCTGAGCCGGCGCCCGAATACCATGAACTGATCGAGGCCGTTTCACGCGGCCCCGCCCGGGGCCTCAAGCATCACCATTTCGCGGCAGCCGTGCCAGAACACCGAACGTTGAACGACTACCGGATTCAGGGCTGACCCTGCGAGCACGGCATCGATACCACCCGCCGCGATGAAATCGGTGAACAGCCGGTAGTCGGCGAGCCCTGATGATATCTCAACCGCGCGCCAGCCCATGCTGAAGAGGTTCAGGGGAAGGCGGGCCCGGGCGTCGATTACCACAACGCGGCGCGCGACTCGCAGAGCCTCGTCCAGTGCCTGGGGACGTTCCGGCCCGGGGAGCTCGTGCAGGAGAAAGAGCATGAAAGCGCAGTCAAAGGCCCCCCGCCCCAGGCTCCCGAGGTCCGTGGCGTCGCCCTGCAGTATCTCCACCGACTCATACCTGTTACGGCTCCGTGCGAACTCAATCATCTTTTTTGATAGGTCCACGCCGACGACGCGGCATTGTTTCCTCGCCGCCAGCTCGAAACAGAGCTCACCCGTGCCGCAGGCTATGTCCAGTACGCTTGAGCCCCGGGGCACCAGGCTGACCACCAGGTCGCGGGCCTCCCTCTGGTATCTGTCAATGAGGGCGTGATAGAAGCCTCCGTGATAGAAACGCCGCCCCTCGAAGCCCCCCGTGTTACGTTCTGATTCGGACATCAGTTTCCCTGTCGACCTGACCGCCTTTGGCCTTCGCTCCGCCTGACTTCACCGCCCCCGGTACCCTGTTTCGCCGGCACACTCATGATTATGTACTGACCGGCCCTTGTCAATCACGGCCCTCGGGTTCCTAATCCGTTGAAGACCGCGCCGGGCTGTGATATGCTTATAGACAGGGGTGCGAGGTCCGACGAGGGCTTGCGAATGTCTCGGGCGTTCCACCCTTTTTGCGAGTTCCAACCCGCACCTCCACGGCATGTTTGAATCGTGAGAGCTTCCCGGGATGGCTCTCCGGAACAGGGAGCAAGGACAATGCGTGATCTCAACGGGTTTGCACTGCTTGTGTGTCTGGCCCTCGCGGCGATCATGGTGCCCCGGGGCGGGGTGCTGGCTGACTGGCAGCAAAACGGCATCCCGATTGCCGCGGCCACCGGGGAGCAATACAGCGCCAGGGCGGCCGCCGACGGCACAGGGGGCATCATATTCGTGTGGAATGACGGGCGCGCGGGGGACCTGGACATCCGCGCCCAGCGGGTGGATGTCTGGGGCGATGCCGTGTGGGGGGCCGAGGGTGTGCCGGTCTGCTCGGAGACGGGAGATCAGCGGAATCCCCAGATTCTGCCGGACGGCTTCGGAGGGGCGCTCATCGCGTGGTATGACAGGCGGACTGGAAGCAATTACGATGTTTACGCCCAGCGCATCGACGCAACGGGAACGTCACTGTGGGCCCCTGACGGCGTGCCGGTTTGCCAGCAGCCTTACGACCAGGACCAGGTGAAGATAGCACCGGATGGTTCGGGAGGAATGATTATTGTATGGCGCGATGATCGTGCGGGCCTGTATCCGGACATATATGCGCAACGGGTGGACGCGTCGGGCACCGCGCTATGGGACCCGAATGGTGCGCCGGCATGCACGGCAACATACGATCAGGAGTATCCCGAAATCACCTCGGACGGTGCGGGCGGCGCCATTATGGTCTGGGTGGATACCCGCAGCCCCGGCGCGCGCATCTACGGGCAGCGCCTGGATGCGGCCGGCGGCGAGCGCTGGCCGACGAACGGAGTCCCCATTTGCACTTATGCGTGCAATCAGTTCGTGCCCCGCATCGTGGCGGACGGCGCGGGCGGTGCTGTAGTCGCCTGGGAGGACGAGCGGCCCATAAGCACGACCGACATCTACGCCCAGAGGGTGGATTCCCTCGGCGCTTTGGTGTGGGATCCTGATGGCCGGCGGGTTTGCACGGCGGCTGAAGGCCAGTACACTCCCGCAATGACGTCAGATGGCGCGGGCGGCGCGATAATCGCCTGGATGGACTACCGGCCTGTCTCTTATGCCAACATCTATGCGCAGCGCATGAGTGCAGGGGGGTCGAGCATGTGGGCGGTGAATGGCGTGGCTGTCGGGCCGGTGGCGTACATCCAGGGCAATACCCAGGTCGTCGGGGACGGGGACGGTGGAGTATTCGTGGTCTGGGAGGATGATCGCAGCGGCGTCGATAACATCTATGCCCAGCGCCTGAATGCGGCCGGCACGGCCCTTTGGGCTGCCGAGGGTATTTCCCTAGCCTCGATGCCCGGGGCTCAGATATCTGCCTGGTTGGTGGCGGATGATGCCGGCGGCGCCGTGGCCTGCTGGATGGACGACCGCGTCGTCACCGACTACGACGTATATGCCCAGCGGGTGGGGCCGATGGGATACTGGGGCCAGCGGATGCCCGACATCCACTCCGTGCGGGACATTCCCGGAGACCAGGGCGGGCAGGTCGACGTCGCATGGTATGCAAGCCCCTTCGATACATGGATGGAGCACGGAATATCCCACTACACGGTTTGGAGGGCGGTGACCCGGGAGTTCGCTTTGCTGGCCGGCGGCAACGGCGCGCTCATGATTGACGACCTCTCCGAGCTCGCTCCGGGTCCGGCAGAAGACGTGGTCTTCATTCAGCATCTTCTCAACCAGACTTACTTCTGGAATCTCATCATGACGGTCGAGGCCAACTTCATGGCGCAGTACTCGGCGGTCATCCCAACGCTCTTCGATTCCACATCGGTATGCGAGGACTATCACTACTTCCAGGTTGTGGCCCACTCCACCGAACCCTATGCCTTCTGGGCCTCGGGCCCCGACAGCGGCCGGAGCGTTGATAATCTCGCGCCGGGCATGCCGCTCAACCTCGCGGGCGATTACCAGACTCCCCCGGGAGAGCTCCTGATGACCTGGGATCCCAATATGGAAGAGGATCTCTCCAACTACGCCGTCTACCGCGGAGCGAGCGAGGGCTTTGTGCCGGACGAGACCAACCGGATAGGAGCGCCAGTCGACACCTTCTTTGTGGACACGGAGTTCAACGCAGGCGCACAGGAGTACTACAAGGTGAGCGCGCTGGACATACACGAGAACGAGAGCGGCTATGCGCTCTTAAGGCCGGAGGATATCTCGGGTGTGGACCCGGGCGTTCCCCTCATGACGGCGCTCGAGCAGAACGTTCCCAATCCCTTCAGCCCGGAGACCGCGATCCGCTACTCGCTCGCCGAGCGCGGTCACGTGCTGCTCAAGGTCTACGATGTCGAGGGTCGGCCCGTGCGGACGCTTGTCGATGGCGAGAGAGCACCGGAGAGGTACGAAGTAATTTGGGGCGGGCACGATGACGCGGACAGGCCGGCGGCGCCGGGGGTCTACTTCTACAAGCTCGAGGCTCCCGGGTACTCGCGAACCATGAAGATGGTGCTTCTGAGATAGACAACCTCTGACCGTTGGCGGCACTGTACATCGGCGACACTATACATCGGTCCGCCGAAGGCACAGCCGCATGCGCAGCGAGACGCGCAGCCACATACGCAGCGAGACGCACAGTCAAACGCTTAGCGTTTCAGGTCGCCCGCACAGCCACCGCAGGCGGGGTTTGGGTTTGATTTACCCCACTTACTGTGATATACTGCATGCCGTCCAGGGCCCGAGAGGCCTGCGATTAGAGGCCATCCGGGCGCGCATTGAACTTCATCATGCTGTACCCGGCATGCCGCAGGCATGCCAATCTCTAAGGGTGCAGAGAAAGGAGAGCAGCCATGAGGCTGTCCAATCCC
>JASFEA010000127.1:0-9061 GCA_050125095.1 bacterium
GTGGTGGTGTTCACGGCATTCATGGCAGAGGGCTATCCGATTGTAAGGGAGATGGTGTGCCGGGACCTCGATTTCATGGGGCTCAAGCTCGATCAGGAGGCCAACAACCGGCTGGTGTGGGCCGAAGGCGAAATCAGCGCCGCAGACTCCGATGTGAGGGTCTATTGCATTCCACACAATGAGGAGCTCATAATCGCCCAGAAGGTACATCAGGCCATAAGCGGCTGATGGGGGGCGGCGTGAAATCCACTCTCGCAGTCACGGCCGTGCTTATAGCTCTGGCCGTTACCCTCGGGCTTCTTCTATTCGCGGTGCCCAATGTTGAAGGCGTCTCGGCTGTGGCTTTCTTCTCGGGCGCCATTCTGGGCCCGGGCGGCGGCGCTCTGGTCGGCGCGCTGGCAATGGGCCTTTTCTCCATCCTGAACCCGCTGGGGCCGGCGGCCTTTCCCGTCCTCGCAACTCAGGTTCTGGGCATGGCTCTTATCGGGTGCGCGGGAGCCATGTGGGTGAGACTCGCGCGTTCGCCTGGCAGGGCGGCGCTGCTTGCAGGTATCTCGGGCGGTGTGCTAACCTTCCTCTATGACGTTCTCACCAATTACGGTTTCGCCGTGACCATGGGCAGATACAAAGACCCGCTGCCTTTCATAGCGGCCGGAATACCTTTTTCGGTGATGCATATACTTGCGAATGTGATCATCTTCGCCGGGGTCGGGGCCTTTGTGTTCGCGAGAGGCAGGCCTCGAGGAGGCGCCGCGTGATATGAGACCGGCATGGATCGTGACAGCGATGTACTTGTCGATATGCCTGGGGCTGGCGACGGGCATATTGGCCGGCGACGGGGAGGCGGCGGCGGAAGCGGATTCGAGCGGAACACAGGGCGGCTCCCCGGTTACCGCCGTTGAATCGCCGGGGGTGGTCGCGGATTCGCTGGGCGCAGTCGCGGATTCGAGCGGAACACAGGGCAGCTCCCCGGTTAACGCCGTTGAATCGCCGGGGGTGGTCGCGGATTCGCTGGGCGCAGTCGCGGATTCGCTGGGCGCGGTCGCGGATTCCCTCCCGGCGGACAGCCTCGCTTTCAAGCCGCTCGACATTACGCTTATGGGGAACACCATCTCCGGACTTAGGGGCGTATTTGCCCTGGATTACGCAGTCGCGGGCAGGGAGGAGATGCTCGAGTTCATCTCGTCCGACCCCGCCGAAGGTCTGGTAATGGACTCGGGCATAAGATACATCACGCGCGGTTTCTACGGGGGGCCGCAGTACCTGAGCATCAGGGGAAGGGACCCTCGTGCCACCGGCTATCTCATGGACGGCGTGCCCGTTACGGATCCCCAGATAGAAGTGTTCGATCCGCACTGGCTTCCAATTGAAGGTACGGAGAGGATAGAGTCGATAAAGGGACCCGCCACGGCTCTCTTCGGGGGCGGGGCGACGGGGGGGCTCGTCAACGTCGTCTCTCATGACGTCCTGGTTCCCGTGCCGCTCACGAAGGTGAATGTCTGGTTCGGGAGTTATGACACCAGGCTTGTAGGGGCTGACTTCATGAGGAGCATAGGCAACAACTTCGGTTTCATTGGAGCCTACGACTACTTCAGTACCGCCGGCTATGTGGATGGAGCGAATTACAGGATGGAGAAGCTCTATGGCAAGGTATCGGCCAGGTTTCCGTCCTCACTGAAATTCGATATTATTGCTTACAGGCACGTGGGCGACACTGGAGTCCTAGGGGCCCATTATACCGACCGCATCGACAGCCGCTCTTTCCTCGACCTCTCGTTCGAGGTGGGAACCGAGTCGGTCTTCGACCTGGATTTCTACTATTTCGACGTGAGGGAGACATTCAGGGGAGCTTCGGACGAGACCTATGAAGGTTCGCAGGCCGGGGCCAGCCTTGTCTGGACGGGCACGGAAAGCACAGACTATGTGCGGCGGCTGGGCGCTTCCTTCAAGCGCAAGAACTCGGAGGAGGTGGACGGCATAGGTGAGGGCTCGGCCTTTGGCGAGTTCTCATATGTAAGGGGAGACTTCGGCAGCCGCGCTGTTCTGAGAGCGGAGAAGAACTCGGAACATGATACGCAGTACGCCCTGGCATTGCCGCTCACATACGGTATCAGCCGGAGGGTGAGGCTCTTCGGCCGGCTCGACCGCGGGTTCACGTATCCGCTGGCGCGGGGGGCGCGGGAGTCGCACAGGGAGGAGGTAGAGACAACCGCCGGATTCTCTGGGGGTATTTCATGTGATTGCAATGTATTAGAGTTGTCTATTAATGTATTCTATTATGATATCGAAGGCGCCAGCATATACAGGACCGATGAGACCTGCCTTACCCGCCTGGTGGAAGGCGCGGCGTTCGATCTGCTGGGCGCCGAGGCCCAGGTCTACCTGCCGCCGGTGTATGGCTTCGAGGGCACGGTCTCTTTCTCGAGGGGGGATTCGAGGGGTGAGATCGAGGGCGCCGGGGAGCTCCAGCCGGCCAATGTCCTGGCCTGGGGCATCAAGTACAGGAGGCAGTTCACCAGGCATATAGGCACAGGGGTCACATTCGCCGGCAGGTGGTCTTCAGGCACAAGCCTCGGCCACCGCTGGGAGTGCGTGGATGACGCCTGCAGCGAGGTCGAATGCGTCGCAGACGCCAATCTGCCGGCCGTCAAGTCGGCCATGCTCTATGCCTTCCTGTCCCTGGACGACGCCAGGGCCTTCTTCCGCATCAGGAATGTCTTCAATGAGAGAATCCCCATCGCCTGGGACAAGCCGAGCCTGCCCGCGCGCTCGTATGAGTTCGGTCTGACCTGGGACCTTCACGACTAGGGGGGCCGCAGGCAGGCAAGCGGCGGTCCGGTTGTGCATTTCAAGACCTGACCCCTTGGGCTAAAGTTTGCTTGACACCCCCAATGGGGGCCTGTAGGCTCACCTTGCTATGAGGACAGCCCTGCTTACCATCAGCGCCTTTTTGATCCTCATCGCAAGCGCCGGGAGCGGCTCCACCGTGAACCTGCCCGAGCCGGACCACGACGGCCTGACCGTCGAGGAGGCCATCAGACAGAGGCGGTCGGTTCGGGTTTATGCTGCGGAGGCCGTGACCCTGGCCGAGATCTCCGAGATCCTGTTCGCGGCGCAGGGCGTAACGGGGGAGGCCGGAGGCAGGGCGCTCAGGGCGGCTCCCTCGGCGGGAGCGACTTATCCTTTCGAAGTCTATGTCTTTGCCAACAGGGTCGAAGGTCTCGAGCCCGGCCTGTACCGGTACCTGCCGCATGGCCATGAACTGGAGATGCTGCGCGCGGGCAACCTCGGAGAAGCCCTGTCTGAAGCCTGCCTCGGGCAGGATATGCCTGCCGAGGCCGCATGCACCCTGGTGCTGGCGGCGGTGCCGGAGCGCACGACCGACGTATACGGGGAGCGGGGAATCATGTATGTCTATATGGAGGCGGGCCATATCAGCCAGAACATCTACCTCCAATGCGCCTCGCTGGGACTGGGGGCCGTCGCCGTTGGCGCGTTTCATGAGTCCGGGGTTGACGCCCTTATCGGCCTTGACGGGGAACATGAGAGTGCGGTCTACGTTAACTGCATAGGAAGAAAGGTGGCGACGCAAGATGGAGAATAACTGGATTGACGCCACTGTCGGCATTCTGATGCTGCTGGGGTTCATCCACGGGGTCGTGAAGGGCGCCATTCAGGAGATTGCAGGCGCGCTTGCCATCGTTGTCGGCATTGTGGTCGCCGGGTACGTGACGGCGGCTACTGCCTCCCAGACAGACCAGCTCTCGCATCCCACGGGCGCGAAGGTGTTTGTCTTTGTAATCACGTTTCTCGCGGTGGCCGTTCTCATCGGCCTTCTCGGCAAACTCCTGTCGGGGCTTGCCAAGGCCGCCAATCTCAAGCTCGTAGACAGGGTGCTGGGCGGCATCGTCGGCGCATGCGTTGTCGGCATAATCATAGGCATCATACTGACGCTCATCGAGGGGCTGGGGGTCAATATAGACACGCTGCGCGAGTCGGCCCTCGTAACCTATCTCCTTCACGCCGTGGCGTATCTCGCGAGGTTCCTGCCGGCTATGGCGGAAGAGGCCAATGTGGCCGACATATCTCTATAGAGAGGACGAAATGGACATCAATCCGGACATCTTCCGCCAGTATGATATCAGGGGAAACGTGGGCACCGATCTTACCGAGGACACCGTGTCCGTTCTGGGAAGGGCATTCGGCGCCTACCTGGCGGGCGGCGGCGCCAAGCAGGTTTCTCTGGCAAGCGACAACCGGCTCAGTTCGGACGGCTTCCGCGAGATCATCGGGGAGGAGCTCTGCAAGTCGGGCCTCAATGTCGTCGATTACGGTGTGGTTCCCACGCCTGTTTTCTATTCGACGCTCTTCACGGGGGACGCGGGGGGAGGGGTGATGATAACCGGCAGCCACAATCCCCCTGAGTTCAACGGCTTCAAAATCGCGCGCGGGGAAAGCACCATATACGGCGACGAGATACAGAAGATCCGCGAGATCGCCGAAAACGGGCGCTTCACGGTGGGTAAGGGCAGTATCAAGGGTGGTGATGCAAGGCCGGCCTATATCGACTATATTTCCACCAATATAAACCTGGGCCGGAGGGTCAGGGTCGCCGTGGATTGCGGTAACGGCACCGGAGGGGTGGTGGTTCCCGACCTCCTGGACAGGTTCGGCCTGGACTACGAGTGCCTGTACTGCGAACCAGACGGCAACTTCCCCAATCACCATCCCGACCCGACCGTGCCGAAATACCTTAAAGATCTCGTGACCACCGTGCGGGACGGCGGCTATGAGTGCGGCATCGCCTATGACGGCGACGCGGACAGGATTGGCGTCGTCGACGAGAAGGGGAATATAATCTGGGGAGACAAGCTGCTCATCATATTCGCGCGTGACATCCTGCTGGCGAATCCCGGGGCGCGCGTCATCTTTGAGGTCAAGTGCTCGCAGGCGCTTGTGGAGGCGGTCGACAAGGCGGGCGGGGTCCCGATCATGTACAAGACCGGCCACTCGCTTATCAAGAGCAAGATGAAGCAGGAGGGGGCGCTGCTTGCCGGCGAGATGAGCGGGCATATATTCTTCAGTGACCGCTACTTCGGATATGACGACGCCATATACGCTTCCTTGAGGCTGATCGAGATAATGTCGAGACATGACGGCACGCTGTCATCGCTGCTCGCCGACGTCCCCGTGTATTACTCCACGCCGGAGATAAGACTGGAGAGCACGGACAAGGAGAAATTCGGAGTCGTTGACAAGATAGGCGAGTACTTCAAGGACAAGTACAGGGTCATAGACATAGACGGGGCGCGGATCGTCTTCGATGACGGCTGGGGCCTCGTGAGGGCCTCCAACACGCAGCCGGTGCTGGTTCTGCGCTTTGAAGCGGCCACGGAGGCGAGACTCAAGGCCATAACGGCTGAGGTGACGGCGGCGTTAAGCGACGTCATGCGGAGGCCGGTCCAGCTGCCGGAGTACTGATATGCGCATAGGCGTCATAATGTCGGGCGGCCGCGGGACCAGGTTCTGGCCTTTGAGCCGCAGGCGGAAGCCCAAACAGCTGCTCCCGCTGATTGATGGCAAATCGCTGCTACAGCTGACCATAGAGCGCATAAGCCCGCTCTTTGGCGCCGGGGCCGTCTGGGTCGTGACGCAGGAGTCTCAGCTGGAAGAGACCCAGGCAGTGGTGGGGCTGGACCGCGTCAAGGCGCTGTGCGAACCCATCGGAAAGAACACGGCGCCCTGCATAGCCTACGTGGCCTGCCAGGCGAGGGCGGAATTCACCGACGCCACGCTCGCCGTTTTCCCCGCCGACCATGTCATCAGGAATACGGAGGCGTTCAGGAAAGTCGTCGCCGCCGGAATGGACTTCGTGGAGGAGACCGGCAGTATACTGACCATAGGCATTGAGCCCGACCGCCCGGCAACCGGCTTCGGTTACATCAAGCGGGGCGGAGTCGTCGGGTCCGCCGGGGGCTTCGACTTCCACGAAGTGGCCGGATTCACCGAGAAGCCCGGAAAGGAAGTCGCACGCCGGTATGTGGATGACGGTTCCTACCTGTGGAACGCCGGCATGTTCATATTCAAAGCTTCCGACATGTTGAGCGAGATGGAGAAGCATCTTCCCGGCATAGCCTCTTCATTCTGCGAGTACGAAGTCGCGGTTGGAACCGACTCGGAGGAGGAGAAGAAGTCGGAAGCCTACACCTCCGCGCGTGACATCTCGATAGACTTCGGAGTGATGGAGAAGACGGACAGGGCATGCGTAGTGCCCGCTGATATCGGCTGGGACGATGCCGGCAGCTGGGATTCCTTCTCGAAGTACCTGCCGCATGATGACAAAGGCAATGCCGTAAGCGGCGGTTTCGCCGCCGTGGACACTGCAAATTGCATTGTCTATTCGGACCGCCGGATGGTGGCGGCTCTCGGCGTGGAGGATTTGATCATCATCTCTGCCGGCGACGCCCTCCTGGTGGCCAGGAGAGACAGGGCGGAGGAGGTGAGAAAACTCGTTGAAATCCTTGCTGCCAAAGGGCTCAAGGACCTGCTTTAGAACCCCGTTTTATTTCGCCGCGCGGTAACAATATCTAAACTATTTCACAAAAGCAGACGATAACTCTGAGGGTGGGGTGGGGATGAATAGTAAGGAACGGCTGGCGAGTTTCATCGTGCTCGCAACGCTTCTACTGGGCATTATCGCGGGCCTTATAGATCGAGACGATAAGGAAATCCACGTCTTCGCCGGGGGAGACATACACGCCCCGGGCGCGCAGGCGGAAAATGATTCCTACATCAGGCTCGACCTCAATGAGGCCACGGTGGGGGAGCTAATGGCGCTTCCGGGCATCGGCGAAAAGAGGGCTCTGGCCATCATTGCATGGCGCGACGCCAACGGGCCATTCGGCTGCATCGAAGACCTCGACGGCGTTCGCGGAATAGGGCCCGCTACCCTGGACAGGTTGCGCCCTTATGTCTATGTGAAGCCGGGTTCGGGAGAAGACCCCGGATAGGGTTTGCGATTGCATTCTGCAATCCTCATTGCAGTCTGCGACTGGCCGGCCGGCCATCTGTTCATGCCAGTGTGGTGCAAATTGCGATCTGTTTAAGAACTTTTTGGAATCAGTTGGCCTAGTGACCCGTCCGCGCCGCGGCGAAACTGGTATAGACATTGCACATGTAGCAGCGCCGGGTTTGCTTACGGTCGATTTACAGGTTCGCAAAGCAGGGGGTACTGCGCGACAGCCATGGCCGTCAAGACTGATGTAGCGGAAAAACTGATAAGCCTCGGCGTCCTCAAGCATGGTGAGATAGAGAAGATCACCAAGCATTGCGAGACCAACGGGGCCACTTTCCAGGAGGCCGTTGTCCAGCTGGGATATATGTCGGAGGCGCGCCTTCTCGAATTCCTCACCCACATTTACGGCGTTGAGGCCGTGGATCCGAATGCAGTTGAAATCCCCCAGGGCGTAATCAAACTCGTTCCCCCGGACGTCGCCGCGAAGTACAGAGTGCTCCCCGTTTACAAGCAGGGCAGGACGCTCGCCCTCGCGATGGCAGACCCCACGGACATGGCGGCCGTAGACGACCTCAAGTTCATAACCGGCCTCGAGGTCAAGGCCATGGTCGCCAATGAATCGTCGCTGGAGACGGCGATGGAGAAGTACTACCGAATCACCGACGATATCGAGAGCTTCGAGGACATCGCAACGGACCTGGAGGAAGACGCCCTCGAGGTCGTCGAGGAGACGTCCGACGAGGACGACGAGGGGCTTCAGGAAGCCGAACAGGCCCCGGTCATCAAGTTCGTCAACTCAATGCTCACCGACGCGGTGAGAAAGGGCGTGAGCGATATCCACATTGAGCCCGGCGAGAAGGTCTTCAGGGTGCGTTTCCGCATAGACGGCACTCTGCACGAAGTTATGAGCAAGCCGGCGCGCATGAAGAACGCCATCATATCACGACTCAAGATCATGTCGGAGCTCGACATAGCCGAGAGGCGCCTGCCGCAGGACGGCAGGATCAAGGTGCGTGTGGACGGCCGGACCATTGATATCCGGGTTTCCACCGTACCGACCATCTTCGGCGAGAAGGTGGTTATGCGAATCCTCGACAAGGGCACCCTCAAGCTCGACCTCGAGACTTTCGGCTTCGAAGCGAACGCGCTGGCGAACCTGGTGCGCGCTATCGAAGCGCCCTACGGCATTGTGCTGGTAACCGGCCCCACGGGAAGCGGAAAGACGACCACTCTCTATTCGGCCTTGAGCAGGATAAACAAGCCGGGGGTCAATATCATGACCGCCGAGGATCCAGTGGAGTACAACATCGGCGGAATAAACCAGGTCCAGATGCATGAGGAAATCGACCTCACATTCGCCCGCGTGCTGCGGTCTTTCCTGAGGCAGGATCCCAATATCATCATGGTCGGCGAGATCCGTGACTCCGAGACCGGCAGCATCGCCGTAAAGGCGGCGCTCACGGGTCACCTCGTTCTCTCCACGGTTCATACAAATGATGCGCCGAGCACCATAGACAGGCTCGTTGACATGGGCATTGAGCCTTTCCTCGTGGCGGCGTCTCTGAACCTGATACTCGCACAGCGGCTGGTACGGAAAATATGCCCCAAGTGCAAGGAAGAGTTCGAGGCACATCCCGAAGCGGTAAGGGAACTGGGGTTGACGCCGGAAGACGTGTCCGGCACCAAGTTCTACCGGGGAAAAGGCTGCTCGAACTGCAATAACACAGGCTACAGCGGCCGGCAGGGCGTGTTCGAGGTGATGCCCACAAGCGCGACAATAAGAAGAATGATCCTCGATAGAGTATCCACAGCCGACCTGAGGAAGCGCGCGATTCAGGAAGGCATGCTGACGCTCAGGCAGGATGCGCTGATGAAACTCAAAAAGGGAATCACGACCATTGAAGAGGTCCTGAGGGAGACGGCCAGAGATGAATGATGCACCAATACCAGAAGGGTCCATGAGCAACATCGACCCCAACGACACTGTGGCAACGCCGGGGACGAAGCGCCCCGTTTCGATGCGAGAGCTTCTCGAGGAAATGGTCA
>JASFEA010000128.1:0-9055 GCA_050125095.1 bacterium
CCACGGCCTCGCGGGGCCGCTTCACGACGGCTTGCTGCTCCTTCTCCCCGCAAGCGAGTGAGAATGTCAGCGCGGCCGTCATTCCCAGAAGAATAATACGCCTGAGCATATACCTCTCCTTAGCGTTTTTTACCTTCAAACAGATTATAACAAACGCGCCCGGTCGGGGCAACATCCGTAATCTCATACATTTAGATGCAGAACCCGCTTCGAAGCCGCCGCTTCGCGGCCCGGTACTCCCGGCAATCCGCCTCCCCACGCTGCTGCCGCGGCCAAAAGCGGGGATGAGTTAAGGTCTTGCGTCATAATAAGGTTATCCGATTGCCTCACTTTTAGCTTGACGGATTTGGCGTATCCTGTTACAAGAGACCAAAACTGGCAAGATTTAGCATGTGAACAAAAACCGTGGAAGGAGGTGACTTGTCAGCGGAGAGCGGTGCTTGCAGTCATCATAGGTATTCAGAAAGGAGGAGTACGATGAGAGTACCCCTTTTGATCGGGCTCTGTGTAGTAATGGCGGCTTCGGCCGCATTTGCGGGCGGTACCCCCAACACCGGCATGGGGGCCAAGCAGCTGGTATTCGAGTTCAACGGTCTGAGCACCCTGGGGCTCCAGCCCTATGGCGGCGGTTTCGGTTTCAGGTACTTCTATGCCGATGATACCGCCATCAGAGGCAGCCTGAACTTCGCCTACATGAAGGACGAAATGGGTGACGACTACGAAGAAACGCAGACCAAGATCGGCGCCACGGTGGTCTGGGAGAAGTACATGGCAGCCATAGCCAGCGTGGCTCCCTATATGGGCATCGGCGTCGGATATTATTACACCAAGTGGGAAGAACCCTACACCGGTACGTTCGCCGAGATGATGGAAGAAATCACCGCCAACAACCTGATGGTAGCTCTGGTGGCCGGATTCCAGTGGTACTTCACCGAGGCGATAAGCCTGGGCGGCGAGTACAGGCTTTCCTACGACTACGTCTCCGGCGAGACGAAGGTCGATGGCGAAAAGGTCGGAGACATCAGCTCCAGCAGCTTTGGCTTTAATGCCGCCAGCGTATTCTTCTCAGTGCATTACTAGAATTACGGTTATTATGGATTTCAGGCGGGGCCTGTTTGGGGCCCCGCTTCTTTTATTCTGGCTACAGAACGGGCAGCGCCACGACCGCCGCTTCTCCTGATACGGAATAACGGACTGTGGCACCTGTTCAGGCATAGCCAGGCGCATTCGAAAGGAGAACCCTGATGAGGTCAGTCTCAGTCTTCGTGCTCTGCGCTCTCCTGCTGGCCTCGGCCGCGTGGGCCGGAGGAATCCCCAAGGTCAAGGACGGCGACATGCAACTCGTATTCCAGTTCAATGGCCTGAGCCTCCTCGGCCTCGATACATATGCGGGTGGCGTGGGCTTTCGCTACTTCTACTATGACGAATTCGCATTTCGCGGCAGCTTCAACTTCGCCTACGGGGATTACAAGGAGGACGTGTCGGGGGTCGATACCAGCCGCACCTGGATCGGGGGCACTTTCATAGTGGAAAAATACGTGATACCTACAGCAAGCGTGGCCCCCTATGTCGGAGGGGGCGTGGGTTACTACTGGAACCGGGAGTGGCATCCGCCCTCGGGCACGGGTGGCGGCGGACGCGAGTTCAGCACGACCGACACCATAATCGAGATCCCGCTCGTGGCTGGATTCCAGTGGTATTTCGCCGACGCCTTCAGTCTGGGGGGCGAATACAGGCTGGCCTTCCGCTATGTAGACAGCAAGACGGAGGAGGAGGACCAGGAGGGCAGCACGCCCATCTTCGAGGGCACCAGCACGAAATTCGGCTTCACGGCGGCGAGCGTGTTCCTGTCTGTGCACATACCGAGGTAGACCGCCGGAGCCGCTGAAACGTGAGGGGCATGCCTGTGCATGCCCCCTTCCTGCCGTATTCATGCCTCCCGATATTGCTTGACTACAGGGCCCCGAGTTGCTACAAGATACGGAGTGTTGGTCAGCCGCTGATTTACTCCATGGAAGGAGGACGGAAATGAGATACGCGCTCCTCACGATTTTCTGCTTCGCGCTTGCGACGTCGGCCGCCCTGGCCGGGGGAACGCCGGATACGGATGATGAATCGCTTCAGATGCTCTTTGAGTTCAACGGCCTGAGCAGCATGGGCCTCGACGTCTACGCCGGGGGCCTGGGTCTACGGTACTTCATCGACGATGAAGGCCTGGCCTGCCGTTTCAGCCTGAATGCCGGTTACCGAACCGACGAAGAGGACAGCGACAAACACACCGTCTCTCTTATAGGCGGCAGCATCCTTATTGAGAAGTTCTTCGAATCCGTCTCCAGCGTGGCACCCTACGTGGGCATCGGTTTCGCCGGATTTTACCACAGCGAGAAGTGGCCCACTGAGGAAGGGGAGCGCAAGACGAACAAGACCTTCCTGGAAATACCGGGAGTGGCCGGCTTCCAGTGGTGGTTCACCGATGCGCTTGCGGTGGGCGGCGAATACAGGCTGGCGCTGAGATACATAAGTACCAAGGACTACCTGCGCGACCAGAGCATCAGTGACGGCGAGGAAATGAACGTCGGCTTCTATGCGGCCAGCGTGTTTCTCACCGTCGCCATAAAGTGATTTAGCGGGGTAGGCGGGGTAGGACGCGGGGGTCCAACGCTGGGGTCAGGTCTTGAAATGCACAAGTGCATTTTCAGACCTGACCCCTTCTTTATGGGCCCGGAACGGGCCGGATATTGGGGAGTTTAATCTGACAGGGGCGAAAGCCCCGCCTTTTTAGTATTGTGCCACCTTGTCGGGCTTGTGTATAATGCAGCGCGAAACAGGAGGTTTCTTCAGAGCCATGAATATGGTGAGGGGTATTTCCGTCTTTATCATAACGGCCTGCCTGCTGGCCGCGGCCGTCGCCGCCGGCGGCGCCTGCACCTTCGAGATGACCGACAGGCAGAGGGTGACCCATGCGCCGGGCAATTCCCATACCACGAGGTCGAACGCCACGTGCATATGCACCGACGAGAACAACGTGACCCATCTGATATACGAGGACAAGCGGAGCGGCGAGTTCGAAATCTATTACGCCTTCGTGAGGAACGACACGCTGTCCAGGGAGATCCGAATCACGCGGACACGCGGCGAGTCCAGTTTTCCGGCGATAGAATGCGGAGGCGGATCCGCATACCTGCTGTGGCAGGAAACCAGCGGCAAGGACCCGGAAATAGAGTACGCCCGCGTCGTAAACGGCGAGATAGTGGCACGGGCCACGCTTACGGATAATGAGACCGAGTCTTCCTGCCCGGTTGCAGCCTATGACGGCAACGGCACGCTTCATGTCGCATGGCATGACGGCCCCTACCATCAGACGGGCATATTCTACGGCCGCGTCCTTGGCGATACCCTGGCGCATGTCGAGGAAATCCCGGTCGAGACCTCCGGCGCGTTCAGGCCCGACATCGCATGCGACGGAAACGGCAAGGTGCTTCTCACCTGGCAGGAAGGCTTCGACATCAAGGCCAGACTCTATGACGGCGAGACCTGGCAGGAAACGCAGACCATATCCCTGGGCACCCAGAAGGCCTGGAGGATGTCATGCGCCTATATCGAGCCCGGACGGTGGGGAGCCGCCTGGTTCGACCGCACGGAGGACGGCCGACATCCGGTATACGCCGCCTTCTTCGATGAAAAGCAGTGGTACGGCAAAATACAGGTGAACGGCGAGAATATAGGCTATTACCCCAATGTCTGCGCCGGGCCCGACGGCATGTTCCTCGTCGCCTGGGAGGGCCTGAGTATGGAGACAAACAACTACTCGCTCAAACTCCGGTGCCATGACGGCCGAGACTGGCATCCCGTGCAGGATCTCATGGTGGGGCGGTCCATGACGCGTTACCCCTCCCTTTCTCTCGACCGGGATGGCAACTTCCAGACCATCTGGTTTTCGGACGGCCGGGGAACCTATGAAATATACTACGGCGTTCTAAGGAGAAAGTGACGATGTCGAAAAAGGCGTACCTGATTCCGCTCGTGGTCCTGGCGATAGGCGTGCTGGTCCGGGTGCTGTTCACGCTGCAGATGCGCGACATGCCCTTTTACTATCATCCGGTGCTGGATTCGGGGTTCTTCCACCAATGGGCGAAATTCAAGGTCGACGCCACGTGGGTCGACGGAGCGCTTCCATTCAGGGAACCGGGCTACGCGTTCTTCCTGGCAGTTCTCTACCGCCTCTTCGGTGAGAGCTTCACGGCTGTGAGGATCGCGCAGGCGGTGCTGGGCGGCGTGACGGCCCTCCTGGTCTATCAGATCGGCGCCGCGCTCTTCAATCGCGCGGCAGGGGCGGTGGCAGGCATCTTGTTCTCCCTCATGAGCCTGGCCATATTCTTTACGGGCGAGCTCAATGAAACCACGCTGGTCGTTTTCCTGGTGGTCCTGAGTTCGTACATGCTGCTCAGGGCGGGCGAGGGAAGCACACTGATTCTCCTCACGCTATCGGGGCTGGTCCTGGGGCTCGCCTTCATTGCGAAATTCACAGTGATAGCCGCTCTGATCGCGTGGGTCCTGTACCTGCTATTCGAGCCCAGGCTGCGCCTCCGCGCGGGCGCGCTTCTCCTGGTCCTGGGCTTTCTCATCGTGCCCATCTGCTATACCGCATTCCTCCTCAAGGCGGAGGACACGGCCGTTCTCCCGACGAGGGCGGGCTGGCAGGCTTTCCTCGGCTCGAGCGCGACGGGCGGCGCCTCCAAGCAGCCCTATTATGTGATTACCCTCGGCGCCCAGGGCGGCGCTTCGCGCGCATACGCCGAGGCGGACCTCACCGACGGCGAACGCGACGCGGTACGCTTCGCCCGCATCGACGGCGGCGAGGCACTCGGCAGGAAGGCCTCGGGCCGCTACTGGCAGAACCGGACATTCGACGAGTTTTTCGCCTCCCCGTCGGCATACCTCAAACACTACGCCCACAAGCTCGGTATACTATGGGGACCTTCACTCCCGTCCGCCAACGTTGACTCCAGGTTCCTGGCGCGTTACTCACTGTTGCTCCGCAACCCTATTTTCCCGTTTGCCGGCCTCGCGGCGCTGGGCATAGTGGGGCTGCTGGTCTTCACGAGGCGCCGGTCGTCATATATCCTCATATTCGTGCTGCTCTATTCGCTGACGGCGGCCGACCTCCTGGTGAGCGACGGGGACAAGATGATTCTCCTGCCCTTCCTTGCGGTGTTCTGCGGTCAGGTGCTGGCCGAGGTTGTAAACGGCTTCCGGCGGATGAGACTGGCCAGGAGCATTGGCCTTGTTGCAGCCGTCGCGGTGGTGGCCGTTTTTGTCTCCAGGTTCCCGGCGGTTGCCGTGAACGAAGCCAGGCACTATATGATACTGGGCGACATCTACTCCAACGAATCCCTCTTCGACCGGGCCGAGGAATCTTATAATCAGGCCATCGAGGCCGACCCGGACTTCAGCGACGCCCGGCTATCCCTGGCGAAGCTCTTCGCCACGACGGGCAAGACCGACAGGGCGCTGGAGACGTTGACCCAGGCGACACAGGGTGACCCGGAGAATCCCAGGCTCAGAATAGAAAAGGCATCGCTTTTGACTTACGTCGGGCGGCCCGGCGAAGGGCTGGACGAGCTGGCCGCCGTGGAGAGGGCCTATCCCTATGAGCCGAGGCTTCACCAGTTCAGGGGAATCGCGCTTATGGAGCTCAACGAGGCGGACGCCGCCATCCGGGAGCTGGAGATGGAGATCGAGTATGTTGGCGGGGACTTCGTCACATATTCGGCGCTGGGGCGGGCCCTGTTCGATCTGGAGAGGTATGAGGAGGCAGCGAAGGCGCTGGAGACGGCCCTTCAGTCAAACCCGTACAGCGCTGCCACCGTCATGCAGCTGGCTGACTGTTATACCAGACTCGGCAGGCATGAGGAGGCGGCGATGGTTCTGGCCAGAGTGGTGACGGTCGACCCGGGCAATGTGCGCCTCCGGTTCAAGCTGGGTAACGCCCTCTACAGGGCGGGCCGGTACAGCGAAGCGCTCAAGAACTTCAAAGAGATAAGCAAATTCGATCCGCGCAACACAGATATCCTTCTCAACATGGGCGTGGTCTACGCCGAAATGGACAGCCTTGACCGGGCCATAGAAGTGTGGGAGAGAGTTCTCACGCTTCAGCCCGGAAACGAAACAGCCATCGACAACCTGAGGAAGGCGAGGGAGTAGATTGGAACAGGCCTTCGCCATGATACTGGCCGGGGGAAGGAGCAGGCACCTACCCGTTCTCACCGCTTACCGGTCCATCGCCGCCCTGCCGTACGGCGGCAGGTACAGGGTGATAGACTTCTGTCTTTCCAATTGCATGAACTCGGGCATACGCGATGTGGGGGTTCTTGCCCAGTACAACCCGGCCTCCCTCATATCCCATATCGGCAACGGCGCCCCCTGGGACCTGAGCGGACGCAGGCACCGCGCGGTCATATTGCAGCCTTTCCGCGCGAGGAAAGAATCCAACTGGTACCGGGGTACGGCGGACGCCCTGTGGCAGAACCTCAGGTTCATCAAGACAACCTCAGCCGACCACGTGCTTGTGCTTTCCGGGGACCATATATACAAGATGGACTACGGGCCGCTCCTGGACTTTCACGCGGCCTCCGGCGCCGACGCCACATTGGTCGCGAAGCCCACCCGGGGCGTGTTACCGAGGCGTTTCGGCGGGCTCGTCCTGGACGGGCGCGGCTCGGTCAAAGAGCTCGTCGAGAAGCCCGAGACGGGGGGATTCGATCATTTCTCGCTGGGGATTTACGCCTTCAGGCGGGAGGTGCTCATCGAGCGGCTGGGGATCTGCAGGGAAAAGAAGTACGACATAGTCTTTGACGTCCTCATGCCTCTTATCAGCGAGGGCCGGGTAATGGCCTATCAATTCGACGACTTCTGGGCGGACGTCGGATGGCTTGAGGAGTACTACAAGTCCTCCATGGAGCTCATAGACAGGCCCGGAGAACTCGACCCGGGCAATCCGGCCTGGCCCATCTGCACCAGGGATCCCGTGCGGAGGCCGTCCTACGTCGGGAAGGCGGCGTCGGTCAAGTCCTCGCTGGTGGCGGGCGGGTGCAGCATCGAGGGCTCGGTGAGATCTTCCCTCCTCTTCCCGGGCGTGAGGGTCGACGGCGGCGCTACCGTAGAGAACTCGATCGTGTTCTCGGACACGCACGTAGGCGAAGGGGCGACGCTCAGGTCGGCTATAATAGACAAGGAAGTCGCAGTCGGGCGCGGGACCTTCATCGGGTACGGTAGCCCGACATGCTCCAACTCGCAGTACCCGGACAGCGCCAGTTTCGGCGTGAGCGTCGTCGGTAAGCGCACGAGCATACCCGACGGCGTGCGGATAGGCAGGAATTGCCTGATAGCATCGGACCTTACGGAGAGAGAGATACCTCGCCGGGACATAGTCTGCGGCGAGATCATAACCGGAGACAGCAAGTGGGAAAGAATCTTGTCATAATCCTGGCCGGGGGTTCCGGTGAGCGCCTGCTTCTGCTCTCGGAGCACAGGGCCAAGCCCGCCGTGCCCTTCTGCGGGCCGTACAGGATAATAGACTTCGCCCTGTCCAACTGCGCCAATTCGGGCCTTCACGATATCTATGTACTCAGCCAGTACAGGCCGCACTCGCTGGCGCGGCATATCGACTCGGGGCGGTCCTGGAATCTCGACCGGGACGAGGGCGGCATAGTCATTCTGCAGCCCTACGTCGGGACCGAGTCGAGATGGTACAGCGGCAATGCGGACGCCGTCTTCCAGAACCTCCACTTCATCGAAGAGAGGTCGGCCGAGAACGTTCTGATACTGGGCGGCGACCACGTCTATACAATGGACTACAGGCCGATGCTCGAGTTCCACAGGGAGAGCAAAGCGGATCTCACCATAGGCGTCAAGCAGGTCAGGCGCGGTGACCTTCATAAGTTCGGGACATGCGTCGTCAACCGCGAAGGCCGGATAGAGAGTTTCATGGAGAAAGTACCGAATGCGCCGACCAATCTGGCGTCCATGGGCATATACGTCTTCAAGAGCGAACTCCTGTCGGCCTGTCTCCCGGCGGATTACCTGAATCCGGCCTCCTCGCATGATTTCGGACGGGACATTATCCCGGCGCTGATCGGCGACCGCAAGGTGTTCGCTTACGAGTTCGAGGGCTACTGGGAAGACGTGGGAACCATAAACACATACTATGAAGTGAGCATGAAGATGCTGGACCCGTCACCACCGGTGGACCTTGACAGCGAAGAATGGCCCATCAAGACAAACTACATCGACCTTCCCCCTGCGAGAATGACGGGCTCATGCGCCGTAAGCGAGGCCATGGTCGGCGACGGGGCGATTGTGGGCGGCACGGTCGAACATTCGCACATAGGGCCGGAGGTGACTGTTGAGGAAGGCGCTGTCGTCAGAGACTCCATAGTGCTCCCCGGCTGTACCATAGGACGGGGCGCCAAGGTCAACCTGGCCATAATCGATAAGCACTGCACGGTAGGTGAAGGCGCCGTAATAGGATACGGCGTCGACTTCACGCCCAATGAGGCACGGCCCGCCGTCATGAAGAGCGGTATCACGCTGGTCGGCCGCGGCACAGACGTGCCGCCGTCGGCCGTCATAGGAAGGAACTGCCTCATCGGAAGCCGCAGACCGGAGGACCTGGTGCATGTGCCCAGCGGGAAGGCCGTGCTCTAAGTCTTGCGCCTGACCGGCACTTTTATCTTCTGGCCCGGGTAGATCTTGTCCCTCGGCCCGAGCCCGTTCTCCTTGAGCACATCCTTCGAGGAGGCCCCGTACCTCTTGGCTATTCCCGTTATGGTATCGCCGGTCCGGACCGAATGGACTATGATCTCGTCTCTTACGCCCCCCCCTTCGGGTATCTTGATCTTCTCGCCGGGATAGATGCGATCGCGGGGGCCCATGCAATTGGCCGCCAGCACCGAAGAGGTCGACACGCCGTATTCGCGGGCTATGTCGTATATGGTGTCTCCCGCCCTGACCGTGTGCTCGACGACCTGGCCGGGCACTCCCGATATCTTGAGGC
>JASFEA010000129.1:0-8714 GCA_050125095.1 bacterium
CTTAATCGGTACGGTCCACGACATGCCCGAGCTCATAGCGGCATCTCTGAGGGACAGGCTCAACCATCCCATTGGGAGGTCTGCGGAGCCGGAGGGCGCCGGCGAGAACTTGCCCGCAGAGAGCGCCCCGGCGCTGCTCAGCCTGAGCGCAAGGCCGAACCCGTTCAGCGGGTCGACGACCCTGAGGCTCACGCTCCCGTCTGCGTCCGCCGTGAAGCTCTCGATTTATGACGTTAACGGCAGGCTGGTAGAGACTCTTGCGGAGGGCCGGCTCTCTGCCGGCGAGCACCGGTTCGAGTGGGATGGGCGCACCGCTTCGGGCACAGTGGTTGCACCAGGCTCGTACATTGCCGTCATGGATGGAGGCGGCAAGCGTCTGACTCAGAAGCTGTTTATATTGCCATAAGAATTGCCGTTTCAATTATCGGGGTCTCGGACGGGCCGCCAAAACGGCCCGCGCCGGGGCCCCGGAATCTCATTCGCATGGGACTTTGCGCTTGTTTAGAGCTGCCCGTTGTGGTTTGATCCTGTCTGCATGGCCACAGCATCCATGCCAGTAGACTGAACACTTCAGGGAATACCGGCACCTGGCGGGGAGGTGATGGTAATCCAGGTTCTGCTCTGTATTTGCCGCTCATTCCATCCCACCATGCTACAAGGAGGTGACGTCTGGATTAGAATCCCTGTTCCTCACCGGAAGTACCGAAGCAGAGACATCCTGAGAAGCAAAGCACTCCTCAACCCAGGGTTGTATAAGGAGGAAGTGACATGAACAAACGCTTCATAATAGGTCTTGTCCTCGTACTTACCCTCCTCTTCACGGCATCTCCGCAGGCCGAAGGTTTCAGATCCAGGTCGATCGCGGACAGGGCGGCCCATACCGGTGGGGTCGAGTATGTGCGGGGCGAGATACTGGTCAAATTCAAGCTGAACGTCGCCGAGCAGCAGATGACAGAGGTATATGAGGACACCGGCACCCATGTCATCTCCGAGCATCGCGGTGGCGTCAAGAAGCTCAAAGTGCCGGAAGGTGCCGAGCAGGACATGGTCTCCAGGCTCGCCCGCGACCCGCGGGTCGAGTACGCCGAGCTCAACTCAGTCTGTCGCGCCCACATGGTTCCGAACGACCCCTATTACTCCTACCAGTGGAGTTTTCCCAAGATAAACATGGAGCAGGCGTGGGACATCTCCACGGGCCAGAGCGTTATCGTGGGGATACTGGACAGCGGCATAGCCTATGAGAATTACGCCATACCTTCTTACGAGCTGGGCACCGTGCAGTCCGGGGTTACCCAGTACATCCAGGCCCCTGATCTGTCGGGTACGGCGTTCACGTCGGGCTATGACTTCATCAACAACGACACCCATCCCAATGACAACTGCGCGCATGGCACGCATGTCGCCGGCACCGTGGCCCAGACCACCAACAACAGCCAGGGAGTCGCGGGGATGGCGTTCGACTGCACGCTGATGCCCGTCAAGGTCCTGGATTACTCGGGATCGGGCTCGGCCCAGTCGCTGGCCGACGGCCTGTACTGGGCGGCGGATAACGGGGCCCAGGTCATCAATATGAGCCTGGGCTGGCCTCCGGGCTATAACCCGGGATCGACCGTGTCGAACGCCATTACGTATGCATATAACGCGGGCGTTGTGCTCCTCGCGTCGTCGGGGAACTCCGGCACGGGCACGGTGTCTTATCCGGCAGCGTATTCCCAGGTGATAGCTGTGGGGGCGACCAGGTACGACGACCAGCGCCCGAGCTACTCCCAGTACGGCTCCGCGCTCGAGATATGCGCCTGCGGCGGCGACATGGGCGTCGACCAGAACGGCGACGGCTACGGCGACGGCACGCTGCAGATGACTTTCCTCGGCTACAATCCGGGTCCGCCCGAGCAGAAGTCGGATCCCACGGACATGGGTTACTGGTTCTACGACGGGACTTCCATGGCATGTCCGCATGCCTCCGCGCTCGTCGCGATGATGATCGCCAACGGCCAGACCGGGGTAGAGAACATCCGCACCATACTCCATGAGACGGCCGTGGACCTGGGCTCTGCGGGCTGGGACCAGTACTACGGCTATGGCCGCATCGACGCCTACGCGGCCCTGACGTACGGCGGCGCGCCTCCGCCCGTTGCGGAGTTCAGCGGCAGCCCGACTTCAGGCTGCGTACCGCTCACGGTGAGTTTCACGGACCTCTCCACCGGCGAGATAGACACGTGGTACTGGACCTTCGGCGACGGCGGCTCTTCGGGCGCCCAGAATCCCAGCCACCAGTATACCAGCGCCGGGACTTACACGGTAAGCCTGACGGTGACAGGGCCTGGCGGCTCGGACGGCGAGACCAAGACGGGCTATATCACCGTCAACGCGGCCCCGGTTGCGGCGTTTACAGGGAGCCCGACCTCAGGTTGCGCTCCTCTCACCGTGAACTTCACCAACCAGTCCACCGGCCAGATATCCTCCTATGACTGGACCTTCGGCGACGGCGGTTCGTCAACGGCGCAGAACCCGAGCCACGTGTACACGGGCGCGGGGAACTACACGGTGACGCTCACCGTGACCGGGCCCTGCGGAACGGACGTCGAGACCAAGACGGGCTATGTCTCGGTCGGCGAGACGTTGATCGCCGACTTCTCGGGGACGCCGACTTCGGGCTGCGCGCCTCTTACAGTGAGCTTCACCGATGCTTCAACGGGAGACGTCACGTCCTATGATTGGACCTTCGGCGACGGCGGGTCCTCCACGTCTCAGAACCCGGCACATCAGTACACGGCTGCCGGCGACTATACCGTCACCCTCACGGTCACCGGGGCGTGCGGTTCGGACGCGGAGACAAAGACCAACTACATCCACGTAGAAGGCCCACCCGTTGCGGGCTTCTACGGGACGCCTACGAGCGGCGACTACCCGCTTACGGTGAGCTTCTTCGACCAGTCCACGGGCCAGGTATCCTCCTACAGCTGGACATTCGGCGACGGCGGCTCTTCGACGGCGCAAAACCCGGCGCATGAGTACACGGCCGCCGGGGACTACACCGTGACGCTGACGGTAACCGGCGCATGCGGCTCGGATGCCGAAACCAAGACGGACTACATCCACGTCACCGAGCCATCCGCCTGGACTGTCATCACCTATGACGATTTCGAAGGCGGGTGGGGGAATTACATATCCGGCGGCGGCGACTGCTTCCTCTACACCGGCGGCACTTATGCCCACCAGGGCAGCAATGCGGCCGACATTCAGGACAACAGCGGCGTGGCCTCGTCCTTCTATCACACGGCGAGTTATGATGTCTCCAGCTATGACGACCTCGAGGTGGAGTTCTGGTTCTATGCTTACAGCATGGATAACACCAGTGAGGACTTCTGGGTCCAGTACTACGACGGCTCAACGTGGCGGACGGTAGCGACGTATGCCCGGGGTATCGACTTCGAAAACAACCTCTTCTACCACGAAGTCGTGTCCATATCGAGCGGCCAGTACAGCTTCCCGGACAATGCCAGACTCCGCTTCATGTGTGACGCCAGCGGGAACCAGGATGATGTCTTTATCGACGAGATCGAGTGGCGCGGTTCGGGCGGCACGCCGGTGCCTCCGACTGCCGACTTCGCGGGCGAGCCCACGAGCGGCCTCGTTCCGCTTACGGTGAATTTCACCGACCAGTCGACAGGCGGCCCGACGTCCTGGTACTGGCAATTCGGCGACGGCGGCACTTCCACCGCGCAGGACCCGGCCTACGAATACACCGAGGCGGGGACCTATACGGTGACGCTGACCGTCTCGAACGCCGTGGGGTCGGATGATGAAGTCAAGACCGGCTACATCACCGTTAGCGAGGGCGGCAGCTGGGTGGTCATCACCTATGACGACTTCGAAGGCGGATTCGGCAACTACACCGACGGCGGCGGCGACTGCTACCTCTATACGGGCGGCGCTTACGCCCACCAGGGGACGAATGCCGCGGACATTCAGGATAACAGCGGTGTTGCCTCTTCGTTCTACCACACGGCGAGCTACGACGTAACGGGGTATGTGGAACTCGAAGTCGAATTCTGGTACATGGCTGTGAGCATGGACAATATAAGGGAAGACTTCTGGGTCCAGTACTACGACGGCTCCGCGTGGCAGACGGTCGCGACTTATGCCAGGGGCACGGACTTCGACAACAACGTGTTCTACAACGAGGTCGTCACGATCTCCACTGCCGAGTACGCCTTCCCGGCGAACGCCAGGCTTCGCTTCATGTGCGATGCCAGCGGAAACATCGATGACGTCTATATGGACGAAATCGAGTTCCGCGGCATGGGCGCCGGCGGAAGCGCCGAGGATCAGCAGATCTTCGCAGGCAAGCCCGACGGCATGGATACGGTCCCAGGCCGGTTCGCGGTAACACACAACAGGCCGAACCCGTTTAACACCATGACCGAGTTCAGCATTTCCCTGCCGGAGCCGGCCAGGGTGACGACCGAGGTCTACACGATGCAGGGCCAGAGAGTCGCCTCCCTTACCGACGAGGTGATGGTTGCCGGGACCCATGTCATAAGATGGGACGGCACCAATTCGGCGGGTGAGTCGGTGGCAAGTGGAATTTACTTCTACCGCGTTATCGCCGATGACAGCATGATTACGAGAAAGATGGTGCTTACAAGATAGTACGGGGCAGGCACACATTACGGGTACTGGAGAACCGCCCCCCGCGTGGGGGGCGGTTCTTTTTGCAAATGCGCCAGTGGAGCGTGTTCCTAACGGTACAGGGATTTGACCCTACCCCAGGTCCGCAATTCGACGTCGCTTGCCCCGCCGACATAGAACGAGTCCTGGACGGTGAAACTCGGGTTCCAGGGTTCCAGCGTCGGGCTGTAGGTCACCTTGACTCTGTACAGCCCCTGGGATACCTGGTTGAGGTGATAGTCGATCTGGGGCCATTTGTATGTCGCCGAAGAGTCGGCGGGGAGCGACACCACGACCCAGAACACGTCCTGCGGGTAAACCACGCTGTCCGCCCCGGCGTCCCAGACGGACCACACCGGGACGTGTGGCATATGGATCGCCGAGTCCAGGCCGTTTGCGAGCGTGAAGGAGACGGTGTCGCCGACGGCATAGCAGTCATCGGAGGCCAGCAGCGTGACGGTCCCATCTGCCGAGGCAGCGCCGAATCCCGGCATTACGATTGCCGCTGCGGCAATAATCAAGAGCACGCGTGCGTATTGGTTCATTGCGAATCACCTCCTTGTTCGGCCAATCCGCTATTCGCAACCAACAGGGCTTATAAAAGGGCTCGAAATTGGATTACTCACCGCTCGGACCAAGTCTACCACAGGCGCCGGCCGCCGTCAAACCGAAGTCGCCATGGCCTCATGAGCCAAACAATCACTTGTGGGCTTCGTGAAAAGAGGCTAGAATCGATATCCGGTCCACCTGCGCATTTAAGTCTTGTATTTATGTCCCTATCATATATGGGGAAAGGTGAGAACATGACTTCGGACAGAGAGAGCTTTTACGGGCTGGGCATCGCGCCCGGGCTAATGAAGAAAATCGAGGACATGGGCTTCGATGTCCCGACTCCCATACAACTTAAGGCGATACCGATTGCCAATGAGGGGAAGGATGTCATCGGCATAGCCCAGACCGGTACGGGAAAGACCTTGGCCTTTGGAATCCCGATGATACAGCGTCTCGCCAAGAAGAAGGGAAGAGGCCTTGTGCTTGCCCCGACCCGCGAGCTGGCGATACAGGTGAGAGCGGCCTTGCTGCCCTTCGCCCGGGTCCTGCGTATGGGAACCGCGGTGCTTATAGGCGGGGAGCCGATAAGAGGGCAGGTCCGCGCGCTGGAGAAGAAGCCCCGGATTATCGTGGCCACGCCGGGCCGTCTGATCGACCATATGAATCAGAAATTCGTCCGCTTGGATGATGTGAATGTCCTTATCCTCGACGAAGCCGACCGCATGCTGGACATGGGCTTTGCCCCTCAGATCGAGCGCATATTGAAGAAAGTCCCCAGGCGCCGCCAGACCATGCTGTTTTCGGCGACTATGCCCGTAGAGATAATGAGAATAGCCTCGGCCCATATGCGCCTCCCGGTTCACACCGAGATAGCCCCCTCTGGAACCACGGCGGAGGGTGTCTCGCATGAGGTCTTCGTCGTGAAGCGCGACCTGAAGCAGGCGCTGCTCGAGAAGCTGCTCAAGCAGTACATGGGTTCAGTACTCGTGTTTACGCGCACGAAGAGAGGCGCGTGGGTGGTTGCGCGATCGCTGAGAAGGGCCGGGTTCGCGGCGGCCGAGATCCACTCGGACCGGACTCTCCACCAGCGCAAGGAGGCCCTCAACGGTTTCAAGTCGGGCAAGTACAGAATCCTCGTCGCCACCGATATCGCCGCGCGGGGGATAGACGTTCAGGGCATAGAACTTGTAATCAACTACGACCTCCCCGACGAGCCTGGAAGTTACGTGCACCGCATAGGGCGAACCGGACGTGCGGGCCTGAAGGGACATGCCGTCTCGCTCGCCACCCCCGACCAGGGAAAGGACCTGCGCAACATCGAGAAGCTCATAGACATGTCGATCGAGCTTTCCGAGCATCCCGAAATTCCCGCCGAGACCTTCGGTCCCAAACCCCGCACGGAGTTTCAGAAGAAGTTCGCCCGCTACAAGGGCCGGATGGGCCGCCGCCCTGTGAGGCGGATCAAATAGGGCTGAAGGGGACATCCCCTCCGGTATCCTTCAGGCCGCTTCGGTTTTGAGCGCCTCCGGTTTCCTGAAGGCCCCTGAAATCCTATCGACAACATGTATATTTAATGATAGAATGTTCATATATAGCTGAGCAAGAGCGAGATTCTCGAACTATGGGAAGTTCCGGGCTGGCGCTCCCATTTGAAGCATGCGCCCGCGCCGTCCGGTCACCCGGGCAGCAGGCGAGTAACCGATGGATATACTCGGGATTTCAGCGTTTTATCACGACAGCGCCGCCTGCCTGGTCAGAGACGGTGATGTAATCGCCGCGGCGCAGGAAGAGCGCTTCACGCGCAAGAAGCACGACTTCTCCTTCCCTTCGAACGCAATCGACTATTGCCTCTATGAAGGTGGAATCAGGGGCGGCCACCTCGACTATGTCGCCTTCTACGACAAGCCCTTCCTCAAGTTCGAGCGCATACTTGAAACCTATCTCGCATTCGCGCCGCGCGGGATAACCTCTTTCATAACCGCCATGCCCCTCTGGCTCAAGCGGAAGCTCTGGATGAAGAACCTGATTGAAGACGGCCTGGAATACGACGGCAGGATCATCTTCCCCGAGCACCACGAATCCCATGCCGCGTCGGCTTTCTTCCCATCGCCTTTCCGGGAAGCGGCCTTCCTCACCATCGACGGCGTCGGCGAGTGGGCGACGGCAAGTTACGGCGTCGGACGCGACAACCGGGTGGATATAATGGCCGAGATTCATTTCCCGCATTCGCTGGGCCTCCTTTACTCCGCCTTCACTTACTACCTGGGATTCAGGGTCAACTCGGGCGAATACAAGGTCATGGGCCTCGCCCCTTACGGCGAGCCGAAGTACAGGGATCTCATTCTCTCGGAGCTCATGGACCTCAAGCAAGACGGGTCTTTCCGGCTGAACATGAAGTACTTCAATTACTGCACCGGTCTTACCATGACCAACAGCAGGTTCAGCGACCTCTTCGGCGGCCCCCCGCGCAAACCCGAGTCCCCGCTTGAACAGCGGCATATGGACGTGGCGCGCTCCCTGCAGGTAGTGACCGAGGAAGTCATGATGCGCATGGCCCGCCATGTGCACGAGCGGACGGGTCAGCGCAACCTCTGTCTCGCCGGAGGGGTGGCGCTCAACTGCGTCGGCAACGGGCGCATATTGAGGGAGGGCCCTTTCGACGACATCTGGATACAGCCGGCCGCCGGTGATGCGGGCGGCGCCATGGGGGCGGCCCTCTTCGCCTGGCATCAGTACCTCGGCAATGAACGCCGGGTTGATGACGGCAAAGACTCGCAGAAGGGATCCTACCTGGGCCCCGTGTTCGGTGACGGGGATATCCTGGAGTTCCTGAAGAGCAACGACATCCCCTACTCCGAAATTGCCACGGCTGACATACCCGACCGCGTCGCGGATCTCATAGCCGAACAGAAGGTAATCGGCTGGTTCCAGGGCAGGATGGAGTTCGGCCCCAGAGCGCTGGGCAGCAGATCGATAATCGGTGACGCGCGCTCTCCGGAGATGCAGGAGACAATGAACCTCAAGATCAAGTTCCGCGAGAGCTTCAGGCCCTTCGCGCCGTCGGTGCTGGAGGAAAGAGTCTCGGATTACTTCGAGATAGACCGGCCGAGCCCTTACATGCTCCTGGTGGCCCCTGTGAAACGCGAGATCTGCAAAGAGCCCGGGGAGGAGTACGCAGGCCTCTGCGGCCTGGAAAAGCTCAAAGTGGTGCGGTCGGAGATTCCCGCCGTAACCCATGTCGACTACTCGGCGCGTGTCCAGACCGTACGCGCCGAACACAATCCGCTGTACCACAGCATGATTTCGAGATTCGAGGAGAAATACGGCTGCCCGGTGATCATAAACACCTCCTTCAACGTAAGGGGGGAGCCCATCGTCTGCACTCCCGATGACGCGTACAAGTGCTTCATGCGGACCAGGATGGACTACCTGCTAATGGGCAACTTCCTGCTGGACAAGAGAGAGCAGAAGCAGCCCCAGCCTGATAT
>JASFEA010000130.1:0-8702 GCA_050125095.1 bacterium
GCCCAGGGTTACGGCCACCGCTGTCGTCTTGCCGCTCTGGACGGTGACTCCCAGCGACTTGGCCTCGTAGCCGACCTTGCTGAACTCGAGCGTCTTCTCGCCGGCCATGATGTTCTCGAAAAAGAAGGCCCCGGTGGATGAGGTGGTCTCCTCGTGGGACGGGTCCATGGGATTGCCGTCGTCACCCTCAAGGGTGACGGTGACGCCCGGGATGGGGGTGCCGTCGGCCGCATCGTGCACCGTCCCGGAGATGTTTCCAAAGCCCACCGTCTCCTTCCAGATCTCGAAGGTGGTCTTGAAGCGGCTGTTTCTGAAGCCTATCAGGGTCTTTATCACGGAGGCGACCGCGTCCGACGTTACTACGACGCGGACAGCGATGTTCGCGTTCGCGACCATCAGCGCGAATTGCTCCTCGGTGAAATTCGTCCAGATGGCCGTGACAAGCATCTCTCCGATCGCATCCTGGGTCGCGATCTTCTTTATGCCCCACTTGGTATAAAACCATGCCATTCCCCACAGGTTTCCCTCCTGCAGGTACATCCCGGTGCGTTCCATCATTCGGGCGTCCGACGTCAGAAGCTGCATGGTCAAGAAAGCCCAGTGCTCCGCGATCTCCTTGTTTCCCACCGTCTTGTTCACGCCGGATATTACCGAGACGACATGCGGCATAAACTCAAAGAAGAACGTGGACAGGCCGCCATAATGCGCTCGCCACTCTTCATTGTCGCCGAGATTACTCCAGAGGTTGTCCGGATCGGGTGCCATACCGTACCCGTATACGTATACGTGCTGTGCGGGTTCGTTGGCGACGACGGAGAGCTCGAACTCGCGCGACGACGTTTTGAACGGGTCGCCGCGGAGGGCATCCAACAGGGTGCCGTTCGGCCAGACGTAGAAGGAGTCGGTCGGGGTTACGCAATATGCCCAGCGGCCCAGGGAGTTCGTGATTGTAAACTTGTCGCCCGATACGTATGTGACCCTGTGGCCGCTCTTCTCGTAACTGGGATCGATCTGCAGGACCGTGCTGGCCGCGCTTCTGTCTATGTCGCCTGTGCCGGCAAGACCCGGGTAGTTGCGCAGCATGACTTCCGGATAGGAGTTCATATACGCCAGCACGACTCTGCTCAGGGCCGAGTCGATTTCTGCGTCTTCCACCGAAAGTGCATACGGGTCTGAGTCGAGCTTCGTCTCCAGCAAGTCCTCAAGATCTTCCAGCTCGTCAAGCCCCTCGAGAAGCGTCAGAACCTCGTCGGCCCCGTCCGGGTCGCTAACGCAGATAAAGGGGCACAGGAAGGCGAGGGCCAGCGCGGTAGAGTGGAGGTCCATCTCGACATAGGCTCCCTCCTGGGGATCCGCCACTATGCCCATGAGCATTGGCAGAGTGTCCTGATGATCGTAAGCAATCACCATGCTGGTGATATTGCTGTTGCCCACGACGCTGAAGTCGCCGTTAGTGTCCGGACTGACCCGGCTCGAAGCCATGCCCACCATGACGTCTTCCAGGTCGACGGTCGCGCCCGCCGGGAAATCCAGGCTGCCAGTCAACGATACGGGCACCGATCCCGGCTCCACCGCGGTTCCATCTCCCGAACATGAAGGTAGTAGCACGAGCGCAGCTATCACCGTCGCGGCGACACTGAGGACTCTCTTTCCCGACATGGCCTTCAACCTCCAATTGGTAAGAACTATGCTGACGAATTCTGATACAACCCACTATGTAAAAGCCACTTTGTGGAAGGAGCGCCTCTTGACGATGATCACATCAGCGATACAGCAGGCTTCAACTCAACGATTGTAGCACCGATGCGGAGTTCAATCAACGGCTAATAGACGGTCCCTCGAGTCGCGGCCATATTCACGCCGCATTCTCACCTCAATAGGATGACTCTGCCCGTCCGAGCATCTCCGTCAAATGCGAGCCTCACGAAATACACGCATGTGGAACCGGGCACACCATCTTCATACCGCGGGCCAAGCACGTCTTCAATCAATCAGCCCTGCGTGATCCAGGGCAGCCTCCCAATGAACGGTCCATACCAAGAAATACCCTTGTCGATTCCCTATCTAGATGTTAAGGTTTTAGCATGTTGGAAATTTAACATGTTCCGGGGTCTCGGCCCCGCTCCGGACGGCCACTCAAATGGGAGGTAGAAGCCATGCGGAGCATCAGAATCCTCTTAACAGTCTCGATCATACGCCCGTTCCTGGCGGTGGCCATGGTGGTGACGGCCATGTTGGCGACAGCCGTGGCCGGCGAGATCCACGAAGCCATAAAGGGCGGCGACCTGGAGGCGGCGAGCCGTCTCATCGAGGCCGACCCGGCCCTTCTCGAGGCGCCCGGCGGATCCGGGCGGACACCCCTCCACTATGCTGCGGCCTATGGCCGGCCCGACATCGCCAGGTTGCTTATAGAGAAGGGCGCCGCAATTGACGCGCGGGACCAGGGAATGGCTACGCCTCTCCGCATAGCGGCCGTCGCCAACCAACACGAGACGGCCACGGTGCTTCTGGAAGCGGGAGCGGACACGGAAATTCCGGATGATTACGGCCGCACCCCGCTCCTCATATGCGCGCGTGAGACTGGCGACGTGGAGATGGCCCGCCTGCTCCTCGACCACGGCGCAGATGTCAACAGGGAGGACCGTTTTGGCGACACGCCGATTGTGCTTTCCGCATGGCGCGGGTTCGCCGGCCAGGTCGACCTCTTCCTCGACCGCGGCGCCGATACGCCCATAGACGGGGACTGCGGCCGGCAGCTCGTCGAGTACTCGGTGGCCAAGGGGCTGGTGAGGCTCTTCAGCGTCCTGGATGCCGAAGGCGCCGACTTCACCGAAGTGACCGAATCGGGTTGGACGAAGCTCCATTCAGCGGCCAGTGGCGGCTCGACGGAGATAACCGGCAAGCTTCTCGACCGGGGACTCGATGTGAATGCGGCGGATCTCTATGGGTACACTCCTCTTCACTACGCGGCCAAGAGGGGCCGCACCGATGTCGCGAGGCTGCTCGTATCGAAGGGCGCGTCTATGGAAAGCCTGACGCTTGCCGGGGATAGGCCGTATGACCTCGCCGTCTCCTGGAATCACGACCTGACGGCCGGCGAGCTCGCTGACGCCGGGGCGTCGACGGCGGGCCCGCAGTTCCCGGTGTTCAGGGGGAAGTACCTCGGACAGAAACCGCCGGGCATGGTGCCTGAGGTCTTCGCCCCGGGCGTGGTCTCAACCTGCGACGGAGAGCACGGTTGCGCCACATTCTCTCCGGACGGCGATCAGGTTTACTGGGCGACCTCTTTCATGCTTACCGACACCGGCTACTCCACGGGCTCGCTCTTCGGCATGTGGATCGAAGACGGGAAGTGGACAAAGCCCCGCATGACTCCTTTCTCGGAGACTCTTGACCACGACGGCGATGTTCCCTTCTTCTCGCCCGACGGCAAGAGGCTCTACTTCATATCGCGAAGAACGCCCGAGGGAGGCGAGGACATGGGCCCGGAGAAGATATGGTTCGTCGAACGGGAGGGTGGCGGCTGGTCGGCTGCGCGGCCCCTCGAATGGGAATCCGGGGCCTTCAGCATCCACTGGCAGTTCGCCATTACGGATGACGGGACATTGTACTTCAGCGGGTCGGGTCCGGATTCAAGGGGCATGGGCGACATATACGCGTTGAAGCGGGAGGGAGACGCCTACGGGGAGCCGGAGAACCTCGGCGAGCCCGTCTCAACGGAAGCCCACGAAGGAGCGCCTTACGTGGCACCCGATGGAAGCATGTTGCTATTCAGTTCGCTGGCCCGTGAAGGCGGCGTCGGCGGCGCCGATATCTATCTGTGCCGCCCCGACGGCAGGGGGGGCTGGACCGAGCCGGTCAATCTCGGCGAGCCGGTGAATTCGGGCTATCACGAGATGTGCCCGATGATTTCCCCCGACGGCAAGTACTTGTTCTTCATCTCTCAAAGGAGCCAGACGAGCGACATATTCTGGGTGGACGCGGCGGTGCTCGACGGGCTCTGATGTTACGGCGGCCGCGGCGGTCCCGGCCCGCGCAATTACCTGAACATGGACTTCACGGCACCCCAGGCAGTGGCTTCCACCGCGCCGGGCCCGGCGTCTTATAGCAACACGTATCGTGAGTATTCATGAAGGCCGCGGCCACCCGGCGCCTCAGCCACTTGAAACAATACATGTGGTCTGCGCGTCAGTACTCCTGGGCGGTCATTCCGGGGCGAGGCCACTTCAACCAAGGTGCCGGGGAGCTATGTGGATAGAGATATTCTGGTTTGACATCAGGTATCATCTCAGGCAGAACACCTTCTACGTTGCGGCAACTGCCTTTTTCATATCGGCGCTGCTGCTTACTTCCACGGGCGCCGGCGTTGCATTCAGCGATGTCCCCAGCACCGTAAACCGGAACGCACCGATAGTGACGGTCTGGGTGCTCACCTTCATGAGCCTCCTGGGTCTCTTCGCAATAACGGCATTCGTTTCGAGTTCGGCGCTCAGGGACTTCGAGCGCAATACCCACATGCTGTTTTTCAGCAGGCCCATAGGCAGGTTCGACTATCTTGCGGGCCGTTTCGCCGGCGCGATGGCAATCTCTATTATCCTGATGCTCGTCACGGCCGCCGGGATGATCCTGGGCCACTTCATGCCCTGGCAGGACCCTGAGAGTGTCGGACCGTTCGTTCTCGGGCCGTACGGCTACGCCATGGCTGTTCTGGTCCTGCCCAACCTCCTCATACTCGGAGGCATCTTCTTTGCGGTCGCGATCCTGAGCCGCCGTCTGCTGGTGGGCTATATCTGCGTTGTGGCCTTCCTGGTGCTGCAGGACGTCGCGGAGACGGTAGCTCACAACTTCGAGAATACATCCCTGGCAGGCCTCATCGAACCCATGGGAATCGCAGCTATGGATGTGGCAACGAGGTACTGGACCATATCGGAATATGCCGGCGACCTCCCGCCGGTCGCGGGCGGTCTGTTACTTAACCGGGTGGCATGGCTTGCGGTCGCCTTGCTGGTCCTCTTTGCAGGCTGCCTGCGCTTCAGTTATACGAGGGCCGCCTCGCGTGGCGCGGCGAAGAGGCAACTGGAGGACAGGGGTCAAAAGGACGGGCCGGCGCAGCCTCCGTTCCCGGACCTCCCGCTTCCGGACTTCCCGGCGGCGCGCAGCTTCTCGAGCGGCAGCAGGCTACTTCAGCTGCTCCACCAGGCCGGGCTGGAGGTATCGGCTATCGTGCGGAGCACGCCATTCCTTATGCTTCTCATCATGGGGCTCCTGGTGGTTCTGACCACAGCGATTCTAATGGGAGAGCATCGCGGGACGCCTGTTTATCCGGTAACCCGCGTGATGGTTGAATCCGTGGCCCTGGGACTCCTGCTGTTCCTGTCCATTACGGTGATATTCTACAGCGGGGAAGTCGTATGGGCCGAGCGCGCCCTCAATCTGGAGGAGGTGTTCGGCACGCTGCCGGCCCCCGACTGGGTCTACCTGGGGTCCAAGCTGCTCGCCCTGATTATCGTGACGGCGATTTTCACGGCCACGGGGATCTTGAGCACGATTGCGGTGCAGATCTTCCGCGGCTATTTCCGCATCGAGCTCTCCCTGTACGCGAGTGGATTCCTCATTGTCATGTCGTTCTTCATTCTCTTTGCGGTGCTCGGCCTCTTCATGCAGGTGGTAACGGGCAATAAGTTTGTGGGCTATCTCTTCACTATCGGGGTCTTTCTATTCGGCACCGCCGGGCTCCAGAAGCTCGGGCTGGAGCACAATCTCTACCGTTTCCCGGGTCCTCCCCAGGTCGCCTACTCGGACATGAATGGTTTCGGGCACCTTCTTGCGCCGTTCCTGTGGTTCAAGCTCTACTGGGGTTTCCTGGCGGTGATTCTGGTCGCGCTCGCCGCGCTCTTCTGGAGACGCGGAGTGGACCTTTCCCGCCGGGCGATGCTGGCGGCGGCCAGGCAGAAATTCGGCGGGCCCGTGCGCGCTGTGGTGCTGGTCGGTCTCATAGGCTTCGTCGCGACCGGCGCGCTCATATACTATAACACCAACATCTTAAACGACTATCTCCCGGAGTCGCGGCTGGAGGCGCTGCAGGCGGAATACGAGAAGAAGTACGGTATCTACCGCAATATCGCGCAGCCCCGTATTACCGACGTCTATGCGGATGTCGACATCTACCCGCATGAGCGCCGAGTCCGGATCCGCGGCCGCTATCTCGCCCTGAACAAGACGGACCTGCCCATAGACTCTCTTCACCTCAAAGTACCCATCGATGTGACCATATACGACCTCGACCCGGGCAGTTCTGAGATCATGCTGGCGGATGAGGACCTCGGCTACTATGTATACGCGCTACCCGAAGAGCTTGCGCCCGGCGACAGCGTGGAGATTTCATTCGACCTCGGTGTCGAGTCGCGCGGGTTTGTCAATAACGATCCCAATCTCGAGATCGTCTCCAACGGGACTTTCTTTTCCAACGGGCATTACTTCCCGTCCATCGGATATGACGACGGGGCGCAGCTTGTGGACCGGAAGAAGCGTCGCGAGCACGGCCTTCCGCCCTCCCCCAGGATGGCCGGGGTCGACAGCCTGCCCGCACGGCGCAACAACTACATAAGCGGGGACGCCGACTGGATCAACTTCGAGACCGTGGTGAGCACCGCAGACGACCAGACAGCCATCGCTCCGGGCTATCTCATCGATGAGTGGGAGGAAGCCGGCCGGCGCTACTTCCATTACAAGATGGACGCCCCGATTCTCAATTTCTACTCGTACCTCTCCGGCGACTATTCGGTGCGGAGGGACAAATGGAATGACGTAATGATAGAGGTCTTCTATCACGAGCCGCACACATACAACATCGACCGCATGATAGAGGCCGTCAAGGCATCGCTGGACTACTTCAGCGCCAACTTCGGCCCGTACCAGCACCGGCAGGTGCGGATCATAGAGTTCCCGTGCTACCGGGCCTTTGCCCAGTCATTTCCGAACACGATTCCGTTTTCGGAGAGCATGGGATTCGTGTTCAGCCTGGATGACGACGATGACATCGACCATGTTTTCAACGTGACGGCCCATGAAGTGGCGCATCAGTGGTGGGCCCACCAGGTGATAGGGGCCGCCGTCCAGGGGGCCACGCTCATGTCCGAGGCGCTCGCGGAGTACTCGGCTCTCATGGTGATGGAGAAGAAATACGGGTCCGCGAAGCTTCGCCACATGCTCAAGTACGAACTCGACGGGTATCTGCACGGGCGCGGCCGCGAGGTGGTGGAGGAGATGCCCCTCATGCTCGTGGAGGACCAGCATTACATTCACTACAACAAGGGTTGCATGGTCATGTACGCCCTCAAGGACTACATAGGCGAGGAGAACGTGAACCTCGCTCTTTCACGCTATGTCAAGGACATGGCATTTCAGGAGCCGCCCTATACCAATTCAATTGAATTCATATCCTATCTCGATGATGTCGTCCCCGATTCCGTGGCCTACATACTCGAAGACATGTTCGAGACGATCACCGTATTCTCCAACCGCCTGAAAGAGGCCACCTGCGAGCGTCTGGAAGACGGCCGCTACCTGGTGAGCATGGAAGTCGAGGCCCGAAAGTTCCGCGCCGACGGACAGGGTGTCGAAACCGAGATCGGCATCGATGACTATATTGACATCGGCGTGTTCGGGGATAGCGGCGCGGGCGGGGGAGGCCGCGGCCAGGGAGACCGCGACAGTGATGGGCAGGACGGGAAGAGCGGGGCGAGCGGCCTGGGACGCGGTGATGACGGCGTGGGGCGCGACGAGGAAGATATGGGGGCCGGCGAGGACGAGGTGGTGCTCTTCATGAAGAAGCATCACATTACTCAGACGAGTACGCGTATCGAGGTGGTCGTGGACGGTGAGCCGGCGCGGGCCGGCATAGACCCCTACAACAAACTCATAGACCGCAATTCGGGTGATAATGTGCGGAAGGTGTCCGCCGGTGGAGGTTCGCTGTAGCCATGTTATCGATAAAGAACCTGTCCAAGACGTATGAGAACGGCATCAAGGCGCTAGTTGACGTGAACCTGGAAATCCCGATGGGGATGTTCGGCCTCCTGGGCCCGAACGGAGCGGGGAAGTCCACGCTCATGCGCACTCTTGCCACGCTTCAGGAGCCCGATTCGGGCACCGTCATGCTTGGAGACCTCGACGTCCTGAGGGACAAGGACGGGGTTCGGAGAATACTCGGTTATCTGCCCCAGGAGTTCGGTGTGTACCCCCGGTTCTCGGCTGAGGCCATGCTCAATCACTTCGCCGTCCTCAAGGGCATATCCGACGGCGGCGAGCGCAGGACGACGGTAGAGCGCATTCTCGATGTGACCAATCTGAACTCGGTGCGGAAGCAGAAGCTCGGCACCTTCTCGGGCGGCATGCGGCAGCGTTTCGGCGTGGCCCAGGCGCTCATCGGGGACCCCGAGCTCATCATTGTTGACGAACCCACGGCGGGGCTCGATCCCCAGGAACGCCAGCGCTTCTTGAATCTCCTGAGCGAGATCGGCGAAAACGTCGTTGTCATCCTGTCGACTCACATCGTCGAGGACGTCCGCGAGCTGTGCAGTCAGATGGCCATCATCGACAGGGGGAGGGTGCTGATGAGCGGCGACCCGCGCAAGTTCGCCGCAGAGCTCGAAGGCAAGGTCTGGCGGAAGTCTATAGAGAAGGACCAGGTCGACGCCTAC
>JASFEA010000131.1:0-8680 GCA_050125095.1 bacterium
CGGGGACGATAAAGGGGCGGCGGATCGCGACGGCGCGGCCCAGGTGAAGGTCGGGCTGGTGCTTTCAGTCGGGGGGCTGGGAGACAAGTCGTTCAATGACTCGGCCTACGAGGGACTCAAGAGGGCGGAGAGAGAACTGGGCATCAAGGCCATATACGGCCAGCCGGAGCAAATGGCCGAGGACGAGAAGTACCTGAGGCAGTATGCGGCCCAGGGGATGGACCTGGTGGTTGCGGTGGGTTTCCTCATGAAAGACGCGCTCGAGCAGGTCTCAGGCGAGTTTCCCGATTCCCGCTTCGCGATTATAGACGCGGTGGTCGAAGAGCCCAATGTCGCCTCGCTGGTTTTCAGCGAACACGAGGGAAGTTTCCTGGTCGGCGCAATCGCGGGCCTGACGACCGCGACGGGCACGGTGGGTTTCATAGGCGGCATGGATATTCCGCTCATACATAAGTTCGAAGTCGGTTATGCCGAGGGCGCAAAACATGTCAGGCCGGACATAAAGGTGCTGTCCGCTTATGCCGGGTCCGGGCCCGAGGCTTTTCATGACCCGGTGAAGGGCAAGAGCCTAGCGCTCAGCCAGTTCAGCCGGGGAGCCGACGTCATTTTCCAGGCCGCAGGCTCTACGGGAAACGGCGTCATAGACGCGGCCGTGGAGCGCGGCCTCTACGCCATCGGTGTCGACGCCAACCAGAACTACATGGCGCCCGGCCATGTGCTGACCAGCATGGTCAAGCGCGTGGACGTCGCCGTATTCGGGATAATCAGGGAGGTCGTGGAGGGTAAATTCTCAGGCGGCGTGCACGTTTACGGTCTTGATATTGACGGCGTCGGCTATGCCCTCGACGAATACAACGAGAGCCTGATCTCAGAGGAAGTACTCGAGCAGGTGGAGTCCATCAAGCAGGACATTATCGCAGGGAAGATCAGGGTTACTGATTATACAGCCACGCATTAGGCCGGAACGGCAGCTCATATAAACCAGCGGGGGAGCGCGCCCGGGTCGGCCACGCTCCCTTTCGCTGTAAATAGCCCCACGCTATTTTATGAAGACGATCTTTTCCGTCGCGCTCATCTCGCCGGCCTGGATGCGGCAGAAGTAAATGCCCCGCCCGACCGCGTCACCGGCGGCGTCGGTACCGTCCCAGGCGATTTGGTTGCGACCGGCCTGTGCTCTGCCCCTCACGAGCGTCCGCACGAGCTCGCCCTCCACGTTGTAGATTGAGAGCGAAACCGCTGCCTCATGCGAGATGTTAAATGAAATCGCGGTGCCGCCCGCCGTGGGATTGGGCGAGACCGGCCCCAGGCTGAGCTTGAATATCTCAGGCGCGCTCGTGTCATTGGTCACGATGACGGGGACTGCCTCATTGAGCAGAGCCTCTGTGATCATGAGCCGGTTCAGCGCCGTGATTATCATGGGGCGCTTCTTCTCCAGCGTTATAATGGCGATCTCGCCGTCGCCGCTGAAGGGCGAGGTGCCTGCCATTGCGACGTACAGCAGCCCACCGGTAACATTGTAGATGGCCATAGAGCCGTCCGTCAGTTCACCCGTTTCAACATTGACAACCTCGAACTCGGCCGGGTCGAATGCCATGGAGAATTGGGCCGAGTAGACATTCTCGGCATCCGTCACTTTCACCGGCACCTTCACGAAGTTGCCGAAGTGGCTGGGGACGCCCAGCATGACGGAAGCCGGCTCGGCGGCCGCCAGAAGGCTCGGGCCGCTGCTGGGCCCGGATACGTCGCCGATGCAAATGCAGTAGAGCATTGCGTCGTCGACACATTCCGTGGCGCAATTGGGGCTTGGGTAGTACACCCAGTCGTCGCCGCATTCGAAATGGTCTATGGTGCCGACCGTGTACATGAGAATCATGGCGGCATCATAGGCGTTGATGCCGCCCCGGCAGTTGACGTCCGCCGCCACCATCTGGGGATAAATCAAGCCCTTGCCCGTGTCGTAAGGGCACCTGTCGAGAGTTTCCAAATTCACCAGATATCGCAGAATGATAGAGGCGTCGAATGCCGTAACGTATCCTGCCACATCCACGTTCATTACTCTGAAGCAGAACGGGCAGCCCGGAGTCGGGTTGTGTACACAGGGGAATTCGAAGTAGCCCTGCTCATCGGTCACCGCCGTGGCCGTCCCGCCCAAGCAGTCGGTGACCCGGACCTCCACGTTGGGGAGCTTGTAGGGATAAACGGGCTCGGTCTTTTCCCATATGCATGACCAGCTGACGACATGTCCGCTGAGATCGCAGGGGCAGGGCCCCATCTCTCCCTGCGACTCGATTGCCAGAGCCGCCCCGGGAAGCATGGCGATTATTACGAGGAGCGGAAATATGCGGCATAAGAATGGCGAATCCATTCCATAGACCTCCTTCCGTCGTGGGCGCTCCGGCGGGCTGCCTGGAAACAGGCCACCCGTGGAACAGCGAAGTTGTACGAGCGCCCCACTCATGACTATGTCTTCGCACCATTGGGCGCAGCTTGCCGCTGCGCGGATGATCTTCTAAATGAAGCGGTTGTATTTTAGGACGTTTTAACGTAAAAGTCAAGATATTTCGCATGGCCAAAATGGGGGCCAATCCACTGGCGGCAGGCGTGTTACAAGGCTTCTGAAGACTTTGACCGCGGGGAGGTCCGGCGTTCTGGCCACCCTGTTGGCCTGCTTTTGAATCCGGCCGGGAATTCAGATTTCTGCACGATTGCATCGCCCCGGTATGACGCGTTGCTTGTGTCTTTACGCCGGCCGGCGGAGGTGATACTATGTATCGAAATTCCGGCCGATAATCCGGCAGGTGACTTTGGACTTGATTCTCAACGTACAGGGCATCACGAAGGCCTTCCCGCGGATCGTTGCCAACGACGATGTGAGCCTGGGTGTTCGCAGGGGCGAGATTCACGCTCTGGTGGGCGAGAACGGCGCTGGCAAGACGACCCTCATGAATATCATTTATGGCCTCATCAGGCCTGACCGGGGCCGCATCATGCTCCGGGGCAGCGAACTTCCCGTGAGTGAGGGTTTCCTGGGGACGGATTACGGCATCGGGATGATCCATCAGCACTTCATGCTCATCCGCGAGTTCACGGTTCTAGAGAACATCATACTCGGCAGCGAGCCGGCAAAGGGCCCGATGCTGGACCGCGCTAGGGCCCGGCGCCGGGTGGAGGAACTGGTCGCGCGGTACGGCATTGAAGCAGACCTCGACAGGAAGGTCAGGGACCTCTCTGTCGGCGAAGAGCAGCGCGTGGAGATACTGAAGGTTCTTTACAGAGACGCTGAAATCATCATCATGGACGAGCCCACCGGGGTCCTGACGCCGCAGGAGACCTGCGGGCTTTTCGAGACGATGCGGGGGCTCGTGGCGGACGGAAAGACCGTGGTGTTCATAACCCACAAACTTGAGGAAGTCATCGAGGTCAGCGACAGCGTTACCGTGATGCGGCAGGGCCGCGTCGTGGGCAATGTGCCGGCCAGGGAGACCGACGCGGCCAGGCTCGCGGAGATGATGGTGGGCAGGCAGCTCGACGCCTTGCCGCGCCGGACCGCGGTCTCTTTCGGCGAGCCCGTGCTGAAGGTGACCGGGCTGTCACTTGATGGCCGCGCCGGAGTCAGGCCGCTCAGGGGCATTTCCTTTGATGTGCGGAAGGGAGAGGTCCTGGGCATATGCGGCGTGGAGGGCAACGGGCAACTTGAACTCTTCGAAGTCCTCATCGGTTTGAGGAAACCTTCGGGGGGGTCTGTATATATAGGCGGGGATGAAGTCACTCACCGGTCCACGGCCTCGCGCCGCGAGGCGGGCCTCGCCGAAATCCCGCCCGACCGCACGACAATGGGCATTGTCGCGGAGTTCAGCCTCAGGGAGAATCTCCTTCTCGGCAGGCAGACGGACAATCGGTTCTCGCGCAGTGGCTTTCTTGACGCCGGGGCCATCGACGGGGAGACATCCCGGCTGGTCGGCGAGTTCGGGATAATGCCCCCTGATCCCGACGCCAGGGGATATTCCTTCTCAGGGGGCAACCAGCAAAAGATAGTCGTGGCAAGGGAACTCGCGCGGGAGCCCGCAATTCTTGTAGCGTGCCAGCCGACCAGGGGCGTGGACATCGGAGCGACGCGGCTCATACATAAGTGCATTCTGAGACAGGCCGATGAGGGCAAGGGGGTGCTGCTCATCTCGGCGGATCTCTCAGAGATATTGTCCCTGTCGGACAGGATAGGAGTCATGTACCGAGGCGAACTGGTAGGCCTCTTCGAGAGAGAGGACGCGACCGAGGAGAAGCTGGGACTGATGATGGCGGGGGTCCTCAATTGAGAGGCGAGGTCAGGACGGGGCTGGCCGGCGTAATCCCGCCCCTTGTGGCGCTGGCGCTTGCCGGCATTGTCTCCTCGGTGATCGTCCTGCTGCTGGGCGAGAGTCCGCTGAGGATCGCTGAGGTCATGGTCACAGGCTCGCTGGGCAGCTTGAGCAGCATCGCCAACACGCTGGAGGAGGCGACGCCGCTCATCTTCACCGGCCTCTGCGTAGCTATAGCGATGAGAAGCGGGCTGTTCAATATCGGCGGGGAGGGCCAGCTTGTCGTAGGCGCGTTCGTGGCCGCATGGGTCGGGTACCGCGTCGGCGGGCTCAATCCTGTCATGCATATCACGCTTTGCGTTGCTCTTGCGGGTGCGGCCGGTGCGCTTTGGGCGCTCATTCCGGGCATTCTCAAGGCCAGGTTCGGCGCCCATGAGGTCATAAACACCATAATGCTGAATTACGTGGCGTTCATACTCGCCAACTTCCTTGTGGGGCTTCCTTACTTCAAGAAGCCCGGGCAGATCCCTCAGACCGAAGACGTGCTCTCATCCGCGCTGCTTCCGAGGATGACATTCCTCTATGAATACACGCGTCTCAATCTCGGATTCGTCATAGCTATAGCCTGTGTGCTCATCATCTATATACTGCTTGAGAAGACTGAGGTGGGCTTCGAGATTCGCAGCGTAGGCCACAACCCCCTTGCCAGCCGCGCCTCGGGCATCTCCGTCGTCAGGAACACGCTCATCGCGATGGCCATAAGCGGCTTCCTGGCAGGAATGGCCGGGTCGGAGAGAGTTCTCGGTGTTCACCGCCATTTCATAAGTCCATTCCCGTTCGGCTATGGTTTTGCGGGCATCGCGGTTGCGCTCCTTGGGAGAAATCGGCCGATGGGTGTCCTGGTCTCGGCCGTCTTCTTCGGCGCCCTCGCGAGCGGCGGCGCGCAGGTGGACATCGAAACCAACGTGCCCCGCGAGCTTGTCACCGTCATACAGGCCATAGTCATAATCTTCGTCGCCTGCGAATACCCCATCAGGAAACTTGTCTTCCCGAGAAGAAGGACGGCGACATGACAGAACCTGTGGCAGTATTCGCGCTCTCGCTCCTGGCGGCTACCGTAAGGAAGTCAGTGCCGCTCATCTTCGCCTCAACCGGCGGCTTCTTCAGCGAGAGATCGGGCGTCATTAATATAGGGCTGGAAGGCATGATGCTCTTCGGGGCCTTCAGCGGCGCGCTGGTCGCCGTGCTCGCCCACAACCCCTGGCTCGGCCTGATAGGCGCGGCTGTGGTCGGCGCGTTCATAGCCTGCGTGCATGCGCTCGCCACCATCACCTTCAGGGCAAACCAGATCATCTCCGGCGTAGCGGTGAACCTGCTGGCTGTAGGGGGAACCGTCTTCCTGACGCAGGTCTTCATGGGAGGGGAGAGATCCTTCTCGCTGGGACCGGCCGACCGGCTGCCCATGTGGGGACCCTTCCTGCCGCTTGCGTATCTCTGCTTCATCTGCGTGGCCGGCGCCTGCATCTTCGCCTATTACACCGTTCCGGGCCTCAGGCTCAGAGCCGTCGGAGAACACCCGAGGGCTGCGGACACCCAGGGCATAAACGTGGCTCGCGTGAGGTTTGCGGCGGTTGTCATGAGCGGCGTGCTGGCGGGGTTGGGGGGCGCCTACCTTCCGTATTTCTCAGGGTCATTCGCGAAGAACATGACATCCGGCCTGGGCTTCATTGCACTGGCGGCCCTGATATTCGGCAAATGGCATCCGGCCGGGGCAATGGCGGCTTCACTGCTTTTCGGTTTCGCTGACGCGCTTCAGGAAACACTGCAGGGAAGGGGGGGGCTTCCGCCCCAGGTCTTCCAGGCGATACCCTATGTCCTCACCGTTGTCGCTCTTGCCGGTGTTATCGGCAGGTCGCGGCCCCCGGCCGCCCTGGGGAGGCATTACGAGAGGGAATCCCCCGGCTAAACCCAGGGGTCAGGTCTTGAAATGCACAAAACCCAGGGGTCAGGTCTTGAAATGCACATCCCCGCTTTCTAACCCCTGGATACAGGCACGACGCAGATGAATCTCAGGACATCGTTCCCGCTGTTTATGAACTGGTGTTCCTCGCCCGGATCGACAAGTACATATGTGCCCTGTTCAAGCGGATGCTCCCTCTCGCCTTCCTTGACGACACCCTTACCCTGGAGAACATAGACCATGTGCTCCCAGCTGTGGGTGTGAAAAGGCGTGTAGCCTCCGGGCGCCACCTCGAAGACACGGAGCACTGCCGTGGGCGCCCCGTCCTCCTCGGACATGAGCACTTTCATTCTGACGTTCTTGGCCTCGTCGACTTCTGCCGGCTTGGCCTCGATGTCGATTTCTCTGCCGGTTTTCATTGTTTCCTCCGCCTGCCTTGAGTCCGGTTTCCAGAGTTCTCGAGCGGAGAATAGCAGAGTCCGAAGCGTAATTCAACCCGTCAGGGTATTGTGCATTTCAAGACCTGACCCCAGGACCTGACCCCAGGGCTATCCGGGGCGGTGGCTGAGGCCCTGTTTCCTGAGGGCCTCTGAGATTGCCTCGCGGATGCCGTCCCTGGGGGCTTCGTAGCCCCAACCGATCTCTTTGCCGTTCACGTATATCGCCCTGGGGATCTCATATCTCATCAGCGTCTCGCGGTTGTCAGCGGCGTGCTCGTTGACAATGACGGATTCGCCGTATTCCCCGGCCACCTCGCGCACCCTCTCGGCCTCCACAGTACTTGTCAGGCAGAATGTATTATAGAAGAGATCGATGACGACCTTGCCCTTTACTGGTCTGAATACGAACTTCCGCCTCAGGAACCTGGGCGCCTCCGCCCCCGCGCCGAATTCCTTCCAGAGTATGGCCTCCTCGCCCCTTTCGGCAATCTTGGAGAAGCCCTGAGCCTCGAAGAAGCGCGCCGGCAGCAGCCAGAAGTCGTGGTAGAAACCCATCGTCACTATACCTTTGTAGCCCCTCTCCTCTGCGGCCTCAACCGCCGCAGCCATGAGCGCCCCGCCGGCGCCGTTGCCCTTGCGCTCGGGCAGCACCCAGAGGCAGGGGAGCACCGCGAGGTCTGTCCCGATAGGCCCCCAGGGGGAGATCTCTATGGGCATCACGTACGCGAATCCCACAGGCTTTTCATCGAGGAAAGCCACTCTGGTCTCGAGGCCTTGCTGCTCGGCCGCCTTCAGCCAGGCCAGGCGCCGCCTGGCGGCCGCGTCGATCTCCTTGGATTCGCTGACGTGAGAGCATGTCCCCACGAAGTATATGCTGTCGGGGCCTACACTTCGCACTTCGAGTCCGGGCATCGGCGCCTCCTTTGTTACGGAGTGACCGGAGGAGTACAGCTCTGGCGGGAGTTTACACTTCGGCGCCGGCAAGAGCAAGCAAAAGGACGCTGCCGGTACGGGGAATTTCGGCAGCGGCCTCAGAGCATCAATTCGAGCTCGATCTCGTCAATGAGAGGGATGCCGTCCATTCCCTTAAGCGGGATTTCCGGTTTAAGCCGGCGGGATTCCTCCAGGGCGCCCAGGTGTATGGCGGCGATACGAAATCCCCGTTTCTGATAGAACCTGACGGCATGTACGTTGTCATTGGTGGTTATGAGCCAGAGCCGCTTCGAGCCCGACGCCCTCGCGACCCGCTCGACCGCCCGCACCAGCGCCGTCCCGATACCCAGTCCACCTCGCAGGCTGTCCAGGCTCACAATCTCGCATTCGCCTTCGGCCGCTGCATAGGTGGCGAGACCCACCTCGTCTCCGCCCAGCACCGCGACGAAACCCGGAAGCCGCGACGTGTTGTGCACCTTGCCGCGTGTCACCACGATGACCGAGCCCCAGCGCTCCCTTATAAGGGTCCGCGCCCACTCGCGCCGCTCGTCCGTGAGCGGCAAGACCTCGAATCCGGCCGATATGTCATTCATAAACGACGGCCGTTCCGCTTGCGCTCACCATGAGCATGCTTCCGCCCCCGCCGCCCCCGGCCATGTTTATTGTCTCATAGTCAAGATCGACGGCGACAACCGCGTTGGCTCCCATGCTCTTGGCCGCCTCCGCCATCTCCGCAAGGGCGATGTCCTTGGCCCGGCGGAGTTCCTCCTCGTACGCCCCCGAACGCCCGCCGACTATGTCGCGGATGCTCGCGAAGAGGTCCTTGAAGATGTTGGCGCCCATTATGGCTTCGCCGCTTACGAGACCGTGGTACTTGACTATTTTCTTGCCTTCGATTGTGGGTGTGGTCGTTATCAGCATTTCTTACCTCCTCAGGTGTTGCCGTTGACTCCCTAATGACGGGCTATCGCCCTCCAGCATACAATACGCCTGAACCCCCGGTCAAATTCGATTGAGAGTGCATCAAAATGCTGTGCGGGAGAGCGCACGTT
>JASFEA010000132.1:0-8576 GCA_050125095.1 bacterium
CCCAGGCCGAATACATTGGAGGTCACTCCGGTCAGCTTCACTTCGAGCCAGTGATTGCCCGGCTCCATGTCATTCCTGTAGAGCCTGTTAGAACCATTGTTGACCAGATAGAGGTCGAGGTCGCCGTCCTGGTCGTAATCCGCCCATGCCGTCCCGAATCCCGAATCCTCGTCATCGAGAACCTGATTTCCGCACACCCAGGAGTCGAATCCGCCTGTGCCGTCGTTTGTCCAGAGTCCATTGCTGCCGTCGGAGTTGGCCACGTAGACGTCGAGGTCGCCGTCGTAGTCGTAATCAAACCAGGCCACGCCACGCCCGGCGCCCCGGAATTCCGCGATCGCGGAGGAAACGTCCGCGAAGTAGCCGCCGTCGTTTCTGAACAGCCTGTCGGGGCCGTCGGTGGTGACGAAGAGGTCGAGGTCGCCATCATTGTCATAGTCGGCCCAGGCCGCGCCGCCGCTTTGTTCGGGGACTGCTACCTCCGGCGTAGTCGCGTCGATGAACTCGTCGTCACCCACGTTCTTGAGAAGCAGGTTGGGTCCCTGCCGATTGGCTATATAGAGATCGAGGTCGCCGTCATCGTCATAATCGGCCCAAGCCATCCCCATGCCCAGACAGGTGTCCCCGAGTGCGCCCTGGGTCACGTCCGTGAATCCTTCGGCGCCGTCGTTCCTGAAGAGCCTGTTGGGCCCGTTGTTGACCAGGTAGAGGTCGAGATCGCCGTCATTGTCGTAATCGGCCCATGAGGCCGTGTTGCCTATGCTGGAGTCATCCAGCGGGGCAGTGGTCACATTGACGAATGTCCCTCCGCTGTCATTCCGGTAGAGCTTGTTAGGTCCCCAGGTGGATACATAGAGGTCGAGGTCGCCGTCCGCGTCATAATCACCCCAGGCCGCGGCCCTGTTGTCCGAAGTGTCGGCCAGCACAACCGGTGTGGCGTCGACGAAGCCTCCCGCTGTGAGGTCGTCATTCCGGAAGAGGTGGTCGGAGGTCGTTCTGTTTGTGACGAAGATGTCGAGATCTCCGTCGTCGTCGTAGTCGACCCATGCGAGGCCGCGCCCCCAGCCGGTCTCACCAAGCGGGCCGGTCGTTACGTCCGACCACTCGTGAACCGCCGTGCCCCCGTAGAATATCTCATGCGACCAGCCGCCGATGCCGCATGAGCCGTACTTGATGTAAAAGTAACCGTCGATGCCCCAGTTTTCGCCCCAGGAGTTCTTGCAGATCCACGCGCCTTCTCCACCGCAGGCCGTGTCGGCCCAGCCCACGATCATGACGCAGTGGTCGCACTCCATGGACCCGTCATGCTCGTAACAGCCCCCCGTGTATGAAAAGAAGTCGTCGAAGATAGTGAGGCCCGTCGAGACAGGGTGTTCGTAGACTTTCTGTTTGAGGATGTTGATGTCGTTAGGGATTTCCGCATAGCAATCTAAGTGGTCTACCACCTCGCAGGAGTCCTGCGTGCAGGGCAGGGTGTCGCATGCCATGTAAGGCATGCACTCTTCGGAAACGGCTCCGGGCGACATCAGCACATTATAGGCCGACCTCATCCAACCCCCGCGGCATCCATAGCCATCTTTGTTGCAGACCAGGATCTGCTGCTCGGAGAGGTCGTGCTCTACGCCAGTTTCGATAAGGAGCAGCGACTCAAACGCTCCCACCGTACAGAATATCCAGCAGCTTCCGCATTGACCCTGGTACTTCACGGGTGTCACACCGCCCTGCTCGCGCCAGTCCCAGACGGCGGGGAGTTCGCGGGGCGCTATCCGGCCGGGAACGGCTGGCGGCCCGGCAAACGGACGGGTACCGGGCGGCACCTTGAGTCCCAGATACTTGCGGCGCTCGGCCGGCGGTATGCTGTTCATGGATGTCTCTCCGGCTGTCCATGAGTAGCCCCGGGATTTTATATCGGCGCGGATGCGTTCTATCTCCCCGGCGGGGTCATAGACCTCTCCCGCATAGGATGGTCCGGCAGCTATCGACCAGAGGACGGAGAGAGACATGATAAAGCACACGCCGACGCCGATCGCGGCACGCAGGCACTTGTTGGTTACGATGCGGGCGGGCGACGCTATTCGCTTGGTAGGGGATGTTCTCATGGGCGGTCCTCCTTGTGCGACCCGGGCCTCCGTATTCGCCCGGGCTCCGGCAGCTCTATCTGTGATCATTCTACCAGAGCAGTTGGAGGCGGTCAACTCAGCCCGCTCAATCCCGGCCGGTGCCGGTCACAGTACTTCCTTCAGAATGCGGTCTTCGGCAAGGTAATCGAAAGGGTCCCCGTATGACTGCGGCCGGTTGTCGCTCTCCCAGGCGATAGTCCGGGCTAGGCAGGTATCGGGATCGACCGGCTCCGCAAAACCGAGTTCTTGCCGGATCCTGGCGGTGTCCACCACCAGGTTGTGCTGCCAGGCCAGGCCGCTCCTCATCGTTTCCGGCAGTGCCTCGGCGGCAACGGTGACGACGCTGCCCTGCCAGGCCAGCTGTCTGGCGATTCTCTCGATCCACTCCCTCTCGGCGGGCGCGGCCGGCTCGCCCACGTTATAGATGCGCCCCGCACCTCTTTCGTCGGTAACCGCCCGGCAGATGGCTTCCGCGCAATTATCGACATACCCTCGCGTGATTCTCCACTCAGGCTGGCCCCGTTCCAGAATTATCGCGGGCCGGCCGTCGAGCATCCGCTTCACCAAGCCGTAGAAGCGGTGCTGGTAGTCACCGGGACCATAGACCATGGGCAGGCGGAGCACGGTAGCCGGCAGGGCTGCGCTCGACATGACGCTTCGTTCGACCAGGATCTTGTCGTAGTCGTATAACTCGTGGTTGGCGTCAGGAACCGAGTCGCGGTAGGGGAAGAGCTTGCGGCGCAGGGGGGACGACTCGTCCGCCCGGCCGTCGCCCGGGGGGGCCTGCTCGACGCCCCGCAAGAGATCGTACTCAAGATATACATCGCAACTGCTGGCCACCACCAGGCGCCCCGCCACGCCGGTCATCACAGCCACTAACTGGCTCGCCTGGCTCTCGGAGAGCAGCATCATATCAACGACAACATTGGGCCGGAGGCGCCGAAAGTCGTCCTCGAAATCGGCGAGGCGATTACGGTCGCCAAGGATTTCCTGTGCGCCGTGGGGAAGCTCCGCCGTCGATTTCTCTCGATGAAAGATGCTCACATCGTGGCCCTCACCGGCAAGGCGCGCGACGACGCGCGGCCCCATGAACCGGGTGCCGCCTATTATCAAGACCCGCATATATCCTTCCTATCCCGCTTCCCGTACTATACCGCATAACGCCGGCCGTCCACACTATTTCGAACTCAACTTGACCCGACTGGTCTGCGAGCGGTCGATGACGCCCCCACGACTGCTCGTACTGAGATCAGCCCTTCTGGACGCTTGAAAACCAGCGTGTAGACGTGCTACCACTATAGGGAGTCTTCGGAATAGGAGGTATGCATGAAAGCCAAGAGAGTGTCTGTAGCGCTTATGCTGGCCGTGCTATTGGCGGCACATATTCCGGTCGGCGCAGAAGGAGAACAGGAGAGAAAAGAGATCAAGCCCGTCCTTCTGGTGGTGGACGTTCAGAATCAGTGGATGCCCATGATGGCCCAGGAAGACCGGGCCTCGGCGCCCGGGAAGATCAACGAGGCCATAGCCCTGTTTCGTGAATACGGGCAGCCGGTGATCAGGGTATATCACTCCGACCCCAAGCTCGGCCCCGAACCGGACACGGACGCTTTCGATTTCCCGGACTCGATCGCCGTTCTTGAAAGCGACCCGAAGGTGGTCAAGGCCCATCCCAGCTCGTTCATGAAGACCGATCTCGAGAAAATGCTCCGGGATGGCGAGCGGAACGTGGTGATCCTATGCGGGCTGAGCGCCGTGGGCTGCGTGCTCGCGACCTACTTCGGGGCGATGGAGCGTGAGTTCACCGTGCTCATGGTAAAGGAGGCTCTCCTCAGCCATAACGCCGAGTACACAGACATGGTCGAGAACATCTGCTATTCGATGTCGCTCGAGGACCTCGAGGAGATGCTCGAGGACCCTTACTTCTGATCGGGGTAGCGTGAATGGAGTACGCCGGCACTTCGGGAGAGGAGGCCCGGTGGAGGAGATATGTCTGGCTCTTCCCGGCAACCTACTTCGTCCACATTGTGGAGGAGATTCATGCCGGGGAGGCATTCCCGGCGTGGATTTCAGGTTTGAGCGGCGTGGAAGTGACGAAGTCTGCCTTCCTGACAACAAACGCTGTTGTGCTTGCAGGAATGCTGCTTCTGTCAGGCCTGGTGGCACTAAGGGCTTCTTTGAGCTGGCTGGTAGCGGTACTGGGAGCGACCGTGGTCCTGAACGGCCTGTTGCATGTGACGGTGAGCATATTCACGGGTTCGTATTCGCCGGGCGCCGTCTCGGGGCTCCTGCTCTGGCTGCCTCTGGGCGGCCTGGCGATGTGGCGTGCCCGCAGTTGGCTCGCGCCCCGGGTCTGGCTGGCCGCTGTTCTCGGCGGCGTCGCTCTTCACGTGATGGTGGTCGCGTTCGGACTTCTGATTACACGGAATCTCTGAGCGTTTGCCTGTAAGGGCTTTACAAATGGAGCCCTGGCGGTTCTTGACTTTGATTCGGGCTACCCGAAAGAGGAGGTCTGTCATGAAGAGACAGGGCATAATCATCATTGCAAATGCGATCATCTGGGGATTGGTGATGATCTCCTGCTCGCTGGCCTTTAAGGGCACCGGCGCTTTCAGCCAGATCCAGCATATCCTGGGGGCGGGAGCCGCGGCCTCGCTCATAATCAACGGAATGGGGGCGAAGCCCAAGAAGGAGAACCGGTAGGGCGGCCCATGTCGAGACTGACGCATGGGCTGTATTCGCCGCCAACCCCGTTTTATTGCATTTCGGCCTTGAGATAGCATATTCCTTGTGATATAGTGCACACATCTGCAGTGGGGCTATAGAAGGAGGGTGCCTTATATGGTACGATTTGCAGCATTATTGCTTGCCTCCCTAATGCTCGTTCTCCTGGTCGGCGTCGCTTTCGGCGACAATATGGCCGACTTTGTGCGCGAGAACGAGCCCGAGGGGCGTGAATTCGAGGTGTTTCAGGTAGAGGACATCGCCGTGCACTTCCACCAGCGAATGGTGGGATTCGCCAGGGTGCAGGGCGATTACATCGTCTACCAGTTTGAGGGTGACACGGGGGAGCTGCTCGCGAGGAAGTCGCACTGGCGTGACGACATTCCGGCCGAGCTTCCCGATCTCTTACTTGACATCGCCCAGGCCGAGGCCATGGTCGATGGAGAGGTGCAGTCGGCGAAGCTCTACTATATATCTCCCGACTCGCCTGTGTTCCCCATCGAGCCGACTCCGCAGAATCCCTGCTGGGTGGTCAAGAGCCTTGTCGATGGCTATATCAGATTGACCGTAATCGACGCGGTGGAGGGCGGTATTCTCGGTTACGGCGTTCCACCACCTATCGATGCATTCTCGCTGACCGGACCCACGGATCACTCCCCTTGCTCGGGGTCCTGGGACGCCTATTATCAGGACGCGGAAAACTGGTTCAACACCATGGGCTACAGCACGGAAACGGCCGTCTGGCCCGACGAGGCCAAGGTGCAGAGCCACATTGCGTCGAACACGACAGCGATGTTCTATGAACTTGCCCACGGTGGGTCGGATCACTTCGCGAGTGGTTGCCCCAATGGCAATGACTACGACCTTACCGTACCGAGCGAGATAGAGGCCTGGATTCAGGACTACCAGGCGATCCCGTTCGTTTTTATCGGCAGCTGCGGCGGTATGTGCAATACGGGGGACAATACGCTCTCCTTCGAGTTCAGAAAGGGCTCCACAGTCGAGACGGTGACAGTGGGTTACTGCCATATGGACCAGCCCCAGTGCGACGACTGCTGGAGCGATTGGTCGCTTCTCTGGCAGCAGGCCCTTTTCGGGTACATGAACGCCGGCTGGACTGTAAGGGACGCATTCATCCAGGCTCTCGCCGACTACCCGGTATGCGCTGCGGGTCAGTGCATGCGCTTCGCGGGTGACGAGACCTTCGCCGTGGTGCCGGTGGTTCCGAGGCGCTTCAATGACCCGCCTGTGGCGCTGTGCCATGACGTGACCGTATCGGCCGACGCCAACTGCCAGGGCGTGGCAAGTATCGACAACGGGACCTACGATCCCGACGGCGACCCTATCGATATCACCATTGACCCGGCGCCCCCGTACTCGCTCGGGGTGACGCCGGTAACCCTCGGGGTGGCGGACGATCATGGCTGGGAATCGTATTGCACCGCCAATGTGACGGTAGTCGACGACACGCCTCCGGACATCACCTGTCCATCGCCCATAACGGTTGAGGGCACGGATGTCTGCGGAACGCCGTCCTCGGATTCACAGCTCTCGGCGTTCTTCGCGGGCGTTTGGACAAGTGACAACTGCACCACTATTCCGACGGTCACCGACGACCGCCCGGTATGTTTCCCGATGGGCACGACGACTGTGACGTTTACGTCCACCGATGACGCCGGCAACAGCAATAGCTGCCAGTCCGACGTGACGGTGGTTGATACCACGCCGCCGGACATCACGTGCCCAGATGACATCCAGGTCGCCTGCAACGGGCCGCAGGGCACCTATGCGGACGACCCGCAGCTCGACGACTTCTGGGCGGGAGTCTCGGCCACTGATATCGTGGACCCCAACCCGGTGATCACGAATGACGCGCCGGACCTCTTCCCGATCGGGACGACGGCGGTCGAGTTCAAGGCCACGGACTTCTCGGATAACTTCAGCACGTGTACCGCGTACGTCACGGTCGTGGACAACGGAATTGACCTGTGGCTCACCGACCTCATAGTGAACCCCGGGGAGAATGTCCTCGTGCCCGTCTATGTTCAGGACGTGACGGGCTGGGGTGTCATGGGCTTCGATATGGAAATTTGCTGGTGCGAGACCCCGGCGGGCCTGCTTCAGTACGAATACTGCGTGCCGGGTGAAGTCATGACCAACTCGGGCTGGGGAGACCCCGCCTGTAATATCTGTGATCCCGGCTGCGTCAGCATTGCTGCCGCGGGGGCGGTGCCGCTTACGGGCGAAGGAGTGCTGTTCTATCTCAAGTTCCACGTCAGCACTCTCGCCAAGCCCTGCATGTGCTGCGACCTGTGGTTCGACTCGGTGGACATCTACGATCCCGAGACGCCGCTCTTCGCGTGCTGGCAGAACGGCTCGGTATGTGTCGACTGGTGCGATGTGGCCGGCTGCATGAAGTACTGGAAGTGCTGCCCGGACGGCTGCGGCGGCTACTTCTACCCGATACCGCTTGTGGGCGTGCAGGTACATCTCTATGATTCCTGCTCGGGTCCCCTCGGCACCACCTTCACGGGTGATGACGGCTGTTACGGCTTCGACTGCCTTGAGCCCCTCGGCCAGGACTGCCATTTCGAGGTTAGCGTCGATTACTGCCGGATCCCGGCCTGCGTCAATCCGTTCGATGCGTCGCTGATCCTGCGGTACCTGGCCTGCCTTGACAACCTGGACGACTGCCCCTTCACCTATAACGGAGGCACCGTCTATCCCCAGCAGGCTGCGGCGGATGTCACATGCTCGGGCGACATCACGAGCTATGACGCGTCGGTGTTGCTGCAGTATTTCGTGGGACTGATCCCGGCGCTTCCGTGCCCTGATCCCTGGGTCTTCTACCCGATGGGAACGAACGGCAGCATGGTCTACGCCTGCCCTGGGACGGTGGACTATATGGGAGTGCTAAAGGGGGATGTCAACGGATGTCTCGAATGCGGCTTCTCTCCGGCATTCGCCTCCGATCCGGTGCAGGTGGCGCTGGGCCTGCCGGTGGATCTGGGCGACAGGATAGAGATCCCCGTGCTGGTCGCGGGCGCATACGGCATCTTCTCGAGCAGCTTCGACCTGGTCTACAGCTCCGAGGATCTGTCGGTCGTATCGGCACTGGCCACGGGACTGGCGACCGGTTCGATGACCGCCCATAACGCGACGGGCGATGAGATCATCTTCGCCATGGCCGGAGCCGAGGCCTTTGCTGGCACCGGCGAGGTCGCCCGGATAACCTTTGGCAAGGTCGATCCCGACGCCGATGCGTCGTCGGTCGAGCTTACGGCGGTTGTGTTTAATGACGGGGAGCCGCCGGCCGAAATAGGCACTTCTGCGGGCGTTCCGACTGAGACGGCCGGAACCTTCCTCGGCCGCGCCGTTCCCAATCCCTTCACACAGGGAACGATGATCAACTTCGAGATGGCCGAGGCCGGACAGGTTTCCCTGGAGATATACAATGTCGAAGGCCAGCTCATAAGAACGCTGGTCTCGGGAAGCGTAAACGCCGGACCACACAGCGTTCTCTGGAACGGAAAGGACAACACCGGGAGGATGGCTGCGCGCGGCGTCTACTTCTGCTCCATGGAGGCCGATGGCTACCGCGCGACAGAGAAGATCGTATTCATGAAGTAGTCATTCACGGCGCCTGATGCGCCGGAACTTGAGGGGGATGCCTTCCGGGGCATCCCCCTTTTGCATGAGGTAACTGAACCAGACGACTCGTTCCGGGGACAAGCC
>JASFEA010000133.1:0-8247 GCA_050125095.1 bacterium
CTGCCACGCACTCGATTCATATCACTTCACGCCCGGAGGGTCAAGCCGGGACCGGGCCGACTCAAGCCGGCTAAGTGGCATAAAGAGGGGTCAGGTGTGCATTTCAAGACCTGACCCCACAATTTCTGACCCCACAATTTCTATTTCTTCTCCACCTTGGGCGCCTTGACCGAAGCGCAATATGCTACCAGATCAGTAAGCCTCTGGTCGTCCCACGCCAAAGGCTCGGCCTCAAGAGGATTCGTGACGCAGAAGTTGACAACCTGGTCCAGCGTCATGACCTTATCGGCCATCTTGAAATACCTGGGGTATTTCGCTGCGAGGTTGTCGAATGCCTTCATGTCCATATCGCCCATCTTGGCGTTCTGTGTTCCACCGCCCTTGTGACAATCGTTGCAGGTCGAGCCGTTCGTACCCAACTTCTTGTCATTGAAGAGCGCAAAACCCCTTTCGACGGACTTGGCGAGCTCTGTCGCGGGGTCCATCTCGGCCTTCAGCTCTTCCTTCTCCTGCCCGTGGGCCAGTATCGCCACGGCGACGACCGCCAGCAGCGCCACGATCATGAGTCTCTTCATTTCACTTTCACCCCCCTTCACCAGATATATGCCATATCCGCGGGCCGGCGGAATTCACGCGGGCCCGGTTCACTCCCTGTTCCGGTCTCTTCTGGGCGGCACCTCGAACCAGTGGCCCACGATGCGCTGTCCACAATGGGCGCAGACGCCGTCATCAGGCTTCCTCCCGGAGGACCGGTGGCCGCCGTAGGAGTCTTCCTGCTCGCGCCTCTCTATGTTGTTGGCAAACACGGCCTGATTCGACCGACCCACCACGACACGCCCGCACTTCGGACAATAGGTGTTCTCGCCGGGATAACCGGGCACGTTACCCGTGTATACATACAAGAGCCCCACGTCGATGCCGATCTTGCGGGCCCTGTCAAGGGTCTCCACCGGCGTCTCCGGGATATCCGAGAACTCCCCGTGGGGGGCGAAACGCGTCACATGCCACGGAGTGCGCTTCCCGAGTCGAGTTGCGATCCAGGTGGCGAGCCGGCCCAGCTCGATATCGGCGTCGTTTATGCCGGGGATCACATTGGTCACGACCTCAACATGCGTCTTGTACCTGCTCTTGACCCGCATGGCGTTCTCGAGCACGATTTCATAGTCCTCGATTCCGGCGATCCTGGAGTAGGACTCGCGGGAGAAGCCCTTTAGATCGAACCTGAACACGTCGAGGTGCGGACCGATCAGGTCAAGGGCTTCATGTGTCATGTATCCATTCGTGACATAGCTCGTGTAGAGATGGTTCTTCCTTGCGAGCTCGCTGGTCTCGACGGTGTATTCCAACCACATGGTGGGCTCGTTGTAGGTCCAGGATATTCCCTTGCACTCCCTGGCCAGGGCCTCTTCCACGACCTCGCCCGGCTCCATATAGCGCGCCGACCCCAGTCCCTCCTTGCAGGGATTGACGCAGGAGATCTCGCTGTTCTGACAGCCCGGGCACTTGAAGTTGCAGCCCAGCGTGCCGAGAGACAGCCAAGCGGAGCCCGGCAGGAAATGGAAAATTGGCTTGGCCTCGGCCGGCGCAACCGCGAGCGTCGATACCGCTCCATGTATGATGGTCTTTATGGTGCCGCCGTCGTTCCGGCGGGTGCCGCAGAATCCGCACTGCCCGCGCGCTATGACGCAGCGGCGTTCACAGATAAGGCAGCGGGCGCTGCCGTCCTGTAGCTTTTCCTGCAGGGCCGTCTTCACTTCCGTTCTCCTGTCGGTATCGGCCATTATCGCTTTCCCGGGTCTCCATCATCCGAGCTCAATGCGCCGCCAGTATCACGACGCGGAACAGGCCTCCATAATACCTGAATACTTCTTTCGATGCTCCGAGTTTTTCAATAGACGCGAAATCGAGGTCGCGGGAACCGTAGAGCGCTCCGCCGATCCTTGAGATGACCCCGCTCCATACCAGGCGCGGAATGAACCCGGGTCTGTCGTAGTCGACTATCACAACCCTGGCGGACACTCGAAGCGCTTCTCTAACCGCCTCGGCCGGACTGGCGAGTCCCCGCAGCACATAGCAGAAAACGGCCAGATCGAAACTCGCGTCCTTCACCGGAAGGCGGACGGCGTCACCCGCCACGAGCCGGACGTCTCCGAACTTCCTGCGGGTGAATTCAAGCATGTCGAGCGAGTTGTCCACGCCGACGCGGAAGGCGGAGGCCATGAGGCGCATGTTCTTGCCCGAGCCGACCCCGATTTCGAGAAGCGACCCGGACCCCAGGGAGGCAAGCGCCTTGCTCCTGACCCTGTCGGCAAGGAACAGGGAACCAAGCGAGTCCAGGAAGTTATAAAGAACTGGATGCCGGTAGATATATCTCATGCCCTATTCGTCTCTCAAAAAGCGCGTCACTTCCGCCGGAGTTCCTCGCCGGTGAGTTCGTATATGACCTGGCCGATGGTCTCGGACTTCCCGTATACCGACCAGCGCAGCAGTCTCGTGAAGTATCTCGTCGGCACCGCCGCCGAGCAGTACTTGTAACCGCGGCTCGCCGAGATGTAGAAGGGGTTCTTCGCCAGCGCCTTGATGGCGGCCTCGTCCCCGTCGACGAATCCCAGCGAGACCAGATCGGAACCCTCTTCCTGGTCGACGGTGTATATGGCCAGGCCCCGGATACCGCGCTCTCCTTCGATTACCATTACCGAGCCGGCGCGTATGTATCTTCTCAACAGGTCCGGGTTGAATTCGCGGAACACCCACCCTTCGGCGATCAGGCCGTTCGCAAACTTGAGAAATCTGGAGTCCCTTATGAATGCCAGGGCAGCCTGGAAGTCCTTCATCCGGGCGACCCTCCCCCGCACCGTTCCCCTGCGCGCCTTCACCCAGAAGAACCTGAAACGCGCGGCGAGGCGGAAGCCGAACTTCTCTCCTATATGCCTGCTCGCCTTATTGGGAGTCGCCGTGCAGAAACGCACGACGCGGGGATTCATTCGCTTTGCGGACTTCAGGACTTCGATGTTTATTTCATTCGCGATGCCCTTCTTTCTCAGGCGCGGATCGACTCTGAGTCCCTGGAGCCAGACCTCGCCCCTGGAAAACTCGCTGATCTTGGCGATACCGACCGGCTCCCCGTCCATCTCGGCGAGTATGAAACGCCCGCCCTCCTCGCTCATCCACTTGTCCCAGACGAGCTGTATGTAATCACCGTAGCCGGGCCAGGTGTTCCTGCAGAACTCAAACACGGCATCCCTGTCACGGGCACGCGCGTCTCTCAGACTCAGACCTTTCATTATTCTATCTCTCTTCACGCCGCCCCGCCGGGCCGCCGGTGAGGAGCGAGTAGACTTCTTTCCGGGTGACGCCGTGCCTGCGGGCGATCGTCTTGGCGGCTTCCGATTTCTTCATGCCGCTTCTTATCAGGGACATCGCGTCTTCCCTGATCTTATCGAAATCGGCCGCCTGCGCGAGGGGCGCGGCGGGGGGCGCGGCGCTCGAGCCCTCACAGACTATTACGAACTCGCCCCTCGGCTTTGCGCCAGCGTACTGCTCCGCCAGCTCGCGCAGGCTGCCCCTCGTCATGTCTTCATATATCTTTGTGATCTCCCGCGCGATAAGGCATTTCCTGTCGCCCAGGACGTCGGCCATGTCCGCGAGGCATGCCCCCAGCCGGTGTGGAGCTTCGAAGAACACAAGAAGTCTCTCATCATGCGCCAGCTCGGCGAGCCTGTTTACCCGCCTGGACTTCCTGCGGGGCAAAAAGCCCTCGAAGACAAAGCGCGACTCGCTCATGCCGGCAGCGGATACGGCCGCGACGGCGGCGCTGGGACCGGGTACCGGCACGACACGGAATCCATGGCGGTAAGCCGCGTCGACCAGGTCCCTTCCGGGATCGGAAACGCCCGGCGTCCCGGCCTCCGCGACCAGCGCCACATCCCTCCCGTCCCTGAGGGCCTTCATTATGCGCGGGATGGCGCGGCGCGAATTGGCTTCCCTGTAGCTCCTGACGGGGGTCTTCACGCCGTAGTGATCCAGGAGGTTCCTGGTCTTCCTCACGTTCTCGGATACGATGAAACTCGCGCCTTCGAGCGTCTCTATCGCCCTTTGTGTTATGTCTTTGAGATTGCCGATAGGGGTGGCAACAACAAACAGCGAAGCTTGTTTTTTGCGAGGCATATGTGTCTGGCGTCTTACGCCGGTCCCTTAAAGAGCATCAAGTGATCCAGAAGTCGCTCCTGCTCCTCCGCGAGCTGCTTAGCTGCGTCGAAATCTCCTTTCTCAAGCGCGGCTTGCATCTTTCTGTCAATCCCCTCAATCCGCCGGGCTAGCGACCTGGTATTCTTGCTTGTGCCGGATTTTTTCGCCTTCGAAGTCCTGGTGGTCCTAGTGCTTGGCATCCTGTTGAGCCTGACCCCCCCTTCCTAAGGTGACTTCTTGAAGTCGACCATGTCGATCAACCTTACGCTGCCTTCGCTGAACGGCCTGAACGCGAGATTGACTTTCTCTCCCGACTTCAAGATCTCCATAGCTCCAGAATCCTCGCCTGAAATTGCGACCTCCCCAAGCCTCCACTGCCCTTCAATCTCTTTAAGCATACTTCGGTCTAATGATTCAAGCATAAAAACAGGACGCGGGTTGCACTCGCCGAATGGTTCGAGGCGCATCAGCGATCTGAAGTTGTCGATCTGCATATCGTCATGCCTGACCCGCGCTTCTATCGTGATTTCCTTGACGAGAATCTCGGGATCGATCTTCGCCTCAAGGAAAGACGTGAACCCTTTCAGCATCGGCTCCGCATTTGCGCGGTCAATGGAGAACCCGGCCGCCTGCTTGTGCCCGCCGTACCCCAGGAGGAGGTCCTTGTTGGCGCTCAGCGCCTCGACCAGATCCACGCCCTTGGGGGCGCGGCACTCGCCTATCCCCTTGTCCCCCTTCAACGCGATTATGAGGACCGGCTTGTTCTCGTCGTCCGATATCCTGGAGGCGCAGAAGCCCACTGTCTTGTCGGGCAGGTTCTCGACGATGAACGCGATAACCTTCGAGTTCTCGAAGTCTCGAGCGGCGAACTCACTCATGACCTTGTCGAAGGCCCGCCGCGCCTTTTCCTTCTTGCGCTCCCTCTCGAGAACCAGCGTGCCGAAGATCTCCTCGGCGTCCTCATCTTCGGTCGCGAGAAGAAGCTCCACCCCCAGATTGCCACCTTCGCTGGAGCGGGACGCTCCGATAAGCGGCACGATCTTGGACAGAATCTCGGTCATGGTGGAATCACCGTCCACCCATATGTGGGAGCGGAGCGCTCTGAATGGGACTATTTTCTTGTTTGCAATCTGCCGCACACCGTTATGAACGATGACCCGGTTCTCGCCTACGAGAGGAACCCGGTCGGCGAATGTTCCCAGCGCCGCCATGCCGAGCATGCCGTCAAGCGACGGCGGGCTGCCTATCCTGCGATAAGACTCGACGAAGATCTCCATGAACCTGTATGCGACGCCGCAGCCGGCAAGTTCCCGGAACCCGTACTTCGAATCCGCCCGCTTGGGATCAATCACCGCGACGGCAGGGGGGAGCTCGGCCGGCGGCTCATGATGATCCGTGATGATTGTGTCTATTCCAAGCCCGGAGGCATAAGCGGCTTCCTCCCTGCAGCTGACCCCGCAGTCAACCGTGATTATAAGAGTGACTCCCATGGCTTTGAAGCGGTCGATCAGGGGCCTCGAGAGGCCGAGACCCTCCGTGGGCGAGTCCGGGATATAATATGAAACGTCCGCTCCGATTTCCCTGAGGGAACCGAAGACAATGGTCGTGGCCGTTATTCCGTCGGCGTCGTCATGGCCGAGCACAACGATGTGTTCGTCATTCGACACCGCTTCAAGCAATCTCTCCACGGCTGCCTGAGCGTCGGGAAGGAGCATGGGGTCCGAGAGGTCTGAGGGCGCGGGGGACAAGAATGTCTGCGCATCGGCCTCGCTGACAATGCCGCGCGCCGCCATGACAGCGGCCGTCATCGGAGTCAATTCGAGAGCGTACTCGAGTCTTTTGATATCGGAAGGTTCGGGCTTCTCTATCTTCCAGCGGTACTTTGCCATGAGTTGTTTAAGAAGGTCCAGCGAAGACCTTATTGAAAGCCTCTATAGTCCGGTCAATGTCTGCATCGTCTATGTCGAGATGCGTAACCGCTCTTATCGTCGTCCCGCCAAACGGTAGCACAAGGACTCCTTCTTTCTCAAGTCGTAAAATCGCCTCATCCACCGTGAACCCGCTCCCGCCGACGTCGATTACCACGATATTGGTCTGGACGGTTTCGAGATCGACGGCGAGGTCCGCTACTGCTGCCAACGACTCGGCCAGTCTGCGCGCGCGTGCGTTGTCATCAGCGAGGCGTTGGACATTATTCTCAAGCGCATATACTCCCGCGGCGGCCACTATGCCCACCTGGCGCATCCCGCCTCCGAGGAGTTTGCGGCATCTATGGGCCTGCTTTATGAAGTCCCGGTCGCCGACAAGCATCGAGCCTATGGGGGCGCCGAGACCCTTGGAGAGACAGAACATGGTGGAATCGCACAGAGAGCAGTACTCCTTTGCGGCGATGCCCGACGCGATTGCGGCATTGAAGATCCTCGCGCCGTCCATATGCACCTTGAGGCCCCTGGCCCTTGCGAGGTCGCGGATCTCGCGCATGGTATCGATCGGGTAGACAACCCCGCCCGCGTGATTGTGTGTGTTCTCGAGACAGACGAGCCGGGTAATCGGCTCATGGATATCGTCCCACCTTATCGCTTCCTCCACCTGCCCGGCTGCGAGCGCGCCTCTGTTTCCCTTGAGAGTGGCAAGCTGCACGCCCGAGAGAACAGCCGGGCCGCCGGCCTCGTAAAGGTAGATATGCGATCTCGCCTCCACGATCGCCTCATCGCCGCGCCTCGTATGCGCCATTATTGCTATCTCGTTACCCATGCTCCCGCTGGGAACGAAGAGGCCGGCTTCATAGCCGGTCATCTCGGCTGCCAGACGCTCGAGTTCGATGACGGTGGGGTCGTCCCGGAACACATCGTCCCCGACCACAGCCTCGGCGATGGCCTTCCTCATCTCCGGGCCCGGCTTGGTCACGGTGTCGCTTCTTAAGTCCACAGGATCGTGCGGCATAAACGCTCCTCAAGGTTCAGTTACATCGTCGGAAGTATACAAACCGGCGCGGGCTATGTCAACGTGGCTGCTTTCCTCGCGTCGTCGCCGAATGCGACGTCATAGCAGCTCTCGGCCAGCCGCACCAGCTCGTCATAGCCCCAGTCGCCGCGGTCATGGATATAGCCGACGAGATGCTCCGGCAGGCCTCCAAGCCCCAGGTGAGCGCCGCTGATGGCCCCGGCCATGGCGCCAGTCGTGTCCACATCCCCTCCGCAGCTGATCGCGGTCGTGATGGTGGTCCAGTAATCCCCGGGAGACCTCAGAAACGAATACAGGCTCCAGAGTACGCTGGGAATGACGAAGGGCGAGATGAACTTCCAGTCTTCTCTGTACTCGGGCGCCCGCCCGCATTTGGAGATCGGGACAACGGCGGTCTCGGGGTCGAGCCTGGTCCAGATGGCGAGCTCTTCAATGTAGAGCGCGAAGTCCTCATGGTACACGCCCACCCATTCGCCCAGAGTGGTGAGGAATGAGTCCATGTCCAGGGGATACATCCGCGCCGCAAGCGCCACCGCGCCGGCGATCGCGACCGAACCCGCCGAACAGCGCTTGTCCATGTGTGTTATCCGGCCCTGGTCGTGCGCGACCTTCAGCATGGTCTCGGGGTTGTCCCCGAATATGAGGCCCACCGGCCCCGCGCGCATGGCCGTGCCGTTTCCGGCCGAAGGCGGAGGCTCCCCCGATTCGGTCCACGGGATGCCGCTCTTGAGCCGGAGCGCCGCCTGAAGCGTCGCGATACCGCCGCCCACGACCCTGTGTTGGGCGAATATCTCGCAGATTCGCCTGGCGTAATCCTCTGGATCGAACTCGCCGCACGTGGCGTAACTGATCATCAACTCCCGCGCGAGCTGTGAGTCGTCGGTGTACTGTCCCAGCGTGTAGGGGGAGATGTCCATCTTCTCAGGACCGAAGGTCCCCTCTTTGAATCCGGTCAAGACCCTGTCAACATAGAGCCTGCAAGCGTCCGGGAGCGTCCCCTCCACGGGGAAGCCAAGCGCATCTCCCAGGCACTGCCCCAGCAGGCATCCGGAGAACAGGTCTTTGGAGGGTGCGCGCTTCCTTTCTTTCTTCCGC
>JASFEA010000134.1:0-8241 GCA_050125095.1 bacterium
GCAGGACCGTTATCGAGAAAGTAATAGCCCTAATCGCCGAGCACGATATCGCCGAAATTGTACTCGGAATGCCGTTCACCCTGAGCGGCGAGATAGGGCAGGCGGCATCGCAGGTTCTGCATTTCGCCAGGGAACTCCGGCACAGGACCGGGATCTCGGTGGCCACCTGCGACGAGCGCTTCTCCACCGTGGAGGGTGAACGAGTCCTGATAGAGGGCGGTATGAGGAGGAAGAAGAGGAAGAAGAAGATCGACTCGGTCGCCGCTGCAATCGTCCTGCAGAGCTACCTTGACGCGAGACGGGACAAGTGAAGAAGTTCCATTTCATCCATCTCTTAAGAGACGTCCTCATCATGGCCGTCGCGACCGCGATATCGCTGGTCGCCATCGAAGTGTTCTGCCAGGCCAACCGCCATGAGCGCCGCTACGTTTACGTTATCATCGACGAGGGCATTCCCTTCTCGGAAGTGGCCGGCCGCGTCTCGGACGCCGGCCTGGTGCGCTCGCAGCGCATCTTCCTGCTGATAGGCCGCCTGCTCGGCATCGAGTACCGCGCCGGCGCGGGCAGGTACCGCTTCGAGCGGACAAGCGACATGGCGACGGTGCTCGCGACTCTCTACCGCGGCGTGAGTTACAGGGAGCGCGTGCGCGTGCCGAGCGGGCTCGTGCTGGAGTCGGTGGCGCGGATCTTAAGAGAGGAGGCCGGCGTGGATTCCACGCTCTTCGTCGCCTACGCGCGCGACTCGGCCTTCATCGCCAAACTGGGCGTCCCGTCGACGAACGCGGAGGGATACCTCTTCCCCGACACGTACGACGTCGAGTGGAAGGAATCCCCCGGCATACTCATAAGGCGCATGGTCGACAACTTCTTCAGGGCCTTCGACGACTCGCTCAGGGAGCGCAGCGAAGACATCGGGCTTTCGCTGAATGAAGTGACGACGCTCGCCTCCATCATCGAGAAAGAGGCCATGCTCGACAGCGAGAAGCCCAAGATATCGGCGGTGTTCCACAACCGCTTAAAGCGCGGCATGAAGCTGCAGGCCGACCCCACCGTGAGATACGCCCTGGGAAGGTGGACGGGCAAGATCTACTACAAGCACCTCGACGAACCGTCGCCTTTCAACACCTATTACGCGCACGGCCTGCCGCCGCATCCCATATGCAATCCCGAACGCTCGTCCATAGTGGCGGCGCTTTATCCCGAAGAGGGCAGCAAGAACCTCTACTTCGTGGCCACGGGCTACGGCACGCATACCTTCACCCAGCGCGGCGTCGACCACAACAGGGCCAAGGCCGAGTACAAGCGCACCCTCGAGGCCCAGCGCCGGGCCAGGGAGGCGGAGGAGGCGGCCCGGGCGGCCGGTGAGGAGCCGGGCGGAGATGAGGCGGCCGGTGATGGGGCAGATAAGGCGGCGCCGGATAAAAATCATAAGGAGAGCAAGCAGCAGGAGGCTTCGGAGAGTGGAACCCGGTAAGATAAAGGACCTCCCGGCGGGCGAGCTCAAGACCAAGGCACAGAGACTGCTTGATATAATAGCGGCCGAGGGAGACGTGCTCGTGGCCTTCTCGGGCGGCGTCGACTCGGGCGTTCTGCTCGCGGCGGCCGTAGAGGCGGCCACCGGGCGGGTTCTCGCCGTGACCGCTTCATCGCCCATCCATCCTGGCTTCGAGGTCGAGGCCGCCGGGAAGACGGCGGCGGCGCTGGGCTGCGAGCACAGGGTGATGAGGACGAAGGAGATGGAAGACCCCGAGTTCACCGCCAATCCCACCGACAGGTGCTATCGCTGCAAGAAGGCCCTGTTTGAGGAGCTCAAGAAGCTGGCGGCGGCGGAAGGGCTTGCGGCCGTCCTCGAGGGCTCGACAGTGACCGACCTTTCGGACTTCAGGCCGGGCGAGAGGGCGCTCGCGGAGCTCGGCGTCATAAGCCCCTTAAGACAGGCCGACTTCACCAAGCCCGAAGTGAGGGCTCTGGGCAAGGCCATGGGGCTCCCGGTATGGGACCGCCCCCAGTCCGCCTGCCTGGCTTCGCGGTTCCCCTACGGGACGGAGATAACCCGCGAGGCCCTGGGGAGGGTGGAGCGCATGGAAGAGGCCCTGAGGGGCATGGGGTTCAGGCAGGTCAGGGCCCGCTACCACGGCGACCTCCTCCGGATCGAACTCGAGAAGCCCGATATCGAGAGGGCCGCCGAGCCCGGGACCCGCGACAGCATAGTGCAGGCGGCGCGGCGCGAGGGATTCGCCTTCGTCACCCTCGACCTCATGGGTTTCCGGAGCGGCGTCTTTAATCCTTGATGCTGGAACAATAATCTGCCAGTGTGTATTATACTAAGTGACCTTAGGTGACCCGATAATCCCGATCGACCTGATTGGTCCTTTTGGCGAGAGGTGGTAATGGCAAAGCAGAAGAAGGGTGAGAAGAGAAGACAGGTCCAGAAGAAGCAGAAGCCACCTGAGGGCTCGCTGGTCCTGGGCAAGCGGAATGTCTGGCTCTTGATGGCAGGCATCGTCGTAATCCTGCTGGGTTATCTGCTCCTCGGAAGGGGAAGCACGAGCCTGGCCCCTGTTCTTCTCGTCCTCGGCTATTGCGTCATAGTCCCGCTGTCGATTATGTTGTGGGTCAGACAGACGGATAAGAAGACCGATTCCGAGATGGGCGAGTAGCTCAGGGGTTAGAGCACCTGCCTTACAAGCAGGGGGTCAGAGGTTCGAATCCTCTTTCGCCCACCATTCGATTTTTATTGAGGAGGAGTCAATGAGAGCACTGCTCTTCACGTTCCTGATCGCGGCTCTGGCGGGCCCGGCCTCGGCTGCCGGCGTCGAACCGGGCACGGCAGCCAGCGTCGACCCCGCCATGGTTCTCGCCGAGTGGAACGACGGCGTTATCACCGTGCAGGACTACGTGGACTGGTGGAAATTGATGCCGGAAGGTGACAGGGACACCCTGGATACGGCGGAGGCCAAGACCGCCTTTCTGGAGAACATGATAAACGCCCGCCTCATGCTGGCGGAGGCAGAGAGCCTGGGCATAAGCGAGCATGAGGACATGCAGCAGGTCATAAAGCGGCGGGAGTTCAGCATCGTGAGCATGGCCATGCTCGACCGCGCCATGGCAAGCGCGCCGCCTCCCGACGAGGATGAGGTCGAGAAGATTTACGAGGAGCAGCTCACGCAGGTCAATGTGCGCAGGATAATGGTCGAGAAGCGCGCCGAGGCCGATGCCCTCATGGACTCCATCGCGGCGGGGATACCCTTCGAGGACCTCGCCTACCGGCACTCCACGGACGTCACCGGCAGGAACGGCGGCTTTCTGGGCACGCTCAGGCGCGCCGAGCTCGAGGAGCCCTGGCAGACGCAGATATTCAGGCTGGAGGCCGGCGAGGTCTCCGACCCCTTCTATACCGAAAGAGGGTGGGCCATAGTCAAGGTCGAGACAAAGGCGATAGTGGAGCCCCCGGACCCGGAGGCGGCCCGCCGGGGAATACGCGACAGCATCGTGAAGCGCCACATGTTCGCCGAGCAGGCGGCCTATCTGGATTCGCTCCGCATAGCTTACGACCTGCAGATTTACGCTGACGCCGTAATAGGCCTGTGTTCGGAGTATGCCCTCGCCCTGGCCAGGCTTGGCGACAGGACTGCCGTCGTGTCCGAAGATGTCGTGCCCGACTTGAGCGGGGACGAGAAAGGGACGCTGGTCGCCGGTTTCACGGGGTGGACCTTCACATATGAGGATGTGGTCAGCAGCATACTGGCGCAGCCCTATCCCACCAGGCCGATACTGGACGATCCCGAGTCCATGATCGGGTTCGTAGGCCGCCAGGTCAAGGACACGCTCCTGGTGGCGGAAGCCGAGAAGCTCGGCGCTTATGAATGGCCCGAAGTCAAAAGCGAAGTCGAGAGGGCCGTGCGCAGGCGAACGGCCACAAGAGTCTACAGAATGCTCACCGGCGGCGCCGAGGTCCCCCAGGACAGCATCCGCGCCCGGTACGACCGGTACAAGGAGTATTACATTATGCCGGCAGGCCACACCGCCTCCAAGATGGTGCTTCCCACCAGGAGCGCGGCGGACTCGATTATGGCCATGCTCGAAGCCGGCGCTTCATTCGAGGAGCTGGCCATGGAGCGATCAATCGACCCCTTCTCCGCTCCAAACGGGGGCGATCTGGGTTTCATGGCCCTCGGCCAGGACGAGGAGTTCGACATCTTCTTCGAGTCCATGCAAGTGGGGGAGACCAGGTATTTCAGGAGCCTTGAGGGCCATGTCATATTGAGGCTTCGCGAGCGGCATGAGGAGAGGCTCGCCGCCTACGAAGAGGCCGAGGCCAGCATCCGCAGGGACCTCCTCGACCACTACAAGGACCTCAAGCTCGAAGAGTGGCTGGCCGCCGAGCGCGAGTCGCGCGGCATGAAGGTTTACAGCGACCGGCTGGAACCGATTTCGCTAGTTCCCTGACCCGGAGGAGAGCATCCGAAGGGCGTTAGCGGCCAGCTCGAAATCCGGGTCGATCTCGAGCACCCTTTCAAGCAGGTTGATGGCCTCATCGCGCCTTCCCTGGCTCGCCCTGACGGCGGCGAGGCCGAACAGGGCCATCTTGTTGTCCGGCTGCATCTCCACCACTCTGGCATAACACTCGCCGGCTTCGTTTATCTTCTCGCCCTGGCGGTAAGCGCTGCCCAGATTGTATAGCAGTTGCGGGTTCCCGGGGTCGGCGTCGCTCGCGGCCTTGAAATAATAAATCATGCTGTCGGCGTCGCCCTTGGCCACGTAGAGGGCGCCGCAGTTCGCGAGGGCCTTGGCATGGCCCGGGTGGATCTCGAGCAGCTTGAGGAAAGCGGCGAGCGCCTCGCTGTGCATCTTGAGTCGCGCGTATGCAAGGCCCAGGTTTACGAGGGCCGTCTCATTGACGGGGTCAACCGTCAGGGCCGATTCGAGCACCACCACGGCGCTGTCGGCCATGCCTCTCTCGACCAGGACGCTCCCGATGTTGGCCAGTGCCTCCGGGCTTCCGGGAAGCAGCCGGAGGGCTTCTTCGTAATGCCGGAGCGCGACGCCCAGCTTCCCCTGCGCCTGCGCAATGGTGCCGAGGTGGAAATGCGCGCCCGAACTCGTGGGGTCGATCTCGAGCACCCGCTCGTAGGCGGCGGTCGCATCCTCAAACCTTCCCATATCGAAGAGCACCTTGGCCCGGTGAAGATGGGCCTCGGGATTGCCCGGGTCGACTTGGGCCAGCCTGGTGAATTTCTCAAGCGCGACATCGAGGTCGCCGCGGTTGTAGGCGTCCTCGCCCGGCGACATGTATTGGGCTATGTACCTGATCATGTCGCGCGGTGGGGCGCCGCTCAGATCGTCGGGGTCTGGGAGGTCCGTCTGCGACCGGCTGATATAGCCGAGCGCGGCCAGTCGTCTTATCTCTTCCGCCGTCATTTCATTCTGGCCCGCCGGCTGCGCCTCCGCCTCCAGCCTCATGAGCTCCCGCAGGGCCTTGTTGAGCTCGAGCATGCGCTCGCCCCCGGCGGCCGCAAGGTTGTCGGTCTCCCCGGCGTCTTCTCCGAGGTTGTAGAGCTCCTCTTCGGGACCGCGTATGTACTTCCACTCGCCGAATCTCACGCCTCTTAGGGGGCTCCACCGGTAGGCGAAGTAAGGGTATAGCGTCTCGAAGTAGGAGAACTCGGGCCTCATGGTCTCGCCCTCAAGGAGCGGCACCACGCTTCTGCCGTCGGTCCTCGCGCCCGATTCCAGGCCCGCCAGTTCGAGCAGCGTGGGCATGAGGTCGATGAGCCTCACCGGAAAACCGATTCGCCGGCCGCGCGTTTCCGACTTCTTGATCTTCGAGTTCTCGGGAAACCTCATGATCCAGGGCACCTTGAGCGTGGGCTCGTATACGAGGTAACCGTGGGTCGCCTCGCCGTGTTCGCCCAGGCCTTCGCCGTGGTCCGATACCAACACGATGAGCGTTCTCTCCGTAAGGCCCAGTCGTTCGAGCCCGTCGAAGAGCCGCCCGATCTCGCTGTCGGTGAATGCGACTTCGCCGTCATACGCGCTCAGGGGGTACCTGGCCCCGAACTCGGGCGGCGCCTTATAGGGCGTATGGGGATCGTAGTAATGAAAGAAAGCGAAGAAGGGCTCGCGGGCCTCGCTGAGCCACCTGAGGGCGGCGTCTGTCACCTCATCGGCCGTGCGCTCGGAATAGCCGAACGCCGAGAGCTGCCGGCCGCCGCTCATGTCGTCGTCATAGACGTCGAAGCCCTGGTTGAGGCCGTAGCGCGAATCGAGCACGAACGCGCCCGTCACTGCCCCGGTGGAATATCCCGCGGCCCGGAACACCTCGGCGGCGGTGACGAAGTCGGGCGCCAGGCTGAATGTGCCGTTGTCCTTTATGCCGTGAGAGAGGGGATAGAGCCCGGTCAGCATCGAGGCATGCGACGGGAGCGTGAGCGGGACGCTCGTATGGACGTCCTCGAATACGACCCCCCCGGCGGCCAGCCGGTCGATGTTGGGGCTCGTGCCCTTGCCGTAGCCGTAACAGCCCAGCCTGTCGGGCCTGAGCGTGTCAACGCTGATGAGTATTACGTTGGGATCCGCCCCGCCCCTCAGGGCGTAAACTGCGATAAGCGCCAGGGCGGCAGCCACCACCATAAGTGTAAGGATCACATACCTTGAGCTCATTCTCATGTCTTAGCTTATGAACTGGCGCCCCCCAAGTCAAACCCAAAAAAAATCTTGACACGTTATTTGGCCGGTGTTACAGTCCCTTGCGGTTGGTTATATACACTTGACGGCTTTGTGGTTTTTTCGTAAGTGTTTTGTGTGGAATGGATAATAGTCCCGCTTGTTGCGGAAGGAGGACATTCGAAATGAAGGCGTCCGCTATAGGTCTTATCGTGTGCATTATTATTGTCGCGTTCGCAGCTGCGTGCTTCGCCGGGCAGACCCGGGGCTATCAGACCACCGACGTAAATCTGAAGATGGCATTGCACATTAAGGCGCATAACGCCAAGCAGAGTTGTTCCAACCTGCCTGTAATTACGGAACTCGGTGACATGACCAGGACTGCAACCGGAGCGGGTGATTACGACGTCTTCATGGTGCTCTTCGACTACGGCACGGGCTTCACGGGCGCTGAGTTCGGTCTCTCGTGGCCGGCCGAATGGGGCAGCGGCACCACCAACCACTGCGGTGACTTCGCCATCGGCGGCATCGCCTTTCCTGAAGACATCATATCTCTCACGTGGTCCGCATGCCAGAGCAGCCCGGCTTTCGCTCCCATAACCTGGACCTGGCTTGCCGCCACGGGCCCGGGTCAGATAATCATGGTCTATAAGTACCGCGACACGCCTCCCGGTCCCATCCTGGGGATCGTGGATTGCGCCTTCCAGGAGCATCTGGCCGAATACGTCTATTTCGCGGCCGTGAACGAAACCCCGTGGGAAGGTGAGCCGTACTACGCCACCGAGCCCACGACCTGGGGAAATATCAAGTCCATGTTCAGGTAGTCTAAGGCGCGAATACAGCCCTCCAGAGCCCCTTTTTGCCATTGACACCGGCATAGCATTCTGATATACTTCAATTGTCGGACAGGTAGGGGCTTTACAGCCCCGTAGCAGTGTTTTAGTTAGCGTCAGGCTTTTTAGTCAATTTTGCGGCAAACGGCCACTGGCGCTGTTTTGACTACGGAGGAAGGGGGTGAAGCTTCACCGGAGAAACACCCTTGGAGCTTAACTCCAAACCTAAGACCACGGATTTTAGCCCTAGAGCTAAACCGTAGGAGGTGTAGTGATGCTTAAGAAGCTTCTAGTCGCTTGCCTTGGGACGGCCGTAGTGCTCGCAGCTGGCGTGGCATTTGCGGGTGTACCCTGCGCAGGCACCTCGGAGTGCAACGTGTCTGTGGCGCATTTTGACCCCACAGTCGTTTGCGACGGCACCGAGGGTTATTTCTGTCCCTTAGGCGACCAGGACACGGTGCACGTGGCGATCGTGATCAGGGACTGCTATGGCAACACGCTTGCCGGCAGAGACGTCACGATTGACCCGCCCGCTTCTGGTTTCTTCTTCTGCGAGGCGTCCAAGCAGGTCACGACGGATGCTCTGGGAGAGGCGTCTACATTCTTCACTCAGTTGGGCGGCTGCGGCTTCCTGCAGATGACCGCGACGAGTGAAGGCGTGTCGATCCTGGGCAACCTGGTTTACGCGGCCAACGTCGACTGCCTGGCTCCGGCCGACGGCGACGTGACTCTGGGTGACTTC
>JASFEA010000135.1:0-8235 GCA_050125095.1 bacterium
TTCCCTCGAGGTTTCGTGTTGTAAAGAAGCCACCGGTGGAACGCCGGGCAACCCGCGGGAGGCTCGCCTATGTGCATTTCAAGACCTGACCCCTAAGAATGACCTCCCAAAAAAGTTGGGCACCCTTTCGGGTGCCCGCGGGAAAGCCGGAACCTCTGCCGGACAGGCCCGCCGTGAACGCACCTGCCCGGCTACTCATTCACTGATCAAGGCTCCTCTTCATCGACGAGGATTTCCACGTCGACAGCGAAGTTCACAATCACGTGCGCAGGTTTCCCGTTACCCTTCACCCTGACGGGTATCTTGAGCTGCGCCTCGCCGCAACCACCTTCGCCCTGGCACTCTATGGTCCCCCCCGCATATTGACCTATGGGCTGCAATGGTTCCTGGAGAGCAGTCGATACCTCGACAGGGCTGATTTGCGGCGGACAGGGGCTGGAGGCCTCGCTGAGAGCAGGGGAGAATTCATCACCCGGGGAGGGGACGTTTGGGGATGTGCCTTCGGTCAGGGAGGAATCCGTCAACACCTGACTCTCAGCATCCCGGGCTGGATCCGGCCCGTCAATAAGGCCTAACTCAACCGCCTGCCCGCCACTACTGCTTTTGCTGTTTCTACTGCCGGGACTGTCTTCTCCGAGCTGGGCGCGCAGCTGGTCCATGACCAGCTTTGTCGCGGCAGAAAGCGTCTCAAAGACACCGTTGCCGTCGGTCGCGACGCCCTCGAAGCTCGGAACGCCATCCGGATTGAGCTCCTCTTCCAGTTTCTCCACGGGAAGAGCAGACTCCAGATCGCGCTTGTTATATTGAATAACCCAGGGAATATCCTCCAGGGTCTTGCCGTACTCCTTGAGGTTTTCCCTGAGATTATTGAGACTCTCCCTGTTCGCAGGGAGCTCATCGGACTGGGAGTCCGCGACGAAAACGATGGCGTCCGCGCCCTTCAAAACCAGTTTCCTGGTCGCGTTGTAATAGACCTGGCCCGGCACAGTGTAGAGCAGGAATCTCACATCGAACCCGGCTATCTCCCCCCCCTCTATGGGAAGAAAGTCGAAGAATAGAGTCCGGTCCGACTTGGTCTTCATCGAGACCATCTTCCCGCGGAGGTGCGCCGCCATCTTGTTATAGATATGTTCGAGATTCGTGGTCTTTCCACTCAGGCCGGGGCCGTAATAGACGACCTTGGCGTTGATTTCCTTTCCTGAGTAGTTGAATAGAACCACTTCGCTAACCCCCTCCGTCAGCACTCAATTCATTTCGTCCGCCTCACATTTGAGCAACATGCGTGCCAGCGAAGGGTCGTGGTGGTGCAGTATGCTATGCGCTAAGGACTTGCACTGCCCGGCATTGGCGGGGCGTGCAATAAGCAATGCAACGAAGCATGCGCATCGTGTTGCAGTAGGCAATGGATTTAAGCAAATTGCAATTGCAGAACTAGCCCTTTGCCTTCACCCAGACGCCGCTGCGCTCTTCGAGGCGCGCGGCCCATTGGGAGTGATTCCGGGGCTCTTCATAATGTGAGAGGAAAGCGGTTCTTATATCCGGGTAGTCGCCTTCGGGGAAATAGCGTACCACCTTGCGGAACATCCTGTCGCTGTCCGAATACACCCAGAGACTGAGCCTCATGACTCTCTCATAGTCGGCATCCGAGTAGGAGACATGGGGGTCGCCGTCTATATCAAACCACAGCGAAACCTGCTCTTCCAGGATCTCGAATCCGTGGCGCGTTACCATCAGGTGTTTCCATAGATCATATACATCGAGAGGAACATATCTCGTGGATTCAACCGGCGGGCCGCTGCCGTTCTTGCTTACTCTGCAACGCACCACTTTCTCTTTGGCCACTGCTCACCCCCGGGAGAGAGTATGTTTTTGCAAAAGCCCTTGTCAAGTGGGAAATACCTGCCGATGCTGGCCGTCTCTTGCATCCGTTGGCTTCCCACCCCTGGGCCGGGCCTCCGTCATATTGGACGCGCCGGGGCGCACTTCTCCTGCACAGCGTCTGCCGAGAAGGGTGGAAATCGGTGTGGCACTTATGTAATATCTCCGAGGAGGGCAGACGTCAGGCGCGCAAGCAAGGTTGGGAATGGACACATCAAGGCCGCAAGAGCCGCAAGAGATGACCGCTGACCCGGCAGGTGATGCGAACAAGCCCCTGGGGGATTCATACAAGGCCCTGTTCACGGGTCAGCTATCCTCTATATTCGGAGACCGCATAAACAGCATAGCCCTCATTGAGATCATCGCGGTAAGGACGTCGAGATTCGCGGATACGGCCTCCATTTTCGAGATATCCAATCTCACCCTGGCAATGACCCTTCCGTCACTTCTCTTCGCACCCTTCGCCGGGCCCCTCGTCGACCGCTGGAGCAGAAAGAAGGTGCTGGTCGCGGTCAATATACTCCGTGGCCTGGCGGTGCTTTCCATCCTCTTCTTGAGGGCGGACGTCCCGCTCGGAACCTATTACGGGATCGTCACGTTTCTCTATATGATGAACATCCTCTATGTCTCCGCAAGGTGCACGGTGGTGGCGGAAATCGTCCCCCGATCGAGACTACTCAGGGCCAACTCCCTGCTTACAGCCGGGACGACGGCCGCGGCTATAGCGGGCTTCGCCATCGGCGGGGTTATCTCGACCAAGCTGGGCTGGCGAACCGCCATACTGATCAACGCCCTGGCCTACCTCGGCTCGGCCGGGGCCATGGCGGCCATAAAGATCAGAGTACGCACCCGCGAGGAGCGCGAGGAGCAGCACCTTCCCTACTTCAAGTCGATCGGCGCCGGCGCCGGAGAGATAGTGCGCTCGGCCAGGGTAAGGCTCAGCGTGCTCACGCCCCCACTGGTCATCATAGCGGGAACGATAGCTTTCGTAATCGGCGTTCCCAACATAGAGGGCCTGAGCGAGGACGCGACCATGCACATAGGTTTCCTGACGGGCCTCGCCGGGATAGGGATGGCGGCGGGCAGTTACATGACAATGAGAGCGCTGTCCCAGATCAACCGCATTACGATATCGGGCGTGGGCACCGTCGCCGTTTGCGTCGTGCTCTCGGCGTTCGGGTTCACGACCCATTTTGCGGTACTCGGAGCGGCCGCCCTGCTGGCGGGACTGGCGGCCGGGCCCGTTTACGTGAGCAGCGAAACAACCATACAGGAAGAATCAACCCAGAAGCGACGTGCCACCATATTCGCCTTCCGGGACATGCTCATGAAGGGCGTGGCTGCCGGCACCGCCCCCCTTGCGGGGCTGCTGGCGGTCAAAATGGGAACCATGCATGCCATACTGCTCATGCTCTCGGTGACGCTGGCCCTCAGCGTCATGGTGACCCAGGGGACCAGGCGCAGCTGGGCGTCGCAGACAGCAAGCGGTAAGCACAATAAGCGCTTGAAGTAGTCCGCAGGCGGGCATGCCCGTGCGGCACGGGCAATGGGTGACGGCACAAGGGGCCGGCTGTGCATTTCAAGACCTGACCCCTCGGTTTTATTCCTCTTCGTCTTCTTCTTCGGGCTTCTCGACGACGATGGACTCGGTCGTGAGGATCAGAGCCGCGACGCTTACCGCGTTCTGAAGCGCCGTGCGCGTGACCTTTGCCGGGTCTATGATGCCGGCCTTGACGAGATCTTCGTACTCATTCCTGGCGGCGTTGAATCCCACGGCGCCCTTCTCGGATTTTACTCTCTCGACAACGACCGAACCCTCGAAGCCGGCGTTCTCGGCGATTCTGCGCGTGGGTTCTTCGACCGCGCGAAGTATAATCGCGGCCCCCACCTTCTCATCATCGCTGAGCTTCAGCTGCTTCAGCGCGGCCTCCGCCCGAAGCAGGGCAACACCGCCGCCCGGGACGACGCCCTCTTCGACGGCGGAGCGGGTGGCGGCCAGCGCGTCGTCCACCCTGGCCTTGCGCTCTTTCATCTCGGTCTCGGTAGCGGCGCCGACTCTGATTACGGCCACACCGCCAACCAGCTTGGCGAGCCTCTCCTGGAGTTTCTCCTTGTCGTAGTCTGAAGTCGAAGTCTCTATCTGCTTACGGATCTGGCCGATCCTCTGCTTGATATCGGCCGCCTTGCCCTTGCCTCCAACGATGGTGGTGTTGTCCTTGTCGATTTCGACCTTGCGGGCCGTGCCGAGGTCCCCGATCACCACGTTTTCCAGCTTTAAGCCCGTCTCTTCGGAGATAACGCGTCCGCCCGTCAGTATGCCGATGTCCTCGAGCATGGCCTTTCTCCTGTCACCGAATCCCGGCGCCTTCACCGCGCAGCACTGTATGGTGCCCCGCAGTTTGTTGAGAACCAGGGTGGCGAGGGCTTCGCCCTCTATGTCCTCGGCGATGATGAGTATGGGTTTGCCGGCCTGGGCCGTCTTCTCGAGGATCTGAACCAGGTCCTTCATGATGCTTATCTTCTTGTCATGTATAAGCACGAAACAGTCTTCCAGCACGCACTTCAGGGTGTCGGCATCGGTGACGAAATACGGCGAGAGATACCCCCTGTCGAACTGCATTCCCTCGACCACCTCGAGCGACGTCTCCATCGCCTTGGCTTCTTCCACGGTGATAACGCCTTCCTTGCCCACCTTGTCCATGGCCTCGGCCACGAGGGCGCCTACCTCCGAATCGTTATTCGCCGACACTGTCGCGACCTGCGCGACCTCTTCCTTGGTCTTAATGGGCTTTGACTGCTTCTTGATGGACTCGACGACAACGTCGACCGCCCTCTCCATGCCGCGCTTGAGCGCGATCGGGTTGGCCCCGGCAGTGACATTCCTCAGGCCGTGAGTCACGATGGCCTGGGCCAGTATGGTCGCGGTCGTGGTGCCGTCACCGGCGACGTCCTGGGTTTTCGTGGCCACTTCCTTGACCATCGAAACACCCAGGTTCTCCGTCGGGTCCTTGACCTCAATCTCCTTGGCAATGGTCACCCCGTCATTGGTGACGACGGGCGAGCCGAATTTCTTGTCGAGAACTACATTCCTTCCCTTGGGGCCAAGCGTGACCTTGACAGCGTCTGCAATCCGGTCCACGCCCCTCTTGAGGGCGGCCCTTGCATTGCCACTGAATTCCACCTGCTTAGCCATCTCAGACCTCCTTTGACTGCATACATGGTGGGAAATCGAGCATGAGTACTTGCTGTTGATGCCAAATTACATTGAGTTTCGCCCAATCGCAAGCTATAATTGAAACACCTCCCGGGGCCGCAGGTTTTATTATTCAACAGCCGGCCTGAGGTCGGGCTCGACGGCGTAGGCGATTCCCTTCAGGGTGAGCTGCGGCGCGAATTCCGCCCCGAACGAGAGGTCTTCCCGGACGAGGTCACAGTAGCCGCCGGTGAAGACGACTCGGCACTCCGATCCGATTTCCTCCCTCATCTTGTGAATAATAACCTCGATCTGGCCGACGGCTCCGTATACTATCCCTGAGCGCATGGCCTCTATCGTGTTGCGGCCGACGACCCTCTGGGGCCTCTCGACCTCCACCTCCGGCAACATCCTGGCGCGCTCCCAGAGCTCCCTGGCGCCTGATACTATGCCCGGGGCTATTACGCCTCCCATGTATTCGCCGGCCGCGCTCACGAAGTCGAAGGTGGTCGCAGTCCCCATGTCGACCACGATCACGGGCCCGCCGTATTCGAAGTAGGCGCCCGCCGCATTGGCTATGCGGTCCCCGCCGACTTCCATGGGGTTCTCAGTCGCTATCGAGACGCCACTGTCAAGTCGCCAGTCCACGCGGCTTACGGCGACCCCTATGTCGGCCTCGACGGCCTCGGCGATGGGTGCGGTCTCCGATGGAACCACCGACGAGATGCCGGCCTTTTTAATCGAGGCCCTGTCTATGCCCGCCCTGGTCATGAGCGAAGATATGAGCAGCGAGTACTCGTCACGCGTTCTCTCCTCGGTCGTGACGCGCCAGGCCAGCTCGACTTCCGTACCATGCAACAGGCCCAGCATGGTGGTCGTATTGCCGACATCGAAAGCCATTATCATGTCGCCTCTCCCCTTTAAATAAGAGTCGCGTCCCCCGCGACCGCTTTCTCGTTAAGGCCGCTGTCTTTTCTCAATACAAGGGCGCCCGTTTCATCGATGTCAACGGCCACGCCTTCGGTCACTCCCTTGCCGCTCTCGACCCTGGTCATTTTCCCGATAAGGCTGGAGAGAGGCAGTATCTCCCGCCTTATGTCGCCGAAGCCGTTCCGGCACAGGCGGTCGTACTTGTCCTCGACCTCGCCCAGCACCCGCGATATGACTGCCACCCGGTCCACCTCCGCCCCGCTTTCCATGGCTATCGAGGTCGCTATCGGCCGCAGCTCCTCCGGGAAGTCGGCCGCTTCATGCAGGACGTTGATGCCCGCGCCTACGATCACGAATTCAACGCTCCCTCCCCGGAACTCGGCCTCAGTGAGTATACCGCATATCTTCTTGTGACCGACCAGAACGTCGTTGGGCCATTTGATCCTGGCGTCGACGCCGTATACGTCCCGCAGCACGCCGGCCACGGCCAGGGCGACAGCGAGAGACACCGTCGCGGACTCGTACGCGGCTATCTTCGGGCGGAGGATTATGGAAAACCAGAGCCCGAGCCCCGGGGGCGAGTGCCATTCGCGGCCGAGCCTTCCCTTTCCCCTGGTCTGTTCCTCGGCGATTACAAGCGTCCCCTCGGGTGAACCGCTCCTTGCCAGCGAGAAGGCAACGTCATTCGTGGAGGTGACCCGGCCGAAGGTGAATATCTCGCGCCCAATTATCGAAGTCGAAAGCGCGGTCTCGAGCTCGCAACCGTCGAGAACAGCCGGGACGTCCACGAGCCTGAGACCGTGCCCGGGCACCTCGTCTATCCTGTAACCGCGTGCGCGGAGGTCTTCGATTGCGCCGTCGAGGTCATGAGCCGACACGCCCAGGTCCGCGGCTATCTGTTCTCTGGTAACATACATGCCCCCGGACTTGAGCATGAGCACCAGCGAGGTCTCGAGGTCGCTCAAGCCCGCCCCCCCGCATCGAGGCTCTCAAAATCCAGACCGATGTCAAGAGCGGGCGCCGAATGGGTGATGCCGCCTACCGAGATGAAGTCGGGCCCGCACACGGCTATCTTCCTGACGTTTCCCAGGTTCACGCCGCCGGAGACCTCCACGTAGGGCTTGTATGGAAGCGATCTTACGTATGAGATCGCCCGTCTCAGCCTCGGTATGGGGTAGTTGTCGAGCATCACTATGTCGACTTCGAGGTCTTCGAGCAGGCGAAGGTCCATTCCGTACGCCATCTCCACCTCGATGAGAACGCCCTTATTCCTCCGCGCCCCGTTTACCGCCTGGCGCAGGCCACCCGCAGCCTTGATATGATTGTCCTTGATCATGACAAGATCGGAAAGCGTGGGCCTGTGGTTGAACCCGCCCCCCTTGAGGACGGCGTACTTCTCGAGAAGCCTGAGCCCCGGCGTGGTCTTGCGCGTGTCGATTATGCGGGTACCGGTCCCCCTCACCTCTTTCACGAACCGGGCCGTTTCGGTGGCGACCCCCGAGAGATGCTGCAGGTAGTTGAGCGCAACGCGCTCGCAGGTGAGTATGCTCCTTGCCTTTCCCCTGACTTCGGCGACCGCGCCGCCTTTGCGCGGGCTGTCACCGTCCTTCGCCAGCAGCTTCACCACGGTTGACGAATCATGGGCTTTAAACACGGCTCTGAAAACGCGCAGTCCCGCGATAACGCCCTTGCCCTTCACCCTGGCGACAGCTCGCGTCCTTGCCCCCGCAGGAACGGCCGAGCGGGTTGTGACGTCACCGAGGTTCATGTCTTCCTTCAGCGCGGCCTTGACCGCCTTTTTCACGTACCCATCAGGCAGTTCCGCGCGAAACGGGAATCTCATCTTCTTCTCCTGCTCTTCTTTCCCCTGGCCTTCTTCCTCCGGCCCCCGGCCTTCGGCCTTCGCTCCCCCTCCATGGCGGCAAGGGCGAGCACGTCTTCTATCCTGTCGCGCAGCGACGCCGCCTTCTCGAACTCGAGGTTCTCCGCCGCCTTCATCATATCGCGCTCCAGGGCCGCGACCATCTCTTCGTAGGATACTCCCCCGGGGCCGCCTTCGACAAGCTCCGCCGGCTCCCGGCGCGAGTCCGCAACCGAAGTGGCCTTAAGGATCTCCTCGGCCGACTTGACAATCGTCTCAGGCACTATACCGTGTCTCTCGTTGTATTCAACCTGGAGCTGCCTGCGCCTCGATGTCTCTCTCATGGCCCTGTCCATGGAGCCGGTGATTTTGT
>JASFEA010000136.1:0-8212 GCA_050125095.1 bacterium
GCTTGTATCCCATGACGACGTCCCTGAAATCGAGACCCTTCGACTCGTCACCGCGAACGAACACCCTGCCGTCGCCGTGTTCCAGGTCGGCCGCGGGGACGCCCAGCGCCTCCGACGCCGTTTGCTTTATCTGGTCTATGGCGTCTGCCGCCGCGCGCTCTATGCTTATCCCCCCCATCATGGTGAGCCTGCTCGCCACGGTCTGCCAGTCGTAGGGCCCGAAGTCCGTATCCTTGCCCCACACGAAGTGGAGGTTCCCGACCGGAAGCCTCAGGTGATATGCGGCCATCTGGGTCAGCGACGTCGCCGTTCCCTGGCCGTAGTCCACGCCGCTCACCATGACATTGGCCGTGGCGTCCTCGTTGAACTTGATGACGGCGCTCGAGGCCGTATTGGGAGGCATTGCGGGCGCCTTGTGGAGCACGGCTATGCCCTTCCCCCTGACCTTGTTCGCGCCTCCCGGCTCACCGGGGGGCTTTCCCCACTCGATCCCCCTGGCCACCTCTTCAAGGCACTTGCGCACGCTGCCCGTGGCTTCGGTGACCTCCTCTCCGGTCACGGTCCTCGAGCCGATATCGAGAAGGTTCTTCATCCTGAACTCGTACGGGTCCATGCCCAGCTCGCGCGCGACCATGTCCATATGCGACTCGACCGCCCAGAAAACCTCCACATGACCGAAGCCGCGGTAGGCGGTGCCGAAAGGCTTGGTGGTGTAGACGGTTAGTGAGGATATGCTGATGTTCTCGATGTCATAAGGACCCGCGCCCGAGTAACCCGACGCCCTGCCTATATTGACCCCGTAATCCGCGTATGCCCCGGCGTCCCATATGTACTCGATCTCTTCGGCCAGGATGCGGCCCTCTTTGGTGACGCCCGTCTTGATCCTGGCGTGAAGACCCTGCCTGCACGGCAAGGTCTTGAATTCCTCCGTTCGCGTGGCAGTGATCTTGACGGGCCTGAAGCCCGCGGCCCTGGAGAGCATGGCGACCAGCGGCTCGAGATGTATGCCGGCCTTGCCTCCGAACCCGCCGCCTACCGTGGGCACAATGACCCTGATTCTGGCGTGCGAGATGTCGAGGGCCGCCCGCAGGAGGTCGCGCACGGCGAAAGGAGACTGCGCCGAGGTCCAGATCTGTATGTCGCCGTTGGGCTTGTAATGCGCGATGGAACAATGCGTCTCCATGGGAACGTGCTGCACCTGCGGAACGTAGAATTCGTTTTCGACTACCATGTCGCTCCCGGCGAAGCCGCCCTCCGGGTCCCCCTTCTTGAGCCTGAAATCATTGGCGATGTTGGTTTTCTCCACCGGGCAGAACACGCCCTTGACGCAGTCATAGGTATGCAGGAACTCATGGACGAGCGGCGAGTCCTTCTGAAGCGCCTTCCTGGCGTCGAGAACGGGCTCGAGTATTTCATATTCCACTTCGATAAGGTCGACGGCTTCGCGCGCGATGTCCTCGCTAACCGCCGCCACGGCCGCCACCGGCTCGCCGAAATAGCGCGTCTTGCCGTCGGCCAGTATGGGCTTGTCAACCATGTAGAGCCCGAGGCGGTAGGGAAGGTCGGCCCCCGTGAGCACGGCCCTGACTCCGGGAAGCGCCCGGGCGGCCGAGGTGTTCACGCTGACGATCCTGGCATGGGGGTGCGGGGAGAGCAGCATCTTGGCGTACAGCATGCCCGGCAGAGTCATGTCCTGGGTATAGACGGCGCTTCCCGTGACTTTCTCGACGCCGTCAATCCTCGGCACCGATTTGCCTATGAGGTCATCCTGCATTCTTCTTCTCCCTGCGCGCCGCTTCCAGAATCGCACTTACGATGGGCTTGTAACCCGTGCATCTGCAGAGATTGCCGCAGATGGCCTCTTTGACTTCATCCTCGCCGGGGTCGGGGTTTCTCATCAGGAGGGCGCGCGCGGACATGACCATGCCCGGAGTGCAGAATCCGCATTGGATGGCGCCTTCGTCGATGAAGGCCTGCTGCAGCCCGCTTATATTCTCGCCGTCCGCCTCACCCTCTATGGTGCACAACTCCTTGCCTTCGGCTTCGACGGCAAGCACCATGCATGAGTTCACGGGGCGGCCCTCCAGGATCACGGTGCAGGCGCCGCACTCGCCGTTGCCGCAGCCCTCCTTGGTGCCCGTAAGGCCGAGGCCCTCCCTGAGGGCGCGGAGCAGCGTCCAGTGGTCTTCCACCCGGATACTTACGGGCTCGCCGTTTACCGTGAGGTTGATATCGCGTATCACTTCGCCCCTTCCATCCTCTCCGACAGCATATCGATGGTTTTCTCCACAAGCAGTTCGACCATATGGCATCTGTACCCGGCGCTGGCCCGCACGTCGTCTATTGGAGCAATGGCATCGAGAGCGGCCCGTACGGCGGCTTCCCGGAGATCGCCGGGAGGCCGTCCCGCCGCTCCACCCAGGACATCCACAAGAAGGGGCACGGTGGCGACCGCGCCCAGGCCGAGCCTGAGGCCGCCGGTTCCACTTAAGGCCGCAGCCACATTGACTGTGGCGAGGTCATGGCCCCTGATGCGCCGGCGTTTTGCGAAAGCCGAAACCGTGCCGGCCGCCGGCGGCACGCGTATGAAAGTGACTACCTCGTCCTGGGCAAGGCATGTCTGTTTGACAGACGTGAAGAAGTCGCTTATCGCGACCGTGCGTTCCCCCGAAGGCGAGACCGCTGTCACTTCCGCCCCCAGGACCAGGAGCGGGGGACCCAGGTCGCATGCGGGCGACGCATTGGCGATGTTACCCCCCACCGTGGCCCGGTTCCTGAGCTGGTAGGTGGCGAGCACAGAGGCGGCATCGTGAAGTGCGGCCATGCCCGGAGGGAGATCCTTGAGCTCGAGAATCTCATTCACCGTGGCGCATGCGCCGATAACAAGGCTCCCGTCGGAGGCAACTTCAATACGCGTTAGGTCCGGTATGGCCTTGATGTCTATTACATGCCCGGGGCTGCAGATTCCCTCTTTCATGCTGACGAGGAGGTCGGTGCCGCCCGCGAGTATGCGGGCATCGGGGGAGTTATGCTCAAGCAGGCCCAGTGCTTCCTCTATCGTCGCCGCCCTATGGTACTCGAATCTGGGAAGCATAAACACCTGCCATATCTCGATTTACTTGCATTAGAACAGGTTCTAGAGTAAACTAGATGGTTCCTGGATTCAAGCGATTTCAGTAATGACACGGGTTTGCGATTCCGGGGATTCGCGACATCAAGGAGATGAGGAAATGTCTCAGCTCGAGGAAATCCTGAGACCGCCCGAGAAGGACCTTCCGCCCTACCCGGCCAAGTCCATAGTGCTGGCCAGCGGCGAGAAGATGGTAATCAGGCAGGCCCGGCGGGATGAAGTGCCTATCCTTCTTCCCGATGTGGCGGCGCTTACCAAAGTCGAGCGCGACTACTATGACATCGTCGCGGCTCGAGCGTATGCCGAGCTGCTGGGATGGCTCAGATACCGCGTGAGGGACGAGTACTGCCTGGTGGGACTCATAGACGGCGTGCTCGTGGGCCTGGTGAACGGCCGCTCATTGAGCCCCAGGGTCGGTGTCAGCTTCCACACCATCGCGATGAGGCGGGGACTGAGGGTGGGAGCCCATCTATTCGCGGCCAAGATGGAATACCACATAGAGTATCTGAACCAGCAGGAGGTCTACATCGTGGCCGAGAGCCCCATCGGCTTCCGGAGATGGATGATAGAGTACGGGCTCGAGAAGCGCCCGCAGGTCCATCACGAGCTCGGCGGCGTGATGTCGTGGTCGCTAACGCGGGACCTCTACTTCGAATCCAGGGACAGGCTCGTCGTGGGTGAGCGTCCCGTACCGCAAGACCTGGTGGAAAAGGCGAAGACCATATTGCCGGTCCCGGAAGACCAGCTCATCAAGCAGGTCACCGGCAGGATAAGGCAGGCGGAAAGTTGAGAGACGTATACATAATCGGAGCCGGCATGACCAAGTTCGGGAGGGCCGGCGACTGGACCCTCATAGATGTCCTCGAATACGCCGCCGCCCAGGCCCTCAAGGACGCCGATCTTAAAGACGACATTGAGAGCGTCTTTGTCGCCAACATGGGCGCGGGACTGCTCAATCACCTGTCCGGCGTGGGTTCGGCCATGGTCGACAGGCTCTGCCTGTGGCCGGCTACGGCCGAGACTGTCGAGAACGGTCCGGCTTCGGGCGGCTCAGCGGTCAAGGTCGGGACCATGGCAGTCGGCTCCGGGGCGGTGGATACCGCGCTTGTAATAGGCGGAGAGGTCATGCGGTCGGTCACCGGATGGGAAGCCACAGATTTCGTGGCGACCCTCTCCCACCCGGAAGCCGAGTATATTTACGGTGTGACGCTCCCTTCGCTGGCCGGCATGTTCGCCCGGCTCTACATGGACAAATACGGCCTAACCCCCGAACACCTGGCCATGGTGGCGATAAAAAACCACCAAAACGCCATGAAGAATCCCAATGCCCACATACAGCAGACCGTGAGCATGGAGGGCCTGCTCCACAGGCCCGAGGCCGTGGTCAACAACCCGTACGTCGCCGAACCGCTTCGCATGTTCGACTGCTGCCCGGTGAGCGACGGCGCCGCGGCCGTCATACTGTGTACCAAGGAGATCGCGGAGAAATCGGGAAAGCCCCTGGTAAGGGTTGCGGGATTCGGGCAGGCCACCGACACTCATGCAGTCCACGAGCGCAAGGACCCGACCGAGCTTACGGCCGTAAAGCTCGCGGCCGAGAGGGCGTTCGGGATGGCCGGGCGCAAACCCGCAGACGTCGATGTCGCCGAGCTCCACGACGCCTTCACCATCCTCGAGATCGCCGAGAGCGAGGAGGCCGGGTTCTTCAAGAAGGGCACCGGGCACATCGCTCTCGAGAAAGGCGAGACCCGGCCCGACGGCAGCATTCCCATCAACGTCTCGGGAGGCCTCAAGGCCCGCGGGCATCCAGTGGGCGCGACCGGCGTCGCCCAGGTAGTCGAGATCGCATGGCAGCTAGCGGGCAAGGCGGGCGAGAGGCAGCTTGAGAACCCGAAAGTCGGTTTCACATGCAACTTCGGCGGGTTCGGCAACAACGTGCTGTGTTTTGTGCTCGAGAGGGAGGGTTAGACCATGGCAGAAGTCACCGCATACGTCTGCAAGGGCTGCGGCGCCATTGCCTATCCCGAGCACAGGTGCTGCAGGGCATGCGGCAAAACCAGGTTCGACCTTGTCCCGCTCGAGGGCAAGGCGACCCTGCTCACCTTTACCCGCGTCTACAATCTCTCGCTTGCTTTCGAGGAACGCTACATAACCTTAGGCATCGTGGAGTTTGAGAGCGGCGTCCGGGCGCTGGGCCGGCTGGCGGTTGACGAGCCCGAAATCGGCATGAAGCTCTCGTCCCACGTCGCTCCGGTGCGCACCGAGGGCTACGAGACCTACGAGGGGTTGTGGTTCAGCCGATCTTCTGGTTGAAGTTCCTGAGGTAGTGCTTCTCTCCGAGGTATTCGACTTCGAGGAGAAGGCCCTCGGTTATGAGGTTCTTCACAACGTCCCAACCCTCGCCCGAACGCGCGAGGAGATCCCTCACGCCCGCCTCCGGCATGGGATGAACCGCCGAGATGCTGAGGATGTCGGCCCGCGCGTTCCCGGTCGAGGAGAACGGGTCTCCCGAGTATCCAACCATGAGTTCGGTGGGGATCCCGGCGCCGGTTACGGCCTGATAAGCCAGGTTAATCGCCTCGGGCGGCGCCGGCCTCACGGATGGGAGAGCCGGCGGCCTCGTGGGAACGCCAAGATAGGCTTTCCCGGGACCGATCCTCTCCACGAATGAAGCGATTCCCTTGATCTCCTTTTCACTGTCGTTGTAACCCTCGAGCAGCATGGTCTCGGTCATGAGGTCGCCGGAGAAGCCCCCGGCGAATTCGAGTATCCCGCCCCTGATCGTATCCAGGGAGAGGCCCTTGTGCGGGCGGTTGAGCCGGCGCCAGACTTCCGTCGTCGCGGCGTCTATCTTGACCGACACCCAATCGGCTTTGGCAAGACCTCTCCTCACTTCGGGGAGACTGAGAAGGGTCCCGTTGGTGATGACTGCGATTCGTATGCCCAGCGACTTGATGAGGCCTATCTCTTCACCGAGGTTAATATCCAGCGTGGGTTCGCCGTCCGGAACGAAAGTGATATAGTCAATCCCCTCGCCAAGCGGCCTGAAGGTGTCCACGCGCCGCGCGACTTCCTCGTATATGCGCTGCGGCTCGTAGAAGGCCCCGCGCTCCATCGCTATTCTTCCGGTAACCCCTATCTGGCAATAGACGCAGGAGTAGGTGCAGACCTTGGGGGGGATGTTGTTTACCCCGAGGCTCCTTCCCAGACGACGGGATGGAATCGGCCCGAAGACAATCGCAGCCGGGACGTCTTTGTCGGGCATAAGGCAGCTCCCTCACCAATCTCTCTATATCCCGGATACTAGCGCGACTTCCTGCAAATCACGATCTGCTTGGGACTGTCTCCGCGAAAAGGAGACTCGTCATAGTCGCCATACTTCTTCTCGATCTCGAAGCCGTTGTATTCGATCACGGCGTCTATCTCCTGCGGATACCACATCCTGCATATGAGATCGTACCTGTCGGTGCCGCCACCGGGGAGCTTGTAATAGAGCCTCACCGTGTTTATCTGGGTCGCCGGATCATAGACATTGTTCTCGGTCATCTCTATTCTCCCGGCGCCTTCCGGATCTTCGTACGACGAGTGGGGGTATTCCTTCGACGGGTCCCTCAAGAGAATATCCAGCCGGGGATTGAAGATGTCGAAGGCGAACCGCGAGTCCGGAGCCATGTGGTTCTTTACGCAGCGGAGACAGGCCTCCATGTCCTCAAGAGTTTCGATGTGATTCATGGAGTTATAGGGGATGAAAATAAGAGAATAAGTCTGCCCCAGGTCGAAATCCCGGAAGTCGCCTTCCACCCAACCGATGTCCAGAGCGGCGGCCGCGGCTTTTTTCCTCGCCTCATTCAGCATGGAAGGCAGCCGGTCCAGCCCGGTGATAGTAAGGCCGGCCTCGGCAAGGGGGATGGTTATCCGGCCGGTGCCGCATGCCAGCTCCAGCACCGTGCCGCCGCACTTCCGGGCAACTTTCTCCCAGAAGGGGATGTCATCCACGGGATGCATCTCTCTGAGATCGTAATGCCTGCCTTCATAGAAGAGCAAAGCGGCCTCCAAAAGACCCGGGGTCAGGTCTTAGAATGCACAGTACGGCACGCGGCGACAGCCCCGTGGTGTACAGACTGTGCATTCTAAGACCTGACCCCTGGAGTTTGTGCATTTCAAGACCTGACCCCAGGTATGCCAGGTTTGCTAAAATCCCAAGGTTACTCCCCCGCTGAACATGGATATATGATCGGCATTCTCGATTTCGAATTTCTCCCACTCGACCCGGACCGCGATCCCAAGTATGGACAAGTCGCCACCGACTCCCCACATGAAGTCGGAGCCGCTGTCCGACCCGGTCTCATTACCCATCCGGGAGTCGCTGCTCCAAAATATGTAGCCGGCCTTGGCCCAGAGATGGGCGATGCCGAGCGGCAGTATGCCCATCGCCTCTACGTCCCAGCCACTGGTCTCGGCAACATAAAGGTCTTCGTCTTCACCATCGGTTACTTTGCCGAGGTCGCGGTATCCCCCCTCGACCGACAGAAACGGGATCAACTTGTAGCCTCCGAATATCTTGAACGCGAAATCGGCGCCGTCGAGTTTGAAGTCCTCCTCGTCGATATCCTCCCATTCGTATTTCGCGAAGGATGCACCCAGGCTACCCCCTACGTATAGGCCTGCGCCGTAAACGGACGGGACTGCGATCAGCAATATCAACAGGAACGCTACTGCAATTGGCTTTGCCACGTTTTCTTCTCCTTGTCTTCCTGCCCGGCTCTTCAGCTGCCTTATCACATACCCCGTCTATACAGGCCTAAAGACGAGATTTCAATGTCTTTCTTATCTCCGGTACGACGCCGTCCATGGCGGTGGATCCGGTTTGTCAAGCTCCAGTATCTTCCGCCAGGCTTCGTCCGTCAGGCGGTTCGACATGGGATGCTTGAATTCGTAGTAGGACATCTCCGGGCCCGCCGCGAGCCATATGCCGCTCCTGTCCCTCCAGGCAACCGCTATGAGTTCGACATAGCCGCATCCTTCCTCGAGAACCATGCCGCTGTTCGTGTCGGTGTGGACATCCGCTACCATCGTGGTCTT
>JASFEA010000137.1:0-8212 GCA_050125095.1 bacterium
CCGCGGTCGCTGGCGACGGCCATCTACTACCTGCTTACGCCGGACACCTTCTCCGCCATGCACAGACTGCGCTCGGATGAATTATATCACTTCTACCTGGGCGACCCGGTCGAGATGCTCAACCTCTTTCCCGGCGGGGCGGTCAGGAAGGTGACGCTGGGCGCCGACTTCCCCGGCGGCATGAAACTCCAGGTAGTGGTCCCAAAGGGCGTCTGGCAGGGCTCACGCCTGGTATACGGCGGCAGGTTCGCCCTGCTGGGCACGACCATGGCCCCGGGATTCGACCCGGCCGACTACGAGCACGCCAGGAGAGAAGATCTCATCAAGTCCTTCCCGGATGCCGGCGAACTCATAAGCGCGCTCACGCGGGAGTAGCGCTATGAGACCGCGCCGATGGAGCACAGCAAAAACAACACGAAGCCTCGCAACCTGCATGTTCGCTGTTGCCTTATCCGCTGCCGCGCTATGCGTCCTCGTACTCTCATGCGGCGGTGAGCCGGAAGGCAAAGCCGATAAGCCCGGCACATTGAGCAAGAGGGACATGGAGAGGTTCCGTTCCCTCCCCTATGTCACCCATGTGGAACACGATCCCAGCCCGGATATGCGCGGCGTGAGCCTCTATGATGAAGACCGCGCATCAACCGGCCTCAACCTGCTTACCTCGAATGAAGTGGGGGGCTGCCACCTTCTCGACATGAACGGAAATGTGCTTCACTCCTGGCATCCGGACGAAGCCGCCGGCGACAGGTGGCTTTACTCGGAGATGGACCGGCAGGGGAACCTCTTTATAATCGTCGTGGGTTACGGCCTCGTTAAGATGGACTGGAACTCGGAAGTGATATGGTCCAGCCGCCCGGCGGACAGCCCCCTGTTCAAGGGGTCGGTCAGACCGCAGTTCCATCACGACTTCCAGGTCACCGGGGACGGGGATATCCTGGTCCTGGCCAAGGAGATCCGGAAGGTGAAATACCCGTCACAGACCAAGCGGCAGCCCTATGAAATACGCGACAACAGCCTTGTGGTCCTGGACCCTGAAGGGGCGCCCAAAAAGAAGATCTCGTTTCACGATCTGCTCGGCGGCAGTATGGAGGAAACCATACTCGGCATCATGAATCTGGCGGACGAGGACCTCAGGAGGCGCCGGGTGGTGCCCACCCAGAGCTACGACGTATTCCACGCAAACACCGTCGAGGTGATCGGGCGGGACATCGGAGTCGCGCGCAGGGGAGATGTCCTGTTCTGCATCCGCAATCTCGATCTTGTGGGCATAATGGACGTTGAGAAGGAGGAGATCGTCTGGACCTGGGGACCGGGAGAGATAGAACGCCCCCACCATCCCGCGCTGCTGGACAATGGGAACATCCTGGTCTTCGACAACGGCTACCCGGACAGGGGATACTCCAGGGTAATCGAGGTCGACCCGGTCAAGCGCAAGGTGGTCTGGGAATACAAGGGGGACCCACCCGAGTCATTCTACTCGGATGTCATGGGGGCAAACCAGCGCCTCCCCAACGGAAACACCCTCATAACCGAGAGCACCAGGGGCTGCGCCTTCGAGGTGACGCCCGGCGGGGACAAGGTATGGGAATTCCGTAACTTCGAGAACAGCAGCAAGAAGGATGCCGAGGGCAAGCGAGCAACAATATACCGCATGCTGAGGTACGATATCGACTACCTCGAGCGCGCCGACCTTCCCGGCCTTTAGCGGCCGAGTCTCCGCGGGATTACAATCCGCGCGCTATCGCGATGGCGCTGATACCCCAGCAGCAGATGACCAGAGTCACCGACGCCGCGTAATAGAACGCGGGCCGAGTTGCACGCATATCGAATACCCTGTCCCTAAGGCTCTCCCCCAGCCTGTAGCCGACCGGGAAAAGAACCGCGCAAAGGGCCGCCCAGATAAGGCCCTCAGCCTGCAGGAACGCCACCAACCCTCCCGGCCTGTTGAACGAGAGAAGATAGCGGCACGGCGCCACGCGCATTCCGATGAAGAAGAAGCTGGTGGCAGCCGCGAGTCCCGCTGAGAAACCCGTAATCACACGGGATCCCACTCCGCGCTCCAGGCGCCTGCCCGCCAGCGCCGACGCGCCGGCCAGGGCCGCGCCCCCCAGCAGGACGGCGATGCATGAGTTGGCCTTGCAGAACGTGGAGAGGTGGAGTACAGGCACGGACAGCTGCCGCACGCCGACTGCAACCGCAGCAATGGCCAACAGCATCAGGGGCCTCCGGTACATGGCGACGGCGATGCCCATGAGCATCATGCCCAGCCCGGTGAGCACGTCCCCCTTGTAAGGTATGCTGCCCGCTTTCATGGCGCCGCCGAGCACGACCTCCAGGAATCCCCATACCGAACCGATCACGAGCAGAGCGACAAGCAGGTCGCGGAAGGCCCTCCTGCGGCCTCGCTTTGTATTATGTGTATCCATACTCCCATCCTTCCTGCGATATCCGGCAGACCTGAAACCCAGTGATTTTACCGCGGCGATAAGGAGATGTCAAGAATGGCCGCAAAGAGAAAAAGGCGCGCGCATGGGCCCTTCCGGTTACCTGATAAACACCATCTTGCGGACGGCCCGGCTTTCGCCCGACTCGACGACGGCAAAGTAGAGTCCCGGCGCCAGGGACTCGCCTGAGGCGCCGGTTCCCTCCCAGGTCACGGTGAACTCACCCGCTTCATACTCGCCTTCCGCCAGCAGCGCGACCTGCCTTCCGGTCACGTCGCTCACGAAGACGCGCACCGGCCCCGCCGCCGAAAGCACGAAGCGAAGCAAGGTCGACGATGCAAACGGATTGGGATCGGCGGGAAGCAGCCTGAGGGCCGCGCCTGCGTCCTGGGACCGGCCCCCAACAACGCCGGCCGAGGCGCCCCCCAGCTCGAGCGCCGGGTCGCCGTAGAGGTTGTAGTTGTATTGGTTCATGTATTCATACACCGCGTCCCAGCCGTATAAGCTCGTCGCGTAATACTTGCCGTCATACAGGGCGTCCCCTACTCTTTCGCCCTCGGCGATGAGGTAGCGGTTGAACTCGTAGCATATCTGTTCGGTACCTCCCGGGTAGTTCATCCAGTCGCCCGAGATGGACGCGGGCCGGGACGCGCTCACCATGCCCACGGACGCCCCCCAGCCGGGCAGAGTGAAGAGGTCAACGCCGCAGTTGCCGTAGGGATTGGGGTCGGGATATCCGACATTGCAGGAGATGGCGAAGACCACCGATGGGTAGTCATCGTCGAGGTCGGATGTGGATACATGAATGAACTGGTAACTCCGCATCTCCCCGTTTCCGGACTCGGGCACGCCGTCGCCGTCATCCCACTCCCAGACCGTCCTGTATGCCCCGTCGGACCAGCCGTGCCCCGACCAGTTGACAACCGCGTGCTGGCCGGTCCGCCAGGCCGTGTTGAAAGCCGACTCGGTGATGGCGGGCCAGCTGAAAGGCGATGTTACGAGGCCCGACTGCTCGCTCATGCGGGTCACCGTCCACCCGCCCAGGAGGCCCCGCTCTATGGAATCGATGACAGTCGCCCCGTCGATGAAGGGATAGCCGCTGTAGTTCTGGTTCTCGAAAAAGAGGATAGCCGCCGCGTGAAGGGCGTTGTTTTTCCACGCGCCCGTATCCTGTTCAAAGGCGACGCTTTTATTGAGCGCGTAGGTAATGCGCGCGAGGTTGTTGACCGGCACCCGGCCCACAGAGACCTCCGCCAGGAAGTCGGGGCTGTCCTGGCGGTATTCGCCGGGATAGCCGTCCCCGTCCAGGTCCCAGGAGTCCGCGTCGGTGAAGGAGAGATCGGCGTAATAGTGGTCGGTCGGCGTCCCCGGGGCCACGAGGCCCGGGTCGCTGGGGTCATAAACGTGATAAGCCGAGTCGGGATAACAGATGCGCATTGGGACAGTGGCATAGTCCCCGACCAGGAGCACGTACTCGATTCCCCAGGTCGCGTAATAGGCCCTGAGGAAGTTCCGGATCTGCTCGCCCGGGTCTGCGCCGGGCTGGCTCGTGATTTCCGTGTCCGTGACGAGAACCGTCCTCAAGTTGTGCCCCAGCGCCGTCTTCCAGGCAGGGAAATCGGATGCGGCGACGGCGCCGGCAAGCGCGCTCGTCGTTATGATGACATAGTCGTATGTCGCGTCGAGGGGCACGGCGCCTCGGGCGTCGGGTTCATAGAGCCCGGCGATGTCCCCGTAATTGGAAAAGAGGCGTCCGGCCCTCTCGTCAGCCACGGCGTCGCTGAGGAGGCGGCGCGCGTGCTCTTCCTCCTCACTTCCGGGCTCGGGCATCGAGTATGTAATCGCCACCGTCACATCGCTGTGATAATCCAGGTTTCCCGACTGCGGGTGGTATGTGAAAGGGCAGAATGCCACCGACGCGTAAGCGTACTTGCGGAGCCCGCCGGATGCGTCGAGCCAGGCGATACGCTCAGGGCAAGGGCCGTCAGCAAGGTAGGCCGCGTCGTGACCGGCCCGATATTCCGACCGCATTCTCTCCATGTGCCCGGAGAAATTGGGAGCATCGGGAAGAGGCATTACCTGCGCGTACGGCCTTATGCGGTATTCACCGGGCAGCCTGCTCGTGCCGGCCCCGATAACCTCCACCGAAAGCGCCCGGGCGCCGGGAGGCAGACCTATAAGGAACCTCTTCATGGGCAAATCGGGCCGGCCGGGACGACCCAGACGACCGAATCCCTGCATGTCTATGCTGCGGGCGTCAACCGGGCCCGCAAATGCGTAGTCGGATGCGTGCAGTGTGACCGTGGCCCGGCCCTCCCCAACCGCGAAACCCGAGACCCGCTCGGCCTGAGCGGAAGCAGCAGACGCGCTGCCAGCGAGAAGTGCCGCGCAGAGTAATGCCGTAGCAAATGTGCCAGCCGTATTCGATTTCACCGTTGTCCCCCGTTGATGTGATTTATCCGCTTTCTCTCAGTATCCGCATTACATTATACCATAACCTGCGCCGATCCGACAGGGACGCGCGGCGCACGGTGCGATTCCGAGGGCGTTCCAACAGGCTGTCCCCGGCCGCCCGTTTGTTGTATAATTATGGAAAGAGGATATTGTAGACAGCGTAGCAACACATAACAAGAAGGTGGTTCAAGATGAAACTTCGAAGTCTGCTGGCCGCGGCGGTGCTTCTCATGGCCGGGCTCATTGTGGTTCCGCATTGTCCGGGCGCGACCGCTCCCCGCGGTGGACTCGCACGGATTGTCATAGAGAATGAATCGGGCCTCGATGCCCTTAGGGCCAGCGGCATTCCCGTATACGCGCGCAGCACGGGCCCGGAAGGCATCGTGCTTATTACGGGGACGGGGCCTGCAGGGGCTCTCGAGACGCCGGGCCTCGAGGCGCAGGTTCTCGACCACGACATCTCGGGCAAGGAGTATTACGAATGCCTTGTTCTCCCCAACACCCCCGAACCCGACTGGGCTGCCTATGGCGAGTTGCTCTACCGCGAGGCCAACCGGGCGGTTCTCGCCATGTCGCCTGATGAGGCCGTGCGCCTTGCCGGAGCCGGCGTCGACCTCAGGGCCATAATCACCGAGCCCAAGCCCTACCCGGGGCCAGCGCGCACGGGACCCGCTCCCCTGTCCATCAGCCCCGACCCCGACGTCGAGAACATGATCGACGCCGTTGAGAGCCTGACGGTTTACGCCTACACCGGCGACCTGAGCGGTGAGTGGCCGGTCAACATCGGCGGGAGTCCCTACACCATAGAGACAAGGAATACATACAGCGGTACGCCCATCACCAGGGCGACCGAGTTCGTGGGAGAGCATCTTGAGGACCTCGGGCTCGATGTCGAATACCACGTCTGGGGAGGGTCCGGCTATCCCAACGTGATCGCCGAGATCCCCGGACAGGTCAGTCCCGACAGCATAGTGATCATCTGCGGGCACGTCGACGACATGCCCTCCTCCGGGCCGGCCCCCGGCGCGGACGACAATGCAAGCGGCTCGGTGGCGGTGCTCATCGCGGCCGACATCATGAGCCGGTACACCTGGCATTACACCCTGCGCTTCGCCCTCTGGACGGGAGAGGAGCAGGGGCTTTACGGCAGCTACTATTACGCGCAGCGAAGCTACCAGGCCGGAGAGGAAATCGTCGGAGTGCTCAACCTCGACATGATCGCCTACAATACGACGGGAAGCCGGAAGGACATGGACCTGCACGCCGACGAGGACGGCACGCCAGCGAGCATGGATCTCGCGCACCTCTTCGTGGATGTCATCGACGCCTATGACCTGGACCTGGTACCCAACATCTGGGAAAACGGACTCACGGCCAGCGACCACTCTTCGTTCTGGAACTACGGCTATGCGGCCATTCTCGCCATAGAGGACTGGGACGACTTCACGCCCTACTATCACACCTCAAGTGATATGCTTCAGACCCTCGACATGGGCTTCTATGTCGAGTTCGTAAAGGCGTGCGTGGCGACGTTCGCCCATATGGGCGTGATGTGCGATGACCTGAGCGGCGTAAACGGCGTCGCACGCGGAGACAGCGGCCCGGCGAGTACAATGCTACATCCCGCCCGCCCCAACCCGGCGGGCTCGGCCGCGGTCCTCAAGTATGACATAGCCGGGCCGGCGAGAGTGGAGCTCAGAGTCTACGACGCCGCAGGCCGGCTGGTCAGGACGCTCATCGACCGGCCTCATGTGCCCGGCGCCTACGAGGTCGCCTGGGACGGAATGAACGAATCCGGCGAACGCAACCCGCCGGGCGTCTACTTCCTGTCCCTGAAGACCGGGGCCGGAACAGGCCAGGTGCAGAAAGTCGTGCTGGTGAGATAGGTGCAGGTGAGCGACTACCGACAGGCGCCCACCGTCTTCCTTATAAGGGTGAGCTCCATAAGGGAGCGCGACTGCGCGCGCATTCTCATAGACAGCATCCGTTCATTCGGCGGCGCCATGAGCGATTATCCCATCAAGGTGCTGTCTTCCCGCCCGGATATGGTGCCATGTGACAGCCTGGAAGACCGCGGCGTCGAGATCGCACCACTCACGGTCCCGGAATCCGTCCGGAAGTATGATTACGGCGACAAGGTCTACGGCTGTATGGCCGCCGAGGCCGGCGCCGCGCCTCACGTCCGGTCGCTTGTCTACCTGACGGCGGACTGCCTCGTATTAGCGCCTCCTCTGCTATTCAACCTGGGCTCCGACCGGGACGCTGCCGTGCGACCGGTTCACATAAGGAACGTCGGCCTTATATCCCGTGAGAGGCCCGACGACTTCTGGAGCAAGGTTTATGAGGCCGCAGGGGTGAGCGACGTTGAGAGGACGGTGGAATCATTCGTGGACAGGGAACGCATCCGTGCGTATTACAACTCGGCGGCTTTCGCGGTAAATCCGTCGGCGGGGATTCTCCGAAAATGGTTCGAGTGCTTCCAAGAACTCGTGGTCGACCGTGACTTCCAGGCCGGCCCATGCAGGGACGGGCGCCACCGGATCTTCCTGCACCAGGCCGTGCTCAGCACTCTCATCGCGACTCGCCTGGAAAGCCGGCGCACGCGGGTGCTGCCGGAAACATACGGCTATCCCTACAATCTGCATGCCGACGTCGCGCCAGGCCGGAAGGCGGCAGCGTTGGACGACCTGGTGTGCGCCATCTATCACGAGAGATCGATAGACCCGCGGGAAATCGACGATATAGAAATCGGCCCCTCTCTTAGAGAGTGGATCGCATCACGCGTCGGCCCGGACCGCCTCTGAGGCGATAATGCTCGCGCCCTCGCGCCTGAGCCTCCGGTGCCTGCTCGAGATTACGATATATACCCCGATCAGAACCGTAAGCCCGCCCGCGACATGCCAGAACGTTAGCATCTCCCCCAGGAGCGGTATGGCGAGGAGCGCGGTCAGCACCGGCTGGCCGAGCAGAACCGGAGCCACCAGGTCGGCCCGGAGGTAGCCCTGGGAGTAGTTGATCAGCAACCAGCCCATAAACTGGACTATGACCCCGAGCGCGATGAAACTCAGATAGGTCCGGCCGCTGAAACCGGTAAGGGAGCTTCTCAAGATGAGGTTTATGACGAGCAGCGCGGCCGCGGCGCCCAGAGTGCTTATCCAGAGGAATGCGACGGTGTCGAGATACTTCCTGCCTTCCTGGGTGGCGAGCACGAAACTCGCATAGAAGAGCGCCGCAACGAGGCCCATGGCCATACCGCGTCCGAGGCCGGCTCCGCCTCCGAGATTGTGCCCGAAGACGAGGCCCACCCCGGCCAT
>JASFEA010000138.1:0-8187 GCA_050125095.1 bacterium
GAATGCGAGTACAGGGGTCTCATACCATAGATATTATAGGTACGTTTTAGGCCAGTGTAAAGTCTATTTTACGACCATTATGAGTGTGGCGGGCCGGATGGCGAAGTAGTCCAACCCCTTCAGGCGCTTTGACATAGTGCAGCCGTTTTGATATAATGTAGAGGGCCGAAGGGGGGGGCGGCGTGCATTCTCCATTACAGAGAAGGCGACCTCCGCACTTTTCCGGCATCAAAAGGCCTGGATATGACAACGCAGCTTGAGGCTGCAGGTTAGAGACCAAAGGGGCTCGCCACGTCAGGTGGGCCTTGAAAGGAGGTAGCAGGATGAGCAGGTTTGCTAGCGGAATGTTGGCAGTTGCTCTGCTGTTGGCGGTAGCGTCAACGGCCCTGGGCGCCGTGGGTTGGTGCGGTAATGTATGGCCCAACAACGGCACGGTTTACACTACCAATGACAACATCGGGGTGTATGTCCAGATCTGGAAAGAAGGCGTTACGGATCAGGCGGGACAGGGCGACAGTCTTGAGGCGTATCTCTATTACAAGTGCCACGACGCCGGCACCTTCACCGAAGTCGCCATGACCTACAACGTCGACGTCGGCAACAACGACGAGTATACCAGTACGATTCCGCAGGGCCACGGTTGCGATACCGTCGAGTACTATGTTCGCGTACTCGATGTTACCGACAGCACCGAGTGCTACGGAAACGACCAGGCAGGCAATCCACCCAACTTCTTCCTGCCGATCACTCTCGTCACTTCCCAGGACGTAACGGTGAGGTTCCACCTGTGTCTTACGACCGGCGTGACCACGTCAGGCGATGTCTGCGTAACGGGCTCGGCCGCTGAGCTCACCACGTGGGGCGATGGCGTAAGCATGATCCAGAGCTGCCCGAGCCTGAGTCCGGGCCTCTGGCAGGTGGACGTGGTCTTCCTGGCGGGCAGCAACCCTTATGTCGAGTACAAGTACAAGAAGGACGACTGCTCAACATGGGAAGGCACAGGCAACCACTCATTCACCATCGACGACTCCGGCTCCACGCAGGACCTGGTCATCGACGGCTGGGAGTGGGTAACGCCTGATTGTCCCGACTGCCCGACGGCCAATGAGCCGGTGCAATGGGGTACTATCAAGGCTCTCTACAGGTAGCAACTTTTAGCTTCTTTTGGGGCACCTCCGGGTGCCCCTTTTTTTGTCCTCATCCGATCGGGCCCTCATGCGGCCCAGAATAATCGCCTCCGGGTTTTGCATTCTCGCGTGATTTGTGATAAGCTCTTAATAGAGCGAGCGGTGAGGATAGGGAGGGATCCCAATCCCCTGAACAGGCCGACCCGGAGAGGACCTTGATCCATACTCCGGCGGGGGTGGTTACATCTTGTAGCCAGGGGGGTTCTATGAGGCCGTCTGCGTATTCGGCGGGTAGGCTGACAGCATATCTGCTGCTTGTGGCAGGGCTCCTGCTCGCGGCCGGAGAGTCCCGGTCGGAGCCTTACGCCTATATGATCCAGGACAACGCCGACGACGGCACCCAGGTCCACAGCAACTGGTATGAGAGCGGCTACGCCAGTTACTGCGACGTGATCGGAAGGTCCTTCGCCAAGTCCTTTATAGCCGGCATGCGTTTTCATGTTCCCGATATCGAGCAGGGCCAGGAGGTCAAGTATGCCCGGCTGAGATTCGCCGCGCAGGGAGGGAATGTGAACTCGTATCTGGGTCTCGTCATCAGGGGAGTGGACGAGGACAGCCCAGAGCCGCCTTCGTCTGAACGCCTGCCATCCGATCTTCCCAAGACCAGTGCCATCGCGGGGTGGGTAATTATCCAGGAGTGGAAGTCGTCGTGCTTCAACCTGCCGCTCTATTACAGCAGCCCGGACATCGCCCCTGTGCTCAATGAGATCCTGGCCCGGCCCGGCTGGGGCTCCGGCCCTGAGGGGAAGACGCTCATTCTCACGGTCGAGGACTTCAACACTCCATCGGCCGATATCAATACGCTTTACTTCGAGGACTCCGGCATGCCGCTCAGAGAGAGATCGCCGGCCATTCTTGAAATCTATCCGACCGTGGGGGACGCCTTCATCGCGCCGCCCATACTCGGAAGGCCCACGGCCACGTCGGTTACGGTGAACGCGCTCAATCTCATGAGCATCGACTTCTATATAGACTATGGACTGCAGCCGGGAGTCTACGATTACTACACCATCCCCATCACCGGCCACCCGCCGGGCGAGCCGATCGACCTTGCCATTTACGGGCTCATCCCGAACCAGAAGTACTACTACAGGGTGCGCTACCGGGAGGCGGGAGTGGGCCCATATGCGGAGGGGCCGGAGGCGGTCTTCCACACGCAGAGGCCTCCGGATTCGGAGTTCACTTTTACCATCCAGGCCGACGCCCAGATCCACGACGCTCTCTACAACGAGGCCGAATACGCGGAGGGTTGCAGTCTCTATACGGTCACGCTCGCAAACGCGCTTCTGGATACGCCCGACTTCCACCTCGACATGGGTGACTTCTCGAACACCGATCTCAGGGGGCGGGACGCCATGACCCCGGAGGAGGCGCTCGACCGCTATCTGGTTCAGAGGCGATTCATCGGCCTGCTGGCCCATTCGGCGCCGTTTTTCCTGGTGCTAGGCAACCACGAGGGCGAGCAGGGGTGGCGGGCCATGAACGAGGATGACTCGCTTGAGGTGTGGAGTACCTGCGCCAGGAAAAAGGTGATCCCCAACCCGATGCCCAACGCCTTCTACGGCGGCAGCCTGGACGAAACGCCGGGCTGCGGCATCAGGGAGAACTACTACTCGTGGGAGTGGGGCGACGCCCTCTTCGTAGTGCTTGACCCGTTCTGGTACACCACCACCAAGCCGCATAACTACTTCGACGACGGCTACACCGGAAGTAATGACGCATGGGACTGGACGCTCGGCGAGGACCAGTACAACTGGCTCTACGACACCCTCCACGATTCCGACGCCACATGGAAATTCGTGTTCTGCCATCACATGACGGGGGGCGTCATGTCTGGCGGCATGTTCCCCACTCCTTATGGAAGGGGGGGCATAGAGGCCGCCAAGTTCTCCGTCGCGGGGCTGGCGTCCTATGAATGGGGCGGGGAGAACCGCGATGGCGCGGATCTGTTCGACGTCAAGCGCCCTGGCTGGTCGCACGGACCCGTGCACGATATCCTCGTAAACGAAGGGGTCGACATCTTCTTCCACGGCCACGACCACTGCTTCGCGAAGCAGGACCTGGACGGCGTGGTCTACCAGACATGCCCGGTGCCGTGGGATCCCGATTATTCGTCGGGCTTCCTTGAGGATGGCGGCTACACGCATGGTGTGTTACATGAGAACTCCGGACACCTGCGCGTCACCGTCTACCCGGATGGCGTCAAGGTCGATTACGTCCGGTCGGTGCTCCCGGGAGACGAGCCCATTATGGACGACGGGGTGCCCGTCTACAACCGTGACATTTTCTATACCTACTATCTGGGCAGTGCCGGTGTGGCCGACAAGCCGGCGGTCATTCTGCCCGCACGCCTGCTTCCGCCGTCTCCGAATCCCTCGACGGGAGGCGTGACCCTGAGGCTGGAGATGCCCGTCGTGAGCCTCGTTCGCCTCGAGGTATTTGATTCTCAGGGGCGCCTGGTCCGGGTGGTCGCCGACCGCGTGATGCCCGCCGGTTCTCACCGCATCAGGTGGGATGGGGCCGGGCTCTTCGGGCAGCCGGCCGTACCCGGCGTATATTACTGCCGGCTGGAGGCAGGCGGGCATACTGAAACGCGCAAAATCGTCCTCCTCCGCTAGTCCTCTCCACTTCCATTACAGGCGCCTTTCTTCCACGGTTGCAGGCACGCTTCTTGCCATAAATAAGGAAGCGAGAAGTGCCAGTTGAATAATCGACGGATGCAATCGGGCAAACGGGGGCTGGAGCAGGTCTGATCTGGCTGCCTGCAGCCGATACGGAAGCCGGACCGGAGAGGGCCCGGAGCGGGTAGCCATTGCAGATTGCAATCCGGACGGTTGCTAAAAGCGTTTAGCAACATCCGGCTGCTCTGCGCCCGTCTGAGACCCATCGTCAAGAGTCTCAAAAGTCAGTGAACATCCCGACAAATGGGAACTCTGGAAGGAGGGAGCGCTAATGAAACGGCTCATGCTTGCAGTGGTGATCGCCGTCATCGCTTTCGCGGTGCCTGCCTCAGCGCGCGTCTGGCATATCAGCCCGGACGGTGCGGGCGATGCGCCTACGATCAAGGCGGGCGTCGATTCAGCTACGGCCGGCGACATCCTGCTACTGGCTGACGGCGTTTTCACAGGTAGTGGAAATACCGATGTCAGTTACAACGGCAAGGCAATCATCATCAGCTCGGCGAGTGGGAATCCATTCAACTGCGTGATTGATTGCGAGGGCAGTTCGAGCAATTACAGCAGGGGATTCCTTTTCTATTCGTATGAAGGCTCGGGCTCCGTACTTGAGGGCATTACCGTCACCAACGGCTACGGTTACGAGGGTGGCGGCGTATGGTGCTGGAGGGCATCACCGACCATACACAACTGCATCTTCTCCGGCAATGTGGCGACGCATGCCGGTGGTGGCATGTACTGCGGCGGCGGCTCACAGCCGACTGTCACCAATGTCACCTTCTTCGAGAACGCGAGTACGACGGGCGGTTCGGTTTATTCGACCGACGATTCGGATCCCGAGTTCTTCAATACCATCGTGTCCTACACGCTTAGCGGCGCGGCCGTGAGCGTGGGTGACGCGTACAGCATTCCCGCATTCTATTGCAGCGACATCTACGGGAACGCGGACGGCGACTGGACCGGTTCCATTGAGAACCAGCTCGGGGTCAACGGCAATATGTGTCTCGATCCGCTCTTCTGCCTTGATGAGAATCCGGATGAGCCGTTCACCATCAGCAGCTGCTCGCCTTGTTCAGGGATCAACCATCCCACCTGCGGCCTGGTCGGCGCGGGCGACATCGGTTGCGAGACCTCGAGCGTTCCGCTTGAAGCCGTCGTGGAGCTCAATCCCGAGACCATAAATGTCAGGAGTCGCGGGCGTTATGTCACCTGTTATATCGAGCTGGCTGGCGGGCTGGACCCGGCCGATATAGACATAGCCACGGTCGCCCTTGACGGCGCCGTCTACGCCGAGGCCACGCCCACCGAAATCGGTGATTACGATTCCAACGGCATCGACGACCTCATGGTCAAGTTCTCCAGGAGGGACGTCCTGGACCTGTTCGACGAGATCGGCGAGATCGAAGTCACGATCTCGGGCGAAGTCAGTGACCAGTACTTCGAGGGCTACGACACGATCCGCATCATGGGTAAAACTGCCAAGAAGATTGCCAGCGGTGAAGGCGTCATTACCACGCTGGCCATCAATTCACCGAATATCCTGACATCGGGCTCGGACGCCATGATCGAGTACAGCCTGCCCGAGTCGGGTTCTGCCAAACTCACCATATTCGACGTAACGGGTCGAGTGGTAACCACGCTTATTGATGAAGCCAGTGCAGCCGGGGCGTTCAGCGTCTCCTGGGACGGACGCGATGCCTACGGCGACAAAGTGGCTAGCGGTGTCTATTTCGCCAACCTTGAGACTTCGAAAGAAGTGGTGACCGGGAAGATCATGGTTGTGAGATAGAAGGTTGGTGGAGAAGAGGGGCGGTCCGCCGGGCTGCCCCTCTTTCTTTTATCCCTCTCCCGCGCGCCGCGCCGCCATGCCGGATGAATCCCGGAGGTCCTGAAGTCCATACGGAAAAGCCCGCCTTGCGGCGGGCTTCCCCAAACGTCACCTCGCCTATTCGACCTTGACCAGTTTGTGCATGACCGCGGGCCTGTCCTCAAATGTCATTCTCAGGAAATATACGCCCTGGGCGGCTCTGTCGCCTGCGCCGTCCCTGCCGTCCCATATCACTCCATGGTAGCCGGCCGACTTGTGCTCGTCGACGAGGCTCGTCACCTTGCGGCCGTGGATGTCGAAGACCTCCAGGCTGACCCTGCCCTGGGCAGGGAGAGCGTAGTGTATGGTTGTGCTTGTCTCGAGCGGATTGGGCTTGACTGCTTTGATACCGAACTCGGTAGGCGTTCCAGCCAGCGGCGCTATCGTCTCGACTTCTTCGGCCGCTTCCCGGTCGTCTTCCTCGGCGCAGTTGTCGTAATACTCGTTTATGCATGTCGCCGCGTCGTTGAGATCTGAGAAGCTCGCGCCGTACGGATCGAGCACACCGGTGACCCCGGCGATAGCCTGGTCGGCTATTACCAGAAACGCGTCGACAGTCATGGCGCCGAACTTGCCCTGGCAGCTCTCGGGAATCATCATCGATCCCAGGCAGCCCGCGTCGGGGTTGAGGGCGATATTGAATATCCCGGCGCATGAGTACTCCCGGTTGAGACGGAGAGCCAGTATCTGGCCCGCCAGTATGCCCGCGGGAGTGCTCGTCGGATCGGAGAGGTCGCCGGCAAGCGGCGCGGGGGTCCCGCCTGCGGGCAGGAAGTCCTCTATGGCCTCCGGTGTCGTCCAGGTGGCGCCGTGCGTTGCGCCGGCCGGTATGCCGATGGTAACGCCGCCCTGTCCGAAGACTGCGCCGAAGTAGTAATCCCTTATGCAGCCGGACTGGGTCGATTCCGGGTTGCCCTGCTGCGGCTTGGGACAGCCATTGCCCCAGCCCCCCTGGGTGAAGGTGCAGGTCTCATCTTCGCAGGGGAGGCGCACGATGGTCTGGCAGCAGGTCTCCGACTCATTGCCGAGGTTATCGTAGGCTTTCCAGCACTGCGTGAACGTCTCCACTCCCGATGAGGGATCGGAGCCGTGGCTTGAGCTCAGCACTTCTACCGTGCACCTGGGCTCGCAATTGTCGGTGGCCACGGGGTCTATGAATACGGGAATCTCCTCGCACGAGATCGTGTCATCCGGGGCGCATTCGATCTCAGGCGGGATAGAGTCGATAAGCGTCACTCTCTGGTAGCAGCCCACCTTGTTGCAGCACCCATCAGTGACCTCCCAGGTCCGGATGAGGATGTTGTATTTGTCGGGATCGTCCACGCGAACGGGTTCATAGTCCATGTGAAGGTCCTCGACGCAATTGTCGGTTGCTATGGCGTGAGCGAGCTGGCCCAGCTCCTCGCAGGATATCGTCGTGTCATTGGGGCATATGATTACCGGTGCCGTACTGTCATTGATGTTTATGGTCTGCTCGCATGAGGCCGAATTGCCGCACTGGTCGGTGGCCGTCCAGGTGCGTATCTTTATGTATTCATGCTCGCAGCGCTGCCATATTATCGTGTCCTGATAAGTGATGACGGGATCTACCTTGCTGTTGTCCTCGGCCGTCGCTACACCGAAATCGCCCAGGGCGTCGCATTCGAATGTGACGTCATCGGGGCAGGCGATCTCGGGCGGCTGCGTGTCGGTGACCGATATGGTCTGGGTGTCCATCTTCTCATTACCGTATGCGTCGGCGATCGTCCAGACGCGCGTGATAGTGTAGCTGCCCGCGGAATTGCCGGGCGAGACCAGGTCGGCGTAAGTCAGCTCGAACGGCGGGTAGTCGCCGGTCACCCTGGGGTAACCCGTGTTGGCTGGCTCCGTGGACTGCCCGCATTCAATGGTGACGTCCGATAGGCCTGAGATTCTCATGTTGGCCATTCTCTCGGATGCCCGGGCCCTGGCTGCCCTAACATTCTCCTTGGCGGCGGCGCCGTCTGTGGCGATTAGGGCGACGAGAAGCGCGAGAACGATGAATGCAGGTACTGCTAACCTTTTATTAAACATCATATTACCTCCATTACCTCAACCTCTGCCTGAGCCTCCTTGCTCGCCTTTCGTTCTTACACTGCACTAGACTAAAAGGCACGAACCATCCCCGGTCGTGCCTCCGAATAACACGTACGTGACGTTGTCGAGTTTCTACAAACTAATTATATCGCAATCCATGCTTTATGTCAAATATGGGAGTAGATTTATTGCAATCTGGCCGTAGGCGCCGGTCAATAGTGGGACATAGCGCCCTATTCTTGACTCTTTCTTGCCTCCTTTCACAGATCGAGAGCACAGCCGGTTATGCACCCAGTTTCCTATTTCTTGCATTTGTTACCGTGGCTTCCGCCGAACAGTATCAGGATGCCCAGGAGGTAGCCGATGTTGTACCAGTTGCCGTTATTGTGCACCTCGTAAAAGT
>JASFEA010000139.1:0-7860 GCA_050125095.1 bacterium
GCCGGGAAGCTCCGAGGCTTTCGATGCTTACCTGAGGACCACGCTCAGGCAGGTGGACGTCCCGGTTGAGGACGACGCCAGCATCCGGCATACCCGCGAGGAGGCGGCGAGGCCCAAGTCCACGTTGAGGGCAATGCTGCTGTCGGCCCTTATGCCGGGGCTCGGAGAGATGTACGTGGGGGGAACGCGGGGCTACATAACCGGCGGCGTGCTGGTTGGCATAGATGCGATGTCCATTTACAAGTACTTCGATCTCAACGGTCAGGGCGACGACCTGCGTGATGCCTACAGGGAATACGCCGATAGGCATTACAGCAAAGAGAAGTTCGGCAATTACATATATTACGAGATCGCCCAGTACAACACGGAGTTTGCCTTCTGCGAAGAAGGCGGCGATTTCGAAGACCCGGACAAGTGCGACAGCGTGCTCAATTATTACTTCCCGCTCGCCGATGACGACGACTTCTACGAGCAGATAGACATAGTCGACAGGTTCGTGTTCGGATGGGACGACTGGGAGCATGCGGGCATCATATACACCAATGCCTGGAACGCGTGGGACCCCAACTCCGAGATTCCCGAAGTGATTGAGACCGAAACCGCGCGGAGGCTGACTTACAAGAGCATGAGAGACGAGGCCAATGACGCCTATTCCTCAGCGGACAAGTACGCGTGGATAATGTTGATTGGGAGAGTGGTCAGTGTGGTGGACGCGCTCATACTGACGAGAATACACAACAGCCAGATAGCATCGCTCGGGTCGAGAATGAACCTGAGCTTTCAGGTCAAATCAATAACTGATCCAGCTTTTAAAGTTGGCGTGAAGATGAGGTTCTAAGGGGATGAGGTTAGCAACTTACGTATTGATCGCAGTTCTTGTTATATCCGCTTTCGCGGCGCGGGCAAGCGCGGGGGACAGGTCGCTGTCCCGGGCCATGCTGTATTCGCTGCTCGTCCCGGGAACGGGCGAGCTCTACATGGGATACAAGACCCAGGCCAAGGTACACCTTGCCGGCGAGGCCGCGGTATGGGCCGGTTTCGCCTACTTCAGGTATCAGGGAGGCATGCGGGAGGACACCTATAAGGAACTGGCGGAGATAAACGCGGGCGTCGATGGCGAGAAGGACGACGATTACTATCAGGCCATAGCCTACTATATAAGCAATGAAGTCTACAACGTCGACATCCTGCGCGAAGCGCGCTTTTACTATGACAGCCGCGAGCAGCAGCTCGAGTACTGGGAGAACAACGGCTACTTCGACGAGGACGCCTGGGAGTGGAGAAGTATTGCCGCGATGGATGAATACAGGGACGTCAGGACTGAGAGCCGGAAGTCTTACAGGCGGAGCACGTTGATGGTCGGCTTCGCGGTACTGAACAGGATGATAAGCCTCGTCGGGCTGTACGTCACCACGAAGAGCGGCGAGCAACACGCGGGCATGCTGCCCAGGGTCAGCTATGACGACAGCAACGGCGGCAGCACTTACCTCTATCTTAATCTGCCGATTGGAAAATGAGACGTGAGAGCGGACTGAGCTCGGCCCTTAAGAAAAGCCCGCCGCTCTCTATCCTCCTGGCCGTCTGGCTCTGTCTCACGGCGCTTCCCGCCCATAACGCCCACCCGGCGACCGCGGACCCGGCGCTCAGAGCCGGGCATCTCATCTCGGTTCCCTGCAGGGGAGGGGACTATTTCGATTTCACTCCTCTGGGTCTCGCATTCGACGCTTCGGGCAAACTCTACATAGTGGACGCCGACAACTCGCGCGTCATGATGCTGAGGGATTCGTTTGAGGACCTGAGACCCTTCTCGGAGTATTTCCGGGACTCCGTCGGCATACACCTGGTGGACGTGGAGGTGCGCGACGGGCTTACCGTCTACGTCTCGGAGGAGGCGGGCGGTTCCCTGATCGGCTTCGACCGGATGGGCCGGCCGCGCGCAGTCGTGAGCGCCGGGCAGGGCGTCGCCGGTTTCGGTATCGGGGCGGCGGGCAAGGCATGCGCCGCCAATCCCTCTTATGAGGCCATCCGCATAGTCTACATCGACGGCGACAGGGAGGCCGTGAATGTCACCCTGCCGCCGGGTGAAGGGCAGGTTCTCTACGTCGACTGCCTCGTTCTGGACGAGGGCCTGTTCGTGGCGACGGCGGCCAGCCGCGGGCGACTGCTCCACTTCAACGCCGTGGGCAAGTTCCTTGGGCCGTTCGGCTCCCATGAGTTCGGGGAGCCATACGGGCTGGCGTCTTTCGGAGGCGAGTACGTACTCGTTTCGGACGTCGCCAGGAAGGAAATAGTCGTTCTGGACATGCGCGGCAAGCGGATCGGGTCCTTCGGGAGCAGCATACTGGAGGAGCCCACTTTCATCGCGGTCAGAAGAGACGGCACCGTATGCGTCAGCGACACGCGGCGGCGCACGGTGGAGGTGTTCAGGATTGAGATCCAGTAGGTGGCCAACAGGTATCGCACTGCTCCTGATTTGCGCGGCGGCAGTCTGTGCCGCCGGGCGGGCCGGGGCGGCCACCGTGTCAAGCTGCTCGCGGCACGAGGAGGTCTTCTGTTCGGAGACATGCGCGGTCTCCATATTGCATCTCGCGCACAGGCAGATAATAGCGGCCAGCGAAACCGTCTACGTGGACGGAGTCCGTTACGAAAAGGGGCTCCACTACGACATGGATTACACGACGGGACTCGTCAACGTGCGGGGCGGGCTGGCGCCCGGCTCATGCCTGAAGATATCCTACAGGGTCTTCCCGTTTCTCTTCAAGGGCGACTACTGCTTAAGAAGACTCAATACGGTGAGGAAGGACGGCTCGAGGCCGTCTCCCGACGGAGAGGACGCGGGTCAGGCGGTTCCCCTCATGAAGGACACCGGTTACAGCCTGCGCGCCTCGGGCTCCAAGACCGTGGCGATGGAAGCGGGGACTCTCGGCGGCGTCAAGATCGACCAGTCCCTCAGCCTGTCGCTCGGGGGCAACATAGGCAAGTCGGTGAGCGTAGTGGGCGTGCTATCAGACAAGGACTTCGGTTTCGACGGGGCGGGCCAGACCCAGAGGCTCGCCGATCTCGACAAGGTCTTCATCGAGGTCCAGTCGCCCAGGGCCATGGCCAGGGTCGGGGATATCGAGATGGCGCAGGCCCCCGGCGAGCTGCTCAACTTCGAGCGCAGCATGACGGGCTTCTACGCCAGCGCCTCGAGGGGCGAGAGCGGGCTGCGCGCTTCGGCCGCATCGTCGAGGACGACAACCGAATCGGCTGTAATAGAGGGCCGCGAGGGGGTGTCCGGTCCTTATGCGGTCACCGACAGCGACGGCCGGCCGGTCAGCATTCTGCCCGACAAGGAGAGGGTGTGGCTCGACGGCATAGCCATGCGCCGCGGCAAGGGAATGGACTATACGGTCGATTACGCGGCCGGGGCGATATACTTCAACCCATCCAGGTTCATAAGAGCGGGCTCGCGCATCGTCATCGACTACGAGGTCACGGACTATGACGGTGGACGGCAGTTCTATTTCGCGGGTTCGGACCTTCATTTGAGCGACAACGCGTCCGTGGGCGTTACCGTGGTCAACGAGCGCTTTTCCCCGGCCGTCCTCACGGGCGACGGCGATGGCTCGGGCGGAGTGAACCTCGGGAGCGACGGAGAGGACGGCTATACGGACGGCGGGCGATACGTGGGACCCGGCAAGGGGGATTACGTGAGGGCTGAGGTGGATTCGGCCTATTTCTATGAATACGTGGGCGACTTCATGGGGGACTACGAGGTCACCTTCTCCAGGGTGGAAGATGGAGAGGGCGACTACGCGTATATATACTCCGAGGTCTGGCAGAAACACATATATCTCCATGTCGCCGGGGGGAACTATGTCGCCATGTTAGGACCGGCTCCCGAGCTGAGTTCGCAGGTCGTTCATGTCGCCGGAACCGGCAGACTCGGCGACAGGGTGGAGCTCAAAGCGGAGGGGGCTCTTTCCAGGGCGGGCGAGAAGTCGGGCGGCGGGTCCTGGGAAGACGTCCGCGACGGGGCGTATGCCGTGAGGCTGAACGGGGAAACGCCGGAGATCCATATGGGCGGTGTGGACGTGGGTGCCCTGGAGTTTGAGGTCAACCGGCGCTCGGTCGGACCGGCCTACGAGACTTTCGGGCGAATACGCAATCCCGGCTTCCTCGAGACGTGGGGCGTCAAGCCCACCAGCGTTTACGAGGAGTCGGACGGCGTCAATATAGGCTACCGGATCGGGTCGGGGCTGCGCGCCGACGCCGGCATGGGCCGTATGGAGACCGACGCGGGGAGTTCCATGCGGCGGCACGCGCGGGTCGCTCTTGGCAACCAGAGGCTCGGCCTCACGGCCATGACGGACGTGGTCGACGTTGCGGCCGGTGAAGGGGACAGGGGCATCACGCGGCGCGGCATCGATTTGAGAGTCCCCGTAAGCTTCGCGCTGGCCAATGCGGGGAACAGGTTCGAGGAGAGAGTGCTCGAGGACGGCGGGGGCTCTTTCAAACGCAACGAGGTCTACTCGGAAATACGGCTTCCCGGTGCCGCGCGCAGCCTTAGAGTGAATCTGGCCCGCACCAGGGAGAGCCGGATGATCGAGACGGCGTGGGCGGACTACTCCACCGTGACCGAGGGTCGGGTTGAGTTCGAGGCGCGGAAGGGAACGCTGCTCCAGGTGCGCGGCGTGGTGGGACAGAGCAGGGTCGCTTATGCCGAAGATGTCGGCCTCAGCGACCAGACCAGCACGGCCTGCGACCTTGCCTTGAGTTTCCGTGACCTTTACATGCTGAGCGCGCTGACTCTGGATTACGGCCTCGCGACGACGCTTACGACTCTCTACGAGACCGAGCTCATAAAGGTGGAGACAGGCGGTGACTACGACAGCCTGGGCAATTATGTCGAAGACGGCGGTTACACGGTTTCGAGGCGGGAGGCCGGCCGGACTCCCGTTACCAGGCTGAGATCGAGGCTCCTGATGGAGACGGGCAGGAGCGGCAAGATCCTCCATAAGCGGCGCTTCACAACCAGAACCGAGATCGCCGTGGAGGGAGAGAGCGTGGACGCGAGCCTGAGGCGCGCGGCGCTCCCGGGTCTCGGCGAGCTCATGCATGGCGAGACTGTGATGTTCGGTAGGGTCACGGCGTCCGAGCAGATAGTCTTAAACCGCGTCGGCAACAATACCATTTCGGCCAACCTGCGCGGCACCCGCGGCCAGGACCGGCGGTGTGAGGACAGGCTGGAGACAATCGCGCAGGACCAGGTCCAGGTAAGGCTCATGAGCAACGCATTCAAAAGGTTTACGCTGGCGGTTGAAGGCGAGTTGAGGTCGAGCAGGAGGTCCCTGGGAACGGGGCCCCGGGCCGTCGACCGCGACATCAGCGCGAGATCGGTGAGAATGGACATCGAGAGGCCGCTCATGCAGAGCCTTCGCGCCCTCCTTTCCGTGAGAGTCCAGAAGGAGATCTCGACGGCGCCGGTTTACGATGTCACGCAGGCCGATCTCAGTCCAGGCCTGACGCTTTACGCAGGCAGCCTGCGCTGCGACGCGCGCGCAAACGTGAGGAGGATACTTGGCGGCGAATCGACTTCCGCGGCCGGCTACGCCAGGCAGAACTCGATCGATTGGAACGCGCGCTTCAGCTATAACCATACCAGGTTCACGTCGATATCCGTGGAATACACGGGGACGCGGCTCGAGCACTCGCCGGCGATCCACAACCTGCGGGCGTCGGTGAATGCGACCTTCTAAGGGGGCGGCATGACACGAGGCCCCGTTCTCCCGGCCATGGCCATCCTCCTGGCTCTGGCCGTTCTCCTCTCCTTCGCCGGGGCCGGGGCGGCCGCTCCGGGAGGCGATTTCCTGATATCGGGAAACAGGGCGCTCCGGACCGAAGACGTGCTCGAAGCGCTGGGAAAGGCCGGCTGTGCCGCGGGGGACTCGGTCTGTCTGAAGGCCATGTGCGACAGCTTGGCTTACCTGTATTGGACGCTGGGGTATATAGACGTGAGGGTGACATGCACCCAGGGGGCCCCCGGCGGGCCGGCGCTGGTGGATATCGCCGAGGGCCGGGTGAGCCCCATAGTCGGCGTCGAAATCTCCGGGGCCTCGGAGGCGGGCCGGTCGCTCATAGAGCCCATATTCGAGCCCCTGATCGGCAGGCCTTTCTCGCCGGAGGACTTCGATCGCGACATCGCGCTGGCGCTCGGGGCTTACGACGAAGCCGGTTATCCGGTCGCCCGCATAAGTCCCGAGGTCACGGCGGCAGGCGAGGGCGGCCTGGCGGTGGTGCTCAAGGTGGAGGAGGGCCCCAGGGCCACCATCGGGAGCCTCGTATTCGAGGGAGTCCACAGCACGCGCCACAATGTGCTCGAGCGCGAAACCGGGCTCAAGATCGGCGAAGCCTATGACGGGTCCAGAGTAAAGCGGGCCAGGCAGAACCTCATGCGGCTCGGCGTCTTCGAGGAGGTCCGCGAACCCGTGCTCAGCATCAATCCCGCCGACAGCAGCCTGGTGGTGACATTCGAGGCCGTCGAAGCCAGAACCAGCTTTATCGAAGGCGTGGCGGCTTACGGCTCCACGCCCGACGGCAACGAGCTCTACGGTCAGCTCGAGATCGATCTCAGGAACATCGCCGGCACGCTGAGAAAGGCCGGGGTCTTCTGGATGAGCAGGGGCGGCGGGCGTTCGGCCTGGAAAGTGCATTATCGCGAACCCAGGATATTCGGTCTTCCGATCGGCCTGGAGGGGGCCATCGACTCGGACATAGACGAGGCCGCCTATGAGAGGCGCAGGCTTTCGCTGCGGCTTGTTCAGCAGGACGGCAGGCGGTTCGAGGTGTCCGCAGGGTGGTTCATAGCCAGCGTGCGCGAGGGCCCGCTCGTAGGCGACACAGCCGCGGACCAGGTGCGCAGCACGTATGATGAGAGCGGTTTCGACATCGGGCTCAACGTGGACGCCACTGACCGCGCAATCAATCCCACTCGGGGCCCCAGGGCCGTTCTCGCGCTGGAGTTCTCTTCGCTCGCCTGCGACGCCTGCGACGATGCGGCGGGCGCGTCCGACCGGACGCTGTGGTCGGCGCTGGTCGTCGGGAGCCACATCTTCGGCATTTCGGGAAATACTGTCGGCTTCCTGGGCGGGCGGCTCAACGTCGTAAACGCCGACGTGGGTGATGTTCCGCCGTCCCATCTCATAAGGGTGGGCGGCGTCAATACGCTGAGGGGCTATCCCGAGGAGTGGTTCGCCACGGATGAAGTCGCAATCCTGACCGCCGAGCTCAGGTACATCGTCGGGCCGCGCTCGCGGCTCTATGTGTTCGTCGACGCGGGCACGCTTACGGATGAGGCGCATGACATCACGGACCTCGGGACTCTGCTTGCCGGTTACGGGTTCGGACTCACCACCGGCTCGCGCATCGGCGTCTTCAGGGTGGAAGTCGCGACCGCGCGGGATGAGCCCTTGAGCGAGGCCAAGCTGCATATCAAGCTCACCCAGAGATTCTAGACAGGCGTCATGCCGGCGGGGCTCATGAACGGCCGCGGTTGACTTGGTTTCGGGCGTATCATATATTGATGGCGGGGATACCCGGCAAACCAGCTTTCAAGGTGGTGTTTATGACTCAGATCGAAGCGGCCCGCAGGGGCAAGGCTACCGAAGAGATGGAGGCCGTCGCCGAGGCCGAAAGGCGGCCGGTGGAGTATATTCGCGAGGGCGTGGCTAACGGCACCATCGTCATCCCCGTCAACGAGCTCAGGCGAGGCAAACATGCGGTGGGCATAGGCGCCGGCCTGAGGACCAAGGTGAACGCCAATATAGGGAGCTCTTCAGACGAGGCCGACATGGGCTTCGAGCTCGAGAAGCTCAGGGC
>JASFEA010000140.1:0-7787 GCA_050125095.1 bacterium
AATGCATCTGGATTTCTCGGTTCTGGCGACTTCATACCCGCTTGTATTGCTCTTCGTGTTCTTCAGGGCAACCGGGAAGTATCTCGGCACGAGGCTTGGGGCAAGACTTGCCGATAGCCCTTTAGCAGTCAGGCGTTATGCGGCAGGTGGCCTTATTTCGCAGGGAGGTATCGTCATCGGTCTCGCGCTCATCGTCAAGCAGAATCCCGCGTTTGATGCGTTCTCAGACCTGGTGATCAGCACGATAATCGGTGCTACCGTGATTCATGAGATAGTCGGCCCAATACTCGCCAAGTTTTCCCTCAAAAAGGCAGGGGAGATAGTCGGCTAGAGCGTTTTCCAGTTAGGAAAGGTACGTTGGTGAAGAAGATCGGTTTATGGGCCGCCGTATCGATAGGCATAGGCGGAATGGTAGGCGCAGGCATATTCTCTATTCTCGGCGTCGCCACTCAGATTTCAGGTAACGCCGTTTACATATCCTTTATGATTGCGGGACTCGTGGCATTGCTCAGCACCTATTCCTATGCGAAGTTAGGGGCCACGTTCCCGTCGGCGGGAGGGCCGGTCGAGTTTCTTATCAAGGGACTGGGTGGTGGGGTCCTCAGCGGAGGCATGAATATTCTTCTCTGGGTCGGATATATATTCGCACTGTCACTCTATGCGAAGGCCTTCGGTAGCTATGCCTCTACTTTTCTGCCGGCTCATGCAAGCGCAATCTGGGTCAATGTATTTGCCACATCAATCATAGCGGTCTTCACCGGTGTGAATTTCATGGGACCGGGGGCGGTGGGCAAATCAGAAACCATGATAGTCGCCATCAAGGTGATAATACTGGTGGCATTCGCTTCAATCGGATTCTTCTTTATCAAGCCGTCATTACTCTCGATCTCACATTGGCCTCATACAACGAACGTAATATTCGGTGGAGCAATTGTATTTCTGGCGTATGAAGGATTCGGCCTGATTACGAATGCTGCGGGGGACATGGAGAATCCGGGTGTCACGCTGCCCAGGGCGCTCTATCTCAGTGTGGTGATAGTCATCGGCATTTATGTGGCAGTCTCGCTTGCGGTTTTGGGCAATCTGGCGATACCGGCCATTGTGAATGCGAGGGACTACGCCCTTGCAGAGGCAGCCAGGCCGTTTCTGGGGCTTGTAGGTTTTAAGATCATCGCTATTGCCGCCCTGTTCTCGACGGCATCTGCCATAAACGCGACCCTCTATGGTGGGGCCAATGTCAGTTATATTATCGCCAAGGAGGGGCAGCTGCCCTCAGCATTCGATCGGAAAGTGTGGGGGCGGGGGCGGGAGGGCCTGATTATAACAAGCGGACTTGTGCTCCTGGCGGCAAATGCGCTGCCCCTCGACGGGATAGCAGTGGTAGGCAGCGCTTCCTTCCTTCTTATATATGCCGCCGTGAACATCGGCCATTTGAGGCTCTGTCGACAAACGGGTGCAAAGCCCCTTGTCATCTGGGCGTCAATAGCCGGCTGTATCCTGGCATTCGGCGCCCTGGTGTACTATGAGGTTCACGATGCACCCGGGAGCCTTGTCGTGCTTGCAGGTGTGGTCGGGCTGTCTTTCGCAGCCGAGTGGGCCTACAGACGATATACTGCGCGCAGCCTCAGGGCGGCGGATGACGTTTGATGACCCGACAACATTCATGCCGCTATGGCGGCATCAGATAGCGGGAGTATCATTCATCTCTCGATTCGGCGAGCCCCGGTTCTGTTCACCAGCAACCCGGTAACCATCGCCTCCACCACCATCAGGCCGCTCAGTATCAGGGTAAAGGTCCACCCGAAATATGCAGCCATCATCGGCAACAGTGGGATCTTGACCGCCCGGCACCCCAGGAAATTGGCAAGATGAAAATCCGAAACGTCCTTTTCGCGGAGATCCTTGAGCAGGGGATACCACACATAGATGGGACCCATCGAAAGGATGCCCGCCACGCTGGAAAGCAGTGCCCCTTTGCTTTTGGTTCCTTTGCCCAGAAAACGCTTGATCTGGGCCGATGTGACGAGGAGGTTGAGCGCCACCATTACACCGAACGCCACGGCCAGGGCGGGTGCGACCTGGAGAAGGGTGCGCCAGCTGGCCCTTAGGGCGGCCATGGCCTGCTCGGCGCTGGCCAGGGCAATCACGCCATATGCGATGGCTACAATTGCGGGAAACGCCAAAAAACGCACTGAGGCTGTTCGGCCGGCTCCGCTCCCGCCCCGTGCGTCTATGCCCTTGGCCATGATCAAATCACCCCCACCAGCCAGGCTGTCAGGCAGGCAACCGGAATCGAGAGGATAAAGGCCACTATCGTCCGGATCAGGGTGAACCTCGCCCCGAGTGCCGCAATCTCCGCGGGGATCTGCACGAGACCGACAGTGACCCAGGTGAGGATGAAGGCGGTCACCGCGGCCAGCTCCACACCTACGTCCAGGAGCCCTTTTCCGATTACATAGCTGTTTACCGGGTTTCCGGCCAGTACGCTTCCCAAAGCCGCGCCGAAGGAAGCATCCAGTATCGACCTACCGGTAAACACGGTACTGATCCAGGCCTCGGATACAAAGGTTTTGAACAGACCCACGAGCAGGATCACTCCCAGGAGAATCGGCGTCATGGCCTTCATCTGGCGCGCCGCTCTGCGTAAGGCCTGGCGCCACGATTTCTTTTTCCCCGGAGGTCCTTTTCGGCCGGCTCCGGCGTGCCCGCGGTGGCCGCCACCCTGCAAAGCCCCGGGCGCCTCTGCACCGCTGCCTGTTTTACTCTTCGGGTTTCCGGCTTCTCTCAAGTCACTTCCCCGCTCGATCGGTGAAACCACACCGTCGGGTTTATTCTCTAGATTCGACTCCGGCTCTTTAAGCCGCACTCTTCCATGCCTCGGCTCCAATGTCAAGAAGTCCGGTTCAATCTTGCCCGGGCGTAAGAGTGGGAGGTGGTCGCAGACTGCGACCGCCTTGGAAGACTCAAGTACTCGAAGTCTCTGCCTTGAGCCTTTAGCGAGCATGGAGCCATATGACACCAAGTCCTCCGTCGGCTCTTAGTGCTCAGCTCCCTTGGCGCCGCGCCACCTTGTCAGTATCAATTATCCTGAGTAGAGTCTGTTAGAGGGCGAGTGACTGTCAGGCGATCTGACACCCATATATGGAGGATCGGATATGTGGAGACTCTCGCTGCTTTGTGTTGTCGTAGTGTCACTCGGGGTGAGCTTGGCGGTGGCGAGTGAGCAGTCGCCGGTGCTTGCGGCTGAGAAGCCAATTGCAGCCGAGGCCTCTCCGGGAACGCATACCCGGCCGGTTCCGGGCGTCCGGGCGATAACCCCCAAGCCATTCATTCAGGACCTGGTGGCTGCGGTCTCGGCCGACACAGTGACCAGGTGGATTTCCCAGCTCAGCGGTCACGAGCCGGTAGTGATAGGGGGAGTGCTCGACACGCTGCTTACCCGGTACACCTACAACTGGCGCTTTGACCACGCAGCCCAGTACGTCTACGAGCGCTTCCAGGACTACGGCCTGAATGTCGGCTACCACACTTACACGGTCTCATTGTTTGACTTCAACGGGGCGCACTTCCTCGACGGCCTAAACGGTTGGGTAGTAGGCGGCAAGGCCAGAGTCTACAGAACCCGTGATGGCGGTGCTACATGGACCCGGCAGAGCATCGATGCATCCGGAGCGGCTATATACGGGGTCAGCTTCGTCGATACCCTGACGGGTTGGGTGGTCGGTAACGGAGGGCGGATCTTCAAGTCCACGGATGGGGGTGCCACATGGCTTCCGCAGGCGTCGGGAACAGCAGTTGGTTTGAGGCAGGTGTTCGCGCTTGACACCCAGAATGCCTGGGCGGTGGGTTCCCTGGGTACGATTCGCCGGACCTCGGACGGGGGCGAAAACTGGACAGATTTGGCCGGCGGAGGTACTCATGAACTCTACGGCTGCCATTTCCGGACGGCGAGCCGGGGGTATATAGTGGGAACCACAGGGGCAATCCTCTTCTGGGACGGGTCGGAAGTCACCGGGCAGACGAGCGGCACCACGGAGAGCCTGCAGGACGTGGATTTCATCAGCGACAATGTTGGTTGGGTGGTGGGAGATGGATGGACCGTCCTCAAGACTACAGATGGCGGGCTTCACTGGGTGAATCAGTCGGTGCCGGTTGATGTGGATCCCGATCTCGAGGGCGTATGCTTCGTGGACAGCCTCACGGGCTGGGTTGTCGGCTCAAGCGGTACCGTCCTTGGTACCGGCGATGGCGGCGCGACCTGGGAAGTCCAGCGCGGCGGGACCCTGTTCGACTTGAGGCGGGCCGCATTCATTGATGAGGACGAGGGCTGGGCCGTGGGTTCCCGGGGCACTATTCTTCACACTACAGATGGCGGAGCCAATTGGACGAGCCGGCGCGAGAACCTGCCTGCCGCCGATGTCCTTGTGCTTAAGAACATCGTGGGAACCAAGCGGGGCACGGTCTCCAACGAACAGGTCATAATCTGCGGTCACGTCGACGACCTATCTGGTGATCCCAACAACATCGCGCCCGGGGCCCAGGACAATGGGAGCGGTACGGCAGCCGTAATTGAGGCTGCGCGTGTTCTCGCGGGAGCCAGGTTCGAGAAGACCATCAAGTTCATCGCCTGGTCCGGCGAAGAACAGGGGTTCTACGGCAGCGGCGAATATGCCGGCCAGGCCAGGGCACGCGGGGACACGATAGTCGGCGTTCTGAACTTCGACATGATAGCCTACGTCGATCACGCCCCGGAAGACATTGATCTGGTCAGCGTCGATGCCTCATCCTGGCTGGTCGATTTCGCCATAGACTGCACCAATGCCTACGTACCCGGGCTCCCGGCGCGCAGTGTCATCAATCCCGTCATATCCGGCAGCGATCACCGCTCGTTTTTGAAGGCTGGATACGACGCCATATGGGCGATTGATAACACCGACGCCTACTATCCCTATTTGCACACCGTCAACGACACCCTGGGCAACCTCACCATGTCGTTTTGCGGCGAAGTAATAAGGATGGGAGTCGCGACGCTGGCGGAGCTGGCGGTGCCCGACGTCGATGCCGGGGCGCCTTCAGTCGCCGGAACAGTCTCTGCGGTGGCCGGTTGGCCCAATCCCTTCAGGGGTTCAACCCGGGTATATTTCACCCTGGGCTATAAGTCCCCGGTCAGGGCCTGCATTTACGATGTCGAGGGGCGCCGGGTCAAGAGCCTTTACGAAGGGCCGCTCCCGGCCGGGCGACAAGTCCTCCCCTGGGCCGGGGATGACGACGCGGGGGCGAAGGTGTCCCCGGGGGTCTACTTCGCCGAAGTACAGACCATGGCCGGCGATGGCTGTGTCAAACTGATTCTGCTCCGCTAGGGTATTGCGGCTGGGTCTTCCATACTGACTTCAACCGGGCCGGCAACCTGGCCGCCCGACCTCTACCCGGGTCGGTCTTCTTACTGGCCCGAAATGGACTTGACGCTCCGGGAATGATGCAGTATAATCTACATACCGACCGGTCGGTATGCTGTCATAACTAAACTCAGGAGGCGCATTTTGGGACGAAAGGGCCCGGGGACTACCAGGAAGAAGATCATCGATACGGCCCTCCGTCTATTCCTGGAGAGGGGCTATGAGGGAGCGTCCATGAACGCGATTTCAGCAGAATCCGGCATCACCAAGGGGGGCATTTACCACTATTTCGAGAGCAAGGAGCATCTCTTCCGCGTGGCGCTTCAGTCCATTACTGCTCAGATGGATAAATGGAGCTCCAGACAGTTCCAGTCCGTCAGTACCGCGGAGGACCTCATCGGCGCCGTCCTGGGTTCCATCAAGTCCATGCGGGACGCGTTTTCGGGGATAGTGAGGGAGGACCATGAGAAGCACCCCTACAGTTTTCTCGAGGTGCTGATAAGTGCGGCCCGGAGGGATGAGGGCGTGAGGCGGGAGATGGCTGCCATATACTCGCAGGCTCGTGACGACATGAAGGGCCTGTTGCTTGAAGCTCGGGACAGGGGAGAAATTAGGGGAGACATAGACTGCGACGCCCTCGCCCTTGAGATCAACGCCCTTATGGAGGGCGTTATGCTGTTAGGTGTCCTGGACGAAACTATGGATCTGGATGCTGCGGGTGAGAGTCTGTCCCGGAACATATGGACAATGATAAAGGCATGAATTGAGCCGTTGCGACTCCCGAGGAACAGGAGATGAGGCAATGAAGACGTCAAGGCTCTTACTGGGCATACTGATCGGGCTCATGGTTCCGGGCCTGGGCATGGCACTGGTCTCCACCGGGGTGCTTCAGGGTCCGGGTGCGATCGCGGAATGGCTGTCCGGCGGAACCGCGATGCAGCTGGCGATGCTGGTGGTCGCTCTGATTCTCATCCTGGCCATTAGCCGCGGCAGGCCGGCTGTTTACGGATTCAGGATGCCGTCGGCCGCGCAGGCGAGAAGTGCTCTCCTGTGGGGCAGCATCGCCGCAGTTATCACCCATGTGGTCCTGGCCGTCTTGTGGACTTTCCTGTCCCCTTCAGCCGGTCACCCCGGGTTGAAAGGGGACTCCTTTCTGCATACCGTGGTCAGCGTGTGGATTATCGCCAGCATTTGCGAGGAAGTAGTCTACAGAGGACTGGTGCAGGGTTTCCTTGAACCATTGCGTGCGTATGGCCTCAATATATCCAGAGTGCGCCTGAGCCTGCCCGTCATCATTGCCGCCCTGCTTTTCGGCGGCATACATTTGATGCTTCTGACCACGGGGGCTGGCGGCATGCTGGTAGGGGGAATAGTGGGTAGCGCCGCAGTGCTTGGGCTGGTGGCGGGATACTACAGGGAGAAATCAGGCAGCCTGGTTCCGGCCGTGCTGATTCACATGCTGTTCAACATATATGGAAGCGCTTCTGCCTACATACAGAACCGGTGACAGTCCGGAAGCACAGGAACTTCCTTTATTCGATCTGAGGCAGTCGGCTATTTGCCGGATAAGGTAGTAGCGTCAGTCTGACGCGGTGCAGGTCTGCGAAATGTGTTGCGGGGCGTGGTGCTGCGGGGCGCTATCTCGTAAGCACCATCTTCTTAACTAGCCTTGAATCTCCAGCCATAAGCTCGATGAAGTAAATCCCGCTTGGCGCCGGGTTTCCGCCGGCCGTAGTCCCATCCCACGAGAGTCTGCCGGTACCAGGGCTAACCATCGCTTCAAGGAGCGTTGTCACCTGACGGCCACTTACGTCGTAGACTTGTATCGAGGCGCGCAGCAATATACTGCCCTCGCCCGGGAGGTTGTAGGAGATCTCCACTTTGGACCGAAAAGGATTGGGGAAGTTCTCCACGCTGAGGGCTGCGGCGGTGCGCCCTGGAGCCACACCGGATACGTCGCCAATCGTCAGAGTATCGGCCGCGGGCGTAGGGTCCACATTGCCGTAAGTGTGCAGGGCCCTCGCCTCGAAAACGTGCCGGCCCTCCGCCAGGGGGGCAGACGTGAAATAGAAGCTCTCTGTGGTGTCGCCCCAGGCGCCGTCCGTCGGTGCGGCATCGGACCAGGGGCCGCCGTCAACGCGCCACTCGACCTTAGCTATGCGGTTAAGCGTAATGTCGTGTCCGCTGCCATAGGGGTTGATATTGTCGAGCGCCGTCACGAGAGCGCTGCCCGAGTAGGTGGGTGTTTGAGTTGTGTCGGGGTCAGGGGAGTACGCATACAGGGCCGTTTCGGGAAAGGTGTCCAATATGTCCGGAATGCTGTCGCCGTCGGTGTCATGCCAGCCGATCTGCCCTTTGGTATAGAAGCACACCCTGTGGTCGAATAGACCC
>JASFEA010000141.1:0-7744 GCA_050125095.1 bacterium
GCGGATAGAGGAGGGCGAAGTGGTAGAGGTTGTTTCCATGGACGGACTTGTGGTTCGAATAAGGCGAGCCGGCTCAAGGGACGAGCCGCCAGGGAGGGACTAGCATGGGAGTGGAATATATTGTCGCGGTAGTCATAGGCCTTTTCATTCTGGCCAATGCAGTCAGGATACTGCGCGAGTACGAGCGGGCTGTAATCTTCCGTCTCGGCCGCCTGATCGGCTCCAAGGGGCCGGGGCTCATTCTCTTAATCCCCATCGTCGACAGGATGGTGAGAGTGAGCCTGCGCGTCGTCGTAATGGACGTGCCGCCGCAGGATGTCATCACCAAGGATAACGTCTCCATCAAGGTCAACGCCGTCGTCTACTTCAGGGTAATGGACCCCAACAGGGCGATTACCGAGGTGGAGGACTACATGTTCGCCACGAGCCAGCTGGCGCAGACCACGCTCCGCAGCATATTGGGGCAGGCCGAGCTCGACGAGCTCCTGGCGAGCAGGGAGAAGATAAACTCGGAGCTCCAGCGGATACTCGACAAGCAGACCGACCCGTGGGGCATCAAAGTCTCGAATGTCGAGGTCAAGCATGTCGACCTCCCTGAAGAGATGCAGCGGGCCATGGCGCGACAGGCAGAGGCCGAGCGCGAGAGGCGGGCCAAGGTCATCAAGGCCCTGGGGGAAATGCAGGCTTCGGAGAAGCTGTCGGAGGCCGCCGAGGTCATAGGCAAGCACCCCGTGGCGCTTCAGCTCAGGTACCTGCAGACGCTCGCGGAGGTTGCGACCGAGAACAACTCGACCACGCTCTTCCCGGTCCCCATTGATCTCCTGAGACCGTTTATAGAGAAAGCGAAATCTTAGTGGCGGGAGAGAGGCTGGAAAGAGAAACCCCGGCGGTCGAGGCCGAGAGGCTGAGAGCGCTTCCGCCTTATCTTTTCGAGGAGCTGACGCGGCTCAAGAACGAGAAGATTGCCGCGGGGGTGGACATAATCGATCTCTCCATAGGCGACCCCGATACGGGCGCCCCGCCCCTGGCCGTGGAGGCCTTGAGGAAATACGCCGGCGACAGGCGGCTCGACCGCTACACCCCCGCCTGGGCGGTGGAGAAGTTCTGTGTCTCCGCCGCGCGCTTCATGCGGGAAAGGTACGGCGTCGACCTCGACCCGGCCTCGGAAATCGCCCCGGTCATAGGCACCAAGGAGGGGATAGCCAACCTGTCGCTCGCGGTTGTGGACCCGGGCTCGGTGGCGCTGGTTCCCGACCCCGGCTACCCGGTATACTCGCGGAGCGTGGGCTTCGCCGGGGGCGAGGCAGAGTATATGCGCCTTGAGGAGGAGAACGGTTTTCTCCCCGACTTTGAAGGTGTGAGGAATGAGCGGCCGCGGCTGGTCTACCTCAATTATCCCAACAACCCCACGTCGGCAGTTGCCGGCCCCTGCCTGTATGCCGGGGCGGTCGCCTACGGCGGGAGAACCGGCGCCCTGATCGTGAATGACGCCGCATACAATGAGATTACCTTCGACGGCTATGTATCGCCGAGCATATTGCAGGTGGAGGGCGGGGCCGAAGCGGCCGTGGAATTCCACTCCTTTTCCAAGACCTACGGCGTCCCCGGCTGGAGGGTCGGCTTCGCGGCGGGAAGGAGAGACGCAGTGCGGGCGCTTAAGACGCTCAAGTCCAATGTAGACTCGGGCGTCCCGGGCATGATGCTCCTGGCCGCCAGGGACATGCTGGAGGGGGGCGCGGATTACATAGGCGATACCCTTGGCGAGTACGCCATGCGGAGGGCGCTGGTGCATGAGGCCCTTGAGGCGGCCGGCATAGAATATCACAGGTCGCCCGCTACCCTATATGTGTGGGCGAGGGTGCCCGGGGAGATGAAGTCCCTGGACTTCGCGGGGCTGCTCCTCGAGCGGGCGGGGCTCATAGTCGCGCCGGGCGTGGGCTTCGGGCCCGGGGGAGAGGGCTACTTCAGGCTGTCCATCACATGCCCGCGCGAAGACATCGCCAGGGCCGGGGAACGCATCGAGGAGGTGAGCCAGACGTGGAGGACCTGAGCCGGCTTGACAGGATAACCATACACGGCATCAACGTGCTCGGGCATCACGGCGTGGAGGAGGCCGAGCGGAAGGTCGGCCACCGGCTGGTCATTGACGTCGACCTCTACCTGGACCTCTCGCCAGCGGCCAGGGACGATGATATCAAGGAAACCGTGAACTACGAGGCCGTGTGCAACCTTGTGGAGAAGGTGACGGCCGAAGAGGAGTTCCTGCTCATAGAGAGCCTGGCGTCGGAGATCGCCGCGAAAGTGCTCGAGCGTTTCTCGCCCGATGCCGTGACCGTGAAAGTCAAGAAATTCAACCTCCCGATCGCCACGGGCGTGGGCTCGGTGGGCGTTGAAGTTACCAGATACTTGAGGAAATAGAGTTGGCGAGGTGCTATCTTGGTCTCGGGAGCAATCTCGGCGACCGCGCGGGCGCGGTGCGCCAAAGCGCGGACCTGATCGCCGCCGGCGGCGACATAGTCTTGAGGAGGCTGTCGAGTCTCTATGTGACGAAGCCATGGGGCAATCGGGACCAGCCGGATTTCGTGAACGCCGTTGCCGAGATTGAAACGCTTCTGGGTCCGGGCGAGCTTCTCGCCAGAGCAAAGAGCATAGAAGACGAAATGGGCCGGGAGAAGAGGGAGAGGTGGGGGCCCAGGGAGATCGACATCGACCTTCTCCTCTACGGTGATGAAGTCGTGGAGACCTCCGGGCTACGGATACCTCACCCGGGGATCGAGAAACGCGCATTTGTGCTCGTACCGCTTCTGGAGCTGGCGCCGGATCTCGCCCATCCGGCCACCGGAAGGAGATTCGCTGAGAGCCTCGGGGAACTCACGAGCAGCGGGGAAGTTACATGGGAGAAGCTAATTACATAGCCGTCGAAGGCGTTATCGGGGTCGGCAAGACGACACTGGCGGGCATCCTGGCCGAGAGGCTCGGTGCGCAGAAGCAGCTCGAGGAGGTGGAGGAGAATCCGTTCCTGGAGAAGTTCTACGGAGACATGCGGGGCTACGCGTTCCAGACCCAGATTTTCTTCCTGCTCTCCAGATACAGGCAGCAGATGGACCTGACTCAGGCCAGCCTCTTCGCGCAGAAGACAGTGAGCGATTACATATTCGCCAAAGACAGGATCTTCGCCCATATAAACCTGAACGACGAAGAGCTTGCGCTCTACCAGAGACTGGCCGACATACTCGAGAAGAGCATAGCCAGGCCCGACGTCGTCGTCTACCTCCAGGCGGGGACGGACATGCTGATGGAGCGGATCCACAGGCGCGGCCGGCCCTTCGAGAAGACCATGCCCCGCGATTACATAGAGACATTGAACCAGGCCTACAACTATTTCTTCTTTCATTATGAGGACACGCCGCTCATCATAGTCCATACGGAGTCGGTGGACTTCGTCAATAACCCTGCCCATGTCGGCAGGCTCATCGAGATGGCCAACTCCGGTCCGAAGGGCACGGTGCTTTACGGGGGAGGCGGTGAATAGCCTGGAAAGAAAAAAAGTGACAGTCAGGAGCTTCATAAGGAAAAAGAAAAAGGGCGACAGGATAACCATGCTGTCGGTGTACGAATACATAACCGCGGCGCTGGCCGACAGGGCGGGAGTGGACGCGGTGCTCGTGGGCGACAGCCTGGCGATGACAATGCTCGGCTACGAGACCACGCTGCCGGTGACCATGGACGAGATGCTCTGTCACGTCAAGGCCGCGGCGCGGGCCAGGCCGAGGGCGCTCCTCATCGCCGATATGCCATTCATGTCATTCCAGGTGTCCCCGGAAGAGGCCGTGAGAAACGCCGGGAGGATGCTCAAGGAAGGGGGCGCGGAGGCGGTGAAGATAGAGGGCGGAAGGTGCATGGTAAAGACGGTGGAGGCCCTGCTGGCGGCCAAGATACCCGTGATGGGACATATCGGGCTCACCCCGCAGGCCATACACGCCTTCGGGGGGTATCGCGTGCAGGGTAAGACCGAGTCGGCCGCCAGGGCGCTGGTTGAGGACGCGCGCTGCCTCGAGGAAGCCGGCTGCTTTTCCATGGTGCTTGAGGGCATCCCGGGGGACGTCGCGAGGGAGATCACCGGGTCGGTATCCATACCCACGATCGGCATAGGCGCGGGGCCGCATTGCGACGGCCAGGTGCTTGTCGGGCATGACATACTGGGGCTCGTGGAGGGAGACCTCCCCAGGTTCGTGAGGAGGTACGCCGACCTTAAGACGTCGATGCTGGACGCTTTCTCCCGCTATGTCGAGGACGTCAGGAGAGGCGACTATCCCGCGCTCGAGGAAACCTATGAGTATGGCAAAGACGGCAAAGACGGTAAAAACGGTAAAGACTGAGGCGGAAGTCAGGAAGGCCGTAGCCCTCGCAGCCGGGCGGGGAAAGCGCATCGGCCTCGTGCCCACCATGGGATACCTGCACGAGGGGCACCTGGCTCTGGTGCGGAGGGCCCGGAGCAATTGCGACTACGTGGTTGTGAGCGTCTTCGTAAATCCCACCCAGTTCGGGCCCGACGAGGACTTCGAGCGCTACCCGCGCGACTTGAGAAGGGACAGGAGGCTACTTGCGAAGGAAGGTTGTGATCTCATCTTCGCCCCGAGGGCGAAGGACATGTACCCCGCAGACTTCAAGTCGACCGTGGGCGTCCTGGGTCTCCGCGACATCATGTGCGGCCGCGTGCGGGAGGGGCATTTCGACGGCGTCTGCCTGGTGGTGCTGAAGCTGCTCAACATAGTGCGCCCGGACGTCGCCTTCTTCGGGGAAAAGGACTACCAGCAGCTGGCCATAATCCGCCGGATGGTAAGAGATCTCAGCATGGATGTTGAGATAGAGGGAATACCCACGGTGAGGGACAAGGACGGGCTTGCCCTGAGCTCGAGAAACGCCTACCTGAGTCCGGAGGAGCGCCGGAGGGCGACCTCCATTTTCATGTCCCTCGAGCTCGGGAAGCTCCTCATCGCCGGCGGCGAGCGGCGCGCGGAGGAAGTCAGAGAGAAAATAGTCTCGGTTCTCATCGACGGCGGCATCGACAGGATAGAATACGTGGCAATCGTTGATCCCGAGACGCTTGAGGAGCAGCAGCACATCAAGTCGGACGTCAGGATCGCCGTGGCCGCGTGGGTCGGCAACACCCGGCTTATCGACAACATTGCCGTCGGAGCGGACTCCATATCGGGGCGCAGTAAGGCGATCAAAGGCAGCACGGCGAGCGTCATAATGGCCGCGGGCGAGGGCAAGCGCATGAAGTCAGACCTGCCCAAGGTGCTTCATACGATTGACGGCAGGCCCCTGGTCCGCTGCGTCGTGGACTCGGCGAGGGCAGCGGGCGTTAAGGAGTTGGTCGCGGTGATAGGCCATGGAGGCGACAGGGTGCGGCCAGTGCTCGGCAGGCTGAGAGTGAAGACCGTCGTGCAGGACGTCCAGAGGGGGACGGGGCACGCGGTACTGCAGGCCTACCCGATACTCAAGGACTTCACGGGCGACGTTCTCATCCTCTCGGGCGACGTGCCGCTCGTGAGGGCATCGACGCTCAAGAAACTCATATCGGACCACAGGAAGCACTCGAACGTGGTCACCTTCGCCACGGCCATCGTGCCCGACGCGAGCGGATACGGAAGGATCGTGAGAGGAGGGGACGGCGCCTTCAAGAGGATAGTCGAAGAGAAGGACGCCGACGCCGGGACGCGCCGCATCAGGGAGATAAACGGCGGCATTTACTGCTTCAAGGCGGAGCCGATGTTCGACGCGCTTCTCATGCTTACCTCCGACAACGCCCAGATGGAATACTACCTCACCGACACTCTGGACATCGTCAAGTCGAGAGGGGGGAGAGTGGAGGCGCACATAATCGATGATTACACCGAAGTGCTGGGCGTAAATACGAGGAAGGACCTCAAGGCGGTTAGAGATATATACGCGAGGAGAAAACGGGATGGAGATTATAAGCGCGGGGTGGCGAATGGAGTACATAGAAAAAGGGAACGCTGAAGGCTGCATCTTCTGCAATAAGCCGGCCGCGAGAGAAGACGCAAAGAACTTCATTATAAGGCGCGGCAGGGCCGCCTTCGTGATAATGAACCTGTACCCGTATACAACCGGCCACCTCATGATAGCGCCCTACCGCCACACCGGAAGCCTCTGCGACCTCAGTGAAGAGGAGGCCACCGAGCTCATGAAACTGGTGGGCTGGAGCGAGCTGGTGCTGCGCAAGTCCATGGGGGCGCAGGGCTTCAACGTAGGCATGAACATCGGGAAGTGCGCCGGAGCGGGCTTCCCCGACCATGTTCACCTTCACGTGGTTCCCAGGTGGGAAGGGGACACCAACTTCATGCCGGTGTTCTCGGAGACCAGGGTGCTCCCGGATACGCTCGAGAACGTCTATGAGAAGATAATGAAGGTCGCCGGCGGCCTGGAAGATTCCTGTACGTGATGAGCGCCGTGATCAAGCTGATTATCCTCGCAGGCGCCATCCTCGCCGCGATACTGATCGCGAACAGCCTCTTCTTCTCGGAGCGCCTCGAGCGACCCAACGAGGCCGTGATTGTCGTTGAGGTGAGGAACGGCTGCGGCACTAGAGGCCTGGGCGACAAGGTGGCCTCCTACTTGAGGGATGAGGGTTTTGACGTTATACTAGTGGGGAACGCGGAAGACTTCGAGTTTAAGGAGACGATGGTGGTGGACAGGTCGGGCGAGTGGGCCAAGGCCCGCGAGGTGGCGCGGGTGCTTGGGGGCGTCCCGGTAGTGCGGCAGATAAGCTCGGGGACCCTCGCGGACGCAACCGTCATCGTCGGGCGCGATTTCGAGGATTTCGAATGACCCGCAAGAGGTGAGAGAAGATGTTCAACGGGGTGGGCGGTTCGGAAATAATACTGGTGCTCCTCGTGATACTGCTTCTCTTCGGTTCCAAGCGCATCCCCGGCTTCTCGCGCGCGCTCGGCAGGGGAATGGGCGAGTTCAGGCGCGCCATGAAGGAAATACGCGAGGAAATCGAGAGCGAACCTCTGGATGAGAACCCCGGGCCCCGGCCGAAGCCGCTGCCCGAGCCCCAGCCGCAGGAGCCGGAAGACAATCCCTACGCCGGGAATCCTTATTCAGAAACCACTGAAGAAGAGGATCAGCCACCGGCCGGTTAGTAACCCGCGCCCCTGTAGTCTTCCACGTCGACCTCGGCCCTGGCGGCTTGATACCAGTCCTGTATATAGCCCTGCGATTTGCTCATGTTCGCCTGAAGCTTGAGATTGAGCATCTGCTGGGCGAGCTGCTGCCGGTCATAAGGGGTCCGGGAGTCAACGCGCACAACGTAGAAACTCCCGTTGAGCTCTATGGGTTCCCCGACCTGGCCCACGGGCAGGGCGAAGGCGCTCGCGGTGACTTCATTGACGCTGCCTATGCCGGTGACGTTCGAGGTCCTGGTGAAATCCTCCGCCTTCATCACTCTGAGGCCGTGCCCGTCGGCTACAGCCTCCAGGCTCGCTCCCGTCTTGACCCCATTCGCGACCGCCTGGGCCTTCTCGCGGGCCGCTTCGGTTTTAACGCTGAGCACATAAGCTCTTTCCACGTTCTCCCGCGCTTCCTCGAATGGAGGAATCGCCGTGGGCGTCGTGCCCGCTATCTCGAAAATCCAGAAGGCGCCCCGTCCCTCGATGGGGTCTAAGATCGCGCCCTGGCGTGCCGCGAACAACTTCTCCGCGTCCTCGGGTTCGAG
>JASFEA010000142.1:0-7734 GCA_050125095.1 bacterium
TTCTCTCGGGCCGCACGACCTCAAGCAATCGCGGCTCATGCAGCATATCCCCATTCAGCTCTCTTGATAACAACGAGTCCGCGATGGCGACCGAGGATTGACGGGAGGCGGGCAGCGCCGTCTTCCTGCAGTCCAGGGCGAACCGCCCTCGACGCATGCTGTCTCTTTCAGCAGTCAATCGCACCGGGGCCTCCGAGAACAGGCCCAGGTGAATCTGGTCCGCCCAATTCGGGACTTTCTTCCTGCCGAAGACCTCAAGGATCTCCGGCCGGCTCAGCCTTGACGGCATGGAGTTATCCAGATTGTAGACCAGTACCGCGCCCTCCCTGTAGAACCCCGTGTTCTCAATCGAAGGGTCCTCAACGAGCGGCAGGTGTGACTCGACGCCGTCAAGCGTTCCCTCACGTTCTTCCAGGTTGCTCCGGCGGGTGGAGAGGCTGGTCTTGAACCTCACAATGATGTCCAGGTAACCATTGGCGTAGAAGATCTTGATTACCTGATGAAAATAGGCGCTGTCGCGCCACCCATCGAGGATTATGACCTTCTTGGACGCGTGCCGGGACATGAAGCGATCGAAGAACACCTGGGGATCGTCTTCATGCTCCGGGATGTCGTAATCCTCATAGAACTCGGGATCGACATTGCGTCTGAGCCAATCGAGACCGAGAATACGGTCGAATGTCCGGTCGCCTCGCCGGTCGCGCATCAGATATAGTATCTCATCCGGTCTGACATCGGAGAAGCCCGCGGCAATCGTCTCACAGAAATAGGTCTTCCCGGTACCCGAGTCACCGGTCACGGCAATGACAACCGGTCTCCTGACCGAGATCATGTAGAGAAGCGCCTCTGAGAGCTCATACAGGCCTGTGCTGCTCGGCTTCAGTGCGAGAATGGGCACAGTCTGGAAGTCCTTGAAGTACATCATGTCAAGCGCGTCACGGTATCCGAAGTCGGTCAGCGCCGCGGCCGCCTCCTCGAAGACCTCGATGTGTTCGCTTCCCAGCAGGCCGCTCAGTATTTTGAGGACAGCGGCGTCAATATGTCCGTCCAGCTCCCGCTGCTTCACACCGATGCGGCGGACTGCAAACGCCAGGTAGGCGAGTGTTTTCCTATCCCTGAGTGAGGTCACGCGCGTCAGGTCGGATAGCGACTGCTCGGAGATCTCAGGGCATCCCCCCAGCGCCCACACCGCCTCGCGCTTCTCGGGATCCAGGGCCTGCAGGAACCCCGGTGATGTCTCCTTCTCACCCACGCGCACTGCCCGCGGGCCCCTGAGAACGGCCCTCAACGGCCCAAGCATGCGAGGGTGGCGGAGCCGTCCCAGGGCGAATACTATGTTCGCGCGCAGCAGGACGTATTCCAGCGGTATCCTGCCCAGGGCCTCCATCAGACTGCCCGCCGCCCGTCTGTCCGGGAACCTGCCCAGCAGGGAGGCGGCCTCATACGGCACACCGCTGGTAAGGTCCATGCGGGGATTCGAGAGGATGTCTATGCAAGGCCTTATGTATGCCTCCGGGGTTCCGCTCCGCAAGGCAACGGCATGGGCGATGTGCTCTCTTACCGAGTCAGATGCAGCCGCCCTCTTCTCCGGGTCCTCCATGTTCTCGATCAGGATCGCGAGAGTCTCGCTGAGCCATTCTTCGCGAGCGATGATGCCGGAGACGCGAGCGAACAGGCTGCCGCTGCCGGCTTCGAGGCCCGCCATGACCGCATCGAGGTAGGGCTCGGCGCCGGCCCCGAGAATCGCCCTGAATTCGTCCACTGCGGCGTCGCTGCGCCCGCTGAACCAGGCGCGAAGAGCCTTGCTGCGATAGTCCCACTCGGCCACATGGGCCTCAGCGTTCATGCGGTTGGATTTGATCTCAATCATCGACGTCAGCACGGCGGCAGCTGCCGGGACGCCCGGACGGGGAACCCTGCGTCCATACTTGTGCGAGAATAATGCCAGGGTCGATTCCCAGGCGGACCGGTCGCGCGTGAAAGGCCCGAAAAGGCCAGCGCACCGGGTTTCGAATGAGGGCGCGCGGCGGAGTTCCCAGAGCCTGTACCAGAGCTCGTTTGAAGCCCGCTGCCAGGTGGACCGGAGCCCCCTTTGCCAGGTGCCGTCCGGACCCAGGTGAACCTTCAGGTCGACCTCGAAATGTTCAAGCCTGCCCTCTATCCAGCCCTGAAGAGCCGCCGGTGAAGGGACGCTCTCTAAGTCCCGCTGGCTCATGTTCAGCGCGCCTGGTGAGTGAGTCTCTTGAGATCTTCTTCAAGGTGGGTGGGTTCAAGCATGATCACCCAACCATCGCCGTAGGGATCTTCCAGAAGGCACGATATGCTCTCTTTCAGTCGCTCGTTTACGGTCTTCACCCTGCCGCTTACCGGCGTCCACACGCGATGGGCGTTGCCCGCCCCGTCCACCAGCCTGACGCAGGCCTCACCCTGGTATCTCATGTCACCGGGCCTGGGCATATCGATGGAGGCCGGGTCTTTTATGGTCTTCAGAAAGAAGTCATGAACGCCCACCCGCGCGAGCCCGTTGTCTTCAATCCTGGCCCATGAGTTGTCGGAAATGGCGTAGATATCCCCGGGCGGCACAACCGGCCGGGCGACGCCTTTGCCGTTACCGGATTCCGGTGTCCCGCTTGCCAGCGCGCGCTTGACCAGATTCCTGATCTCATTCGGCGTGAAGGGTTTGGGAATGAAATCGAACGCCCCCAGTTTTATAGACATCACAGCCGACTTGACCGAAGGATAGCCGGTTATCATGACCACCTTGGTGGCCGATCCCTTCTCATTCAGAGCCTTGAGAAGGTCCATGCCGCTCTGGCCCGGCATCATCAGGTCGGTGACTATGACGTCGTATTCGGATTCCGCCTGCTTTAAAAGGGCTTCCTCTGCGCTGAGTGCCGTATCGACCTCATACTCCCCGGACACCGCCCTGGCGACGCTCTTACAGACGGGGAGTTCATCATCAACTACCAGAATTCTCGGTGTGGCGGCCATCACGTCCTCCCTTTCATTGTTTTTGCTTTCCGCGCCCTGGCGCATGCTCTAGTCGCCTTTCAGCAGGTTGCGCTTGGCGGCCTCTCGTTCCAGTTCATCGCGAAAGCGTGGAGCCGCTATCTTTATGAGCTCGAGAGCTCTCTCCCTTATGTTCTTCCCGTGGAGATAGGCAACCCCGTATTCGGTGACCACATAATGGACATCGGCCCGCGTCGTAACCACGCCCGCTCCCTGCTTCAGGAAGGGCACGATCTTCGAGGTCCCTCCGTCCTTCGTGGTCGCCGGCAGGGCTATTATGGGTTTGCCTCCCCTGGACTGCGCGGCGCCCCGTATGAAGTCCACCTGGCCCCCGAAGCCCGAATATATGCGGGTGCCTATGGAATCAGAGCAGACCTGTCCGGTGAGATCCACTTCGACGGCCGAGTTTATTGCCACCATACGGTCGTTTCTGGCCACCACCGAGGGGTGGTTGGTATAATCGACCGGATGCACTTCGAAGGCGGGGTTGTTGTCAACGAAGTCGTAGACCTTTCTCGTACCGTAGAGGAAAGTCGTTACGGCCTTGTATGGGTGCAGGGTCTTCCTCGCGCCGGTGACATAGCCGGCCTCCATGGCTTCAACTATGCCGTCTGAGACCATTTCCGTATGTATGCCCAGGTCCTTTCTGTCCGACATGGCGGCGAGCGCGGCGTTCGGTATTCCGCCAATCCCCAGTTGAATGGTCGAGCCGTCCTCCACGAGCCCCGCCACATTGCGGCCGATCTTCTCCTCCACGTCGGTTATCTCCCTGACCGAGAGTTCGGCCAGGCTCCTGGATGTTTCCACGATGCGGTCGACCTGCGATACATGTATGAAGGCATTGCCGAGGGCCCTGGGCATCTTGTCATTGACCTCGGCGACAACCGTCCTGGCGGTCTCGGCGGCGGCCTTCGATGCCAGGCATTCCGCACCCAGGCTCATGTACCCGAAGTCATCAGGCGGCGAAAGGTGAAGCAGGGCAACATCGAGCCCGATGAGATTGGAATAGAACAGGCCGGGTATCTCATAAAGGAAAACGGGGATGTAATCGGCCCGGCCGTCGTTCACGGCCTTGCGGTCGGCGGGACCGACGAAAAAGGAGTTGTGCCGGAAGTGACCTTCGGTCCCCGGGGCCGAAATGGGGTCATCGCCCACGAGGAGCACATGGGTCACTTCGACATTCTCGAGTTCGTCTTTCCGGTCCGCAAGCGCCTCAAGGAGGGTGAAGGGCGTAGCGGCGTTTCCGCTGACATAAATGCAGTCCCCGCTCTTCACCGTGGACACGGCCTCCTCAAGAGACGCGATCTTGCGCCTGTAACCGTCGCGCCAACTCATGTGGCATACTCCCTTCTATGCGGCATGAGCCGCTCTCAGGGCCGGCTAATCCGGCCGGTTTTCGGGTCGCCCGCCTTGTGCCAGCGGGATCGAGACTATGAATACCGCCCCCTCGCCGATTCGGCTATTGACGTCTATTCTTCCGCCATGCTGTTCGATGATGCCGTAGGTAACCGACAGGCCGAGGCCCGTCCCGGCTGTTCCCTTGGTTGAAAAGAACGGGTCGAACACCCTGGTCAGGTCCTCCTCCGATATGCCGCATCCGGTATCAGCGAAAACGACTAGAACCCCACCGCCGTCGGCGGAAACCCCGGACTCGACCCGGAGTGAGCCCCCGTCGGGCATGGCGTCTATGGCGTTCAACACCAGATTGGCGAAGGCCTGTTCCATCTTGTTTGCGTCCATAGGTATGAGTGGAATGGAGCCGTCCAGTTCTCTCACCACGTCAACGCGCGCCGCCAGAAGCTGTGTCCTGAGAAGGGCAAGCGTCTTCTCGACTACGTCGTTGAGGCTTCCTATGACCATTTCGGGAGGGTTCTGACGGGAGAAATCGAGAAGACCGCCGACGATTTCACTGCATCTGGCGGTCTCACTCATGATCAGGCTGAGACTCTCTTCCGCCTCCGGGTCGGAGCCCAGGTGCTCGGCAGCCAGGTGGCTGTTTATGAGAATCGAAGTCAACGGGTTGTTTATCTCATGGGCTATGCCGGCCGCCATCCTCCCCATCGATGTCAGCTTCTCCGACTGGACGAGGCGGTCGTGAGTCTCCTGAAGCTCCCTCGTCTTATCTCTCACTTTTTCTTCGAGGGTTGACAGGAGTTCGTCGTATCCGTCGCGCGCCCTCTGGAGCTCCTCCGCCATTCGGTTGAATGAAGCTGCAAGCTGGCCTACCTCGTCCCCGCTTTCCACCCCGACCCGGTACGAGAGGCGCCCGGCGGCTATCTTCTCGGTACCCCGGACCAGTTCCCTGATTGGCCTGGCGATTCTGCCCGAGAGCACAACGGCCGCTATGGACATCGCCGCGATCGCGGCGGCGGCTATGCCTGCGAAAGTGAGGATCACGTTGCGCCGCAGGGCCGTATAGGGCGCCTCGAGCGTCCCCACGTAGAGCATGCCGATCACATCACCGTCAAGGCTGCGTATGGGTTCATAGGCCGTAATGTACCAGTCGTTCACTACGAAAGCGCGCCCGACCCAGGGGAGTCCCATGCCTATTACCCGGTCATATACCTCGGCCGAGACTCTCGTTCCCACGGCTCGCCTGCCGTCGGGCCCCATTACATTGGTGGCTATCCTGAGGTCATTCTGGAATATGGTCGCGGTTCCGGCGTCCTTCTCCCCGTACTTCTCCCCGCGGTATACTATGTCCTTGACGGCATCGACGATCTCATATCTCTGGTTCAGCATCCTTGCCCCGTACAGGACTCCGATCAGGGTGCCGTCGGCGTCAAGTACCGGAGCTGCGGATTTAATGAGCATGCCGCCTGCGATCAACGAGTCCGAACGGGGCTCCGACATGGGCGTGGGCACCGGCCTTATGCTGGCGAGTGCGGCCAGGGCCTCGCTTTCCTTCTCGAGATCCTCATGGCCGGTGATCACCGTCGCCACAATCGACTCACCCTCCTCCAATACACGTGCCACGACGGGATCACCGGCCTGACTGTCGCCGGCCATTCCCGGATTCGCCGACCTGAACAGAACGGTACCCTCGCTGTCGGTTAGAGTCAGCACGTCAAGCGCCTCACCGGTCCTTATGCGTTGAAGCTCCGCCGACAGACTCGCTGTACGCCCGTTTAGCACCGCTTCCCTCAGGAAGAAACGCACCGCGGTCAGCCGGACGACATCATGCATACGCTCGGCCGCCGTGGTGTAGACCTCCCGAGCGGAATTGAGATCAGTCCTGACATCGTCCTGAGCTCGCCGGACGATTCTGTCGCCTATGAGATGAAAGCCAACCCACAGCGTGATCAATCCGTTTATGGCGATTATCACGACAAACACCAGCAGGATCTTTTTTCTAAGCGACCATTCCATCTACGTTCCCCATCCGGCTCTCTATAATATTACCAAAAACACTATAGTATGTCTATCGGAAACATAGACTAAATAGACAATATTTTTATTAAGGTAAGCGGATAGATGACCTTAATGCGCCACAGCGGGCTCCGGGTATCCCGCCGGTCGAGGCGCCCGGTGGGCGTCCATTGCCGGGGTCTACCGGTAGGTCCGGCGCCGCACGCGGCGGCGATGTCGATAACGGTTCCGCTGTTCTCCACCAGCGCGCAGCCCAGGCGGGTCCTGCGATAAAGCGCGGGGCTCCGGCGAAGCGCGTTGAGGGACTCCGGGTCCATAATCTCCTCGAGGCTCTTCTCCATGATGTTGTCGCTGGCGTAACGACAGAATGGGCACGGCTCCGCCTAACCCTGCGAGTTCACATGCACAGTGCCGTTGGCTGCCCCCCGGCAGCGCATCTCCGGGCTGTACTCGTCGTCGGGAAGATGAACCAGCAGAGGCGGCGTGCTTAATCCGATTGCCATGTGAATGCGCCGGGGGTTAATATAGGGACGATGACGCAAAGCACATTCAAACGCCGCAGAAATGGCCGTGATCTCCGCACCCTGCTGTGGCTGTGCCTGGCCGCATGGTTTCTCCTCTCCATGGGCGAGGCGCGGGCGGCCGAACCCTATGAGACCGAGAATGTCATATTGGTCATTATAGACGGTCTGCGCTACTCGGAAGGTCTCGGCGATCCGGCCAGGCAATTCGTGCCGAAGATGGACGCGCTGAGCAAGAGGGGCGCCATAGTCGAGCCCTTCACCAATGACCGCCACACATTCACCAGCCGCGCTATACCCGCCATCTGGTGCGGCGCGTGGACCGAGGTGCTCCCCTTCGCAGACAAGGACTGCGGGGGCAACTGGAACAGCCGCTGCGAACTCCCGACGATTTTCGAGTACTACAGGAAGCAGCTCTGCCGGTCGAAGGAGGACTGCATATACGTACTCCCCGACGTCGGCTGCCCCTGGAAGGCGAGCCTGGACTCCGAATACGGCAAGGACTACTGGCCTGTCTATCACTCGGTCGGGGAGACGGACATGGATGTCTGGCATGAGTCGGAGGCCATGCTGTCGGAGCACCACCCCTCCTTTGCGGTTCTCTACTTCGACCGCGTGGACCATTTCGGGCACTCCGGGAGCTGGAGCTATTATACTCGCGCCATCGAACTCGCGGACAGCATAGTGGGTATGGTCTGGGAATTCGTTGAAGAAGACTCCATTTACGCGGGCAAGACCACCATGTTCGTCACCAATGACCACGGCCGCCACACGGACGATTGGACCGGCCACGGCTGCGAGTGCGAGGGCTGCAGGACCATACAGCTTCTGGCCA
>JASFEA010000143.1:0-7722 GCA_050125095.1 bacterium
CCAGGTCCAGTCCCCTATATTGGTTATTGACCCCCGCGAGCAGGGTTACCAGATCGTAAGGACCTCCGAGTCCCGCCTCCTCTGTCGCCTCAATCAGCTCACCGGTGGTCCAGCCGGTCTTGGCGATCACCCGGATATCCGCGACAGAGATCTCCTTGTCGGCAAGCCTGGCCTTCAGCAAGAAAGGCCAGCTCTCCTCCGGACTGACGCCCTCGCCGATCGTGTACGAATCACCCAACGATAGGATATTGAAGCTCACTGTCTCTCAGGTCACCTCCCCGCGTTTGTCGGAATGTTCCATGAATTCTCCGGCCTCCACTATTCGGCTGATCCTCTGCACGGCTGCGTACACTTCCCCGAAGGTGTTATACAGGGGCGAGAGACCCAGGCGTATGTTGTCGGGCTCCCTGAAATCGGGAATCACCCTTATCTCCCCTTCGGGCGGATTCTTCATGGCGCTGCAGATCCGAAAAGCCTCGGCATGCCTCAGGGAAACGTGTGAGCCCCTAATGGCGGGGTCTTCCGGCCATCCAGGACTGAACTCCGAGGCATCCAGGATTTCCCGGGAAAGACCTATCAGGTAGGTGGACAGCCATACGCTCTTCTCACGAATAGCTTCAATGCCCGCCTCCAGAATCAGATCCAGACCCGGTTCTGCAGCCCGCATAGAGAGTACCGGCGGAGTGCCCGCGAGAAAACGGGAAATGCCTTGAGCTGGCCTGAAGTCCCGGTCGAACGCAAACGGCTTATGCGCCGCGAACCAGCCCTGGATCGGGCTTAAGAGCTCCTCTTGCCGGTCCTTCCTTACATAAAGATAAGCGGGAGATCCCGGGCCTCCATTGAGGTACTTGTAGGTGCATCCGACGGCAAGGTCCGCCCCTGCGGCACTGAGGTCCACCGGCACCGCGCCCGCCGAATGGCTGAGATCCCATAGGACCATCGCCCCCGCGTCGTGCGCCGCTTTCGTGATCGAATCAATATCGTACATGAAGCCGCTTCTGAAGGCGACCTGGGTGAGACACACCAGGGCGGTATCGGCGTCGATCAGCGAAAGCAGGCCATCGATATCTATCGTAATTCCATCCTTCGAGCGCGCCAGCTTTAGAGCGAAGTCTTCGCCGGCAGCCGCCGCGACACCCTGGAGGACGTAAAGATCCGAAGGAAAATTGAATTCGTCGCTGACTATGACCTTCCTGCCGCGGGCCGCGCCGAGGGCGGCCGATGCGAGTTTGAAGAGATTGACAGAGGTGGAATCGGTCATTACCACCTCGTCTTCTTGGGCGCCGATTATCCTCGCTATCTTGGCACCCATTGCCCCGGGCAGGTCAATCCAGCCATCGTTCCAGCTCTCGACAAGTCTCTTCCCCCACTCTTCCCTCACCGCATCCGACACAACATCGGCGGCCGCAACGGGCAGCCTACCCAGGGAATTGCCGTCAAGGTAGATCAAGGAAGGGTCATCGATGACGAACTTCTCTCTGAATCCGGCCAGGCCATCCCCGGCATCAAGCCTGGCTGCCTCTTCTCCTGTGTATTCGAATTCCATTCCGCTTGACGGTCCTTTCACATGACTCCATTCTAATCCCAACCCTTAGGCTGTTCCACAGGCAATTCCCCGCTTTTCATTTCCCCTGGATCTTAACCGCCAAACGGAAGATCGCAAGGACCTGGGTCAGGGGCACTGCGGCGATAAGTGCGACAAGCACAAGGCTGAGGTACAGATATCCGGAGCGCAGCATGGTCTCCTCCATCCTTCGCCTGAAGCAGATAAGCCCCGCTCGCGCAGCGGGGCGACACAAGCCCGACGTACGTACACCAACGCACTGGATTGCCGGACACCCCGCAATATCGGTCGGGGCTCTCCAGGCTGAGCGGAACATCGCGCAAGCCGGCTTCCCGGCTGTCTCATTGCGCCTCGTACCTGTCGGGAGATCTTCTACACCTTGAAGGAGGCCCGGGTGCTTGTAGAGAGCTGGAGAAAGGAGTACAATCAGATCTGACCACACAGTGCTCTGGAATACAGACCGCCGGCTCCAGAGGCGGCAGAGCCTGTCCCGGTGGAGGCAAAACCCTGAGTCTCAGAGTGGTACAGACATCGGGGGCGGGGCAACGTTAGTCCTAAAGATTCGCGCGAATGAACTCGATCTTCAGCTGCTTTGAGATTGAAGGAGACAAGACGATCAGAGGTTAGGGCCCCAGTTATAATGATAATTAGAGCATTCCGGCTCGCACCCAGTCCATATTCTCCAGGAGTCTGGCCAGGGACTGTTGGCTCACCTCGAACATGCTCTGGCCCGGGCGGTCAAGATCCATTATCAGGATCATGACAGCTGAGAAGGCGAGGATAAGGGCCAGCGTGGCGGCCATTCCACGGGTCCCCGAGAGTCCCGCGCGGTATCCTATAACTGCCGTACCGATGAGGCCGATGAAGAAGAGGTTTATCCATATCACTTCCGGAATGCGATGCAGCAGACCCGTTGCCATCCGTTTCGTATGAATATCAATCACGTCGTTCAGCGATTGGACAAGAAGGCCTACCACTATCGAGCGATCATCATCCTGACCAAGATCAGTAATCTTATTCCAGAGCAGCCGCTGGATCTCTTCGGACCGTACGATACCATCCTGTGCATACGTCTCCTTTTCCCGGACGATCCTGAGGCGGACTTCCACATACTCCCGGAGTAGATCGCGGATTTCAGTGCGCTGGGGCTCCTGGAGCATGGCCGCCCTCAGATAGGCCGTCCCGACCGCATTGGCTTCATCCACCACCAGATGTCTTCTGGCATCGAAGCGCGAACCGCCCATGCTGAACGTGAAGGCCAGCATGAAGGCCATCAAGGCCAATGTCGCAGCGATGATGGCTCCGGCGTGGGATATCTTGGCCTCCGCGAGGTGGCACCTGTGTCTTCCCAATCGGAATCCCGCCTCGGCGGCAAGCAGGAATAGTAGCGCCATGACCGCGAAGATCACCCAGAGGGGTATTGAATCGAGCACCTGGTTCACGCCAAAGGGCCTCCTTGGTTGTCACAGAGTACCCCCTGCGCCAAGGCAAGGTCAAGAGAGAATCAGGCGGTGTCACTGAGCTTCGGCGCGGTACGCACACTGGGGGCATTTCGCCCCTATGCAGCCGACGGGTTCAGAATCCCGCCCGCACCTGAAGATTGATTTTGGGGCAACCAATCGCGAGAAGCACCTTTTCGGCCTCTTCCATCGTCCTCGCCGCGATGCCTTTGCGCCTCAACTCGGGTTCGGTTGCCAGGTAGTTGATTCAGCCCCTGTGCCCTTCGTATCCCGCCATGCATGTGGCTACGACCCTGACCCCGACTTCGCCCACGAGGAAGAGCTCCGGGTTGACCCTGGTCTTCCGCTCTATGTCCTGCCTGGGGTTGTTCCAGGGCACCACCAGATCGCAGCGAAACCAGAGGTCGATGACCTGCTTCTCGTACCGGGGTTCGTATGGCCTGATGATCAGGTTGTCGCTCATTTCACCCTCACCACGAATAGGATATGCTGATGTACGGTATGTTGTAATCGACCAGGTTGGTGAGCTCGGAGACCCTTAAGTCGCGCCCGAAGTACTGGTAACCGAGCGTCAGGTCCCAGTTATCCCCCAGCCAATAGCTCAGAAACAGCCCGGCCTCCATCATCCAGTTCTCTTCAGTCATGAAGCCGCTCGCGTTGATCTGTCCTGAGAACCTCCTGTTGAGCCTGTATATCACCTCTGCAGCGGCGAAAGGAAGTATTCCCCAGCCCGAAACCTCTGAGGCAAGCAGGCCGTCGTCGCTCGAAAGTTCCATACTCAGGTACTGGGCAGCCAGGCCTCCACCCAACCGGAGATCCCACGGACCGCTTCCCAGGTTATAGGACCACTTGGCCCTCAGGTCATATAGGCGCCAGGCTGATCTCATCGTTGAATCCGGCGGAAACGCGACGTTATTGAAGTAAGTCGTGTCGCTGAACTGCCCCTTGTCCCTGGACTCGAACGGCCCCCAGGAGAAGAGGAACTCATGCTTGTCCCAAGGGTAATACCCCACGTTGACAACAGCCGTGGTGGTCGGGTCGGCGAGCTTCTCAAAGTCGCTGAGGTCGAAAGTCGTTCCGGTTTCTGTCGGAGAAGTTATCTCGTTCCTGATAAGAAAGGCAGGCCCGAAAGCGAAGTCGAAGAGCCACTTGTATCCCGAGGGGCCGTAGTGTCCCGCTTTGGTCTCGGGCACCGGCTTCCCCGTCCCGATCTCCATCGATACTGCAACACCGTCCTCTGTGATCTCGGGCATGACCTTGAGGCTCTGTGACTGCGGCGTAACGAAAAGCCAGGTGTAGAGCAGCGCGATGCTGGCCCCGGCCGTAACGTCGTCGGCGAAGTGGGCGTCGGCGCGGACGCGGCTCCAGCCTGTGAAGACCGCGCATGCATAGGCGGGCGCGCCCCACCACCATCCGTATCGCCGTTCTATGAACGACGCCCCCGCGAAAGCTGCGTTCGTGTGTCCCGAAGGGAATGAGCTCAACGAGCCGCCGAGGCTCGGCCTCGACTTGGCGACGAGGAACTTGCCGAAATAGGTGGTCAGGATGGAAGACCCTATCGACAATGTGGCCTGCTTCGTTCCCTCCCTGTCCCAGATGCTGTCGGAGTAAGGGTCGCCAGCGATGAACGTCGACCCCCACCCGGCAAGGGGAAGGAAGATCTGAAAGAAATCCCCCATCTTGGTGATGTCGTCCTCCTCCCCTGAGGCAAGCGCTTCCGGCGGGCCGACAGATAGAGACAGCGCGAAGATCGCAATCAGCGTCACACCTGTGATGCATATCCGTGTGACTCGAGTTATCCCTGTACTCACAGCAGGTATCCTCCTTCGGGCTCGAATTCAGTGCAAGGAATAGACTAGCGGAGTCCGCCGCCGTTCGTCAATCTGAAACGGGAGTTGACCCGCCGGACGCGCGGCCCGCGAGAAGCTTGAAGTAGTCATGAAGGGGGGCGATCGACTTTCTAAGCAGTACTTCCGGGTGGCCTCTAACGATGAACTCCCTGATCTCACCGATGACTTCATAGCCAAGCCGCTTGTAGAGCCGCAGGGCATCGGTATTGAATTAGGAAAAGCACATGAATACGTTGGGACTGTCGCGGGAGATTCTCTCTTCGGCAAATTCTACCAGCCTGGAGCCCCCCCTGTTTCTCCATTCGGGCTCTACTCCAACGGTCTGTATGTAACCGGGAAAGGGCCCGTCCATTCGGAGTATAAGAAACCCGGCGATCTTGCCTTCAACACGGGCTACATAGGTCTCTCTCCCCGGGTCTCCCATCATCTTCACCGAGTCCTCGTACGTACGCTTGAGGGTTATCTATGGTTCAGAGTCCACCATTATGCGCGCGCAGTTCTCGATCTCCACTTCGCCGTCAATGGGCCTGATCACGATGTCTTGGTCTGATTTCGCCATGCCTGTCTCCTGCTCTGCAACTTCCTGGAGGCAACCAAGCGGGACCCAACCCTTCTTCCCATCACCGCTTCGCACCCATGCCCAGTCGCTCTCGGTAAGATCTGATGTTACCTCATCGCCTGGGTCCACCGGCAGCTCACGAGACACATAGTCCCTCAGCATCGTGCAGGTCTCACCCTCGATCTTCAAATCATAGGAATTTCGATTTCCCGACCTGATGCGACCTCATGGTATGAGGAGGTTTTCCCTGGGATACCGGATCGGTGGGAGCCCTGGGTGCCCGGGGATTACTGCAATATCAGGCTGTCTCCCTGTGACGGGCTTTGTGGGCCGCGCTTAGGTGATCGGAGTCAGTAGAGTTCCTCCTGCCGGGCGGGGCTCTCTCGGATTGACGTGCAAGAACCGGCATGGCCGATGCGGCCCGACCTCGCTTTCTCTTTGCCCCTGTGGGCATTGGAGTAGATACCGATGGGTCGAGTGGGCCCAAGGGGCATACCGGGTGTCGGTTCGGCGGGCCTGTCGAGCGAGCGGGTTTGCGAGGTCGAGCATCGTGTATCGGTCGCGCAAGCCGTCAGAGGAGGCGCTTAGGAGGCGGCTACGGGAGATGGCCGGGGTGAGGATCAGTTACGGATACCGTAGGCTGCACGTGCTGCTTCGGCGGGAAGGATGGCCGATCAACGCGAAGCGGGTGTGCCGGTTGTACGTAGACGAAGGGTTGGGCCTGAAGCGGAAGAGGCCGAAGCGGCGGCGATCGGCGGTTGCGCGAAAGGAGAGGGAGACGGCCGTGATGCCGAACGAGCGGTGGGCAATGGACTTCATGCATGACAGGCTCTTTGATGGCCGCTCGATTCGGGTACTGACGGTGATCGACATGTTTACCAGGGAGTGCCTGGCCCTCGAGGTTCGTGGGAGTTTCCGTGGAGAGGATGTGGCTATGGTGCTGAGCGCCCTCGTCGCACGCCGTGGTAAGCCCCGGACGATCCAATGTGACCAGGGCACCGAGTTCACATCGATGGCTCTGGACCATTGGGCGTACTGGAACCGGGTAGGACTCTCATTCAGCCGTCCGGGCAAGCCGGGGGACAATGCCCGCAACGAGGCCTTCAATGGGCTGGTCAGACGCGAGTGCTTATCGCAACACTACTTTTTGGATCTTAACGAGCCTACTGCCGTGCTAAACTCGTTGAAGGAGGAGTACAACAAGGTGCGGCCCCACGGCAGATTGGGGCAGTTGACGCCGGCTTGCTACAGAGCCGGCTGGAGCGAAACCAACGACCCGGAAAGGTTGGCCAAATGCGTCTGAGCCCGGTCCAACATCGGGGTCAAGAGCCCCTGAGGCTCGCGGGTATCGGCAGCACAAAAGCCACCCTGATGAGTCCGTCAGGGGCGCCATCCGGCTTCACGACATTGGCATAAGCCTGAACCGACATGGCGCTCTGGGTTGAGCCGATCTTGAAAGTCTTGCCGATTCCGCCCCCCAGGGGAATGAGCCACTTCTGCCCCGAAGCGGCATTCCAGTTCGCGGTGATAATTGGATTGTAAGCGAAGTACCAGCCGCCCCCCAACCGACGTCGAATCAGTCCGCGTATCAACAGCTGGTTTACATCGGCCCTGTCAGTATCTCCGGCAACCGACCATTGATTGGCCATCAGGGCGCCCAGGTTCCACTGACCGGGTCTGTAGGCGAATCGGAAAGCGGCACCCAACAACCACTTGCCGCTTCCCAAGATATCGTCGGTCGCCGTCGGAATTGTCGCGATAGGTCCGAAACCCCAGACCAGGTTTTCGGACTTCGCCGGGGGTGTCAATAAGCTCGCAACTGTAAGGTCAGTGAGCCCGAAGACACTGGATCCCTGAACAGGTTCGGGGTTGCCTAGCCGCCCCGGGACCCCACCCGGGACGTGCGCCAGTGCGAAGAGGGCGATATTGTCCAGCCTCCACTGTCCTCCAATGGGAAAGCCGACAAGCGGCATCCACCGGTTGATGATGGCATCCCCATTCGCGGCTCCGAAGTCGAAGTCGAACTCAAAAGGAACCGCAACTTCTACCTTCGGACGCTCCTTCTCACCGGCCTGCGCAATCCCGAAGGTCGTTATGAGGAAGAGCACTCCAGCACAAACGCAGATGAACACGGCGCCATGCCCTAATCTGGTTGACCGGCTCGTCCTTCGGCGGCATTCACTCATAAGCATATCAATCTCCCATCAGTTTGTGCTTAGCATGCCCTTTGCTCTGCAGGTCAAACCTACAAGCTCACAATGCAAACCCCAGCCCCAGCTCGATCAGACC
>JASFEA010000144.1:0-7699 GCA_050125095.1 bacterium
TCTATGGTGTTGACGCCTTCGGCTTCCGCGTTGAAGTTGGTGACGATGCGGTGCCTGAGGACGGGCTTGGCCACCTTGCGCACGTCCTCACATGAGGGGGCGTAGCGTCCCTGGAGAATGGCGCGCGTCTTGGCGCCCAGTATGAGATACTGGCTCGCCCTCGGCCCCGCCCCCCAGCTCACCCAGTCGGTTATGAAGCCCGGGACATCGCCCTTGCCGGGCCGCGTCGCCCGCGCAAGCCTTACGGCGTACTCAACCACGTGCCTGGGAACGGGCACCCTGCGCACGAGTTTCTGAAGCTCGATTATGTCCGCGGCCGTTAGCACGACTTCAAGGTCGGGCGCATACGCGCTCGTCGTCGTCTCGACAATCTCGATTTCCTCGTCATAAGCCGGGTAGTCAACATATATGTTGAACATGAACCTGTCGAGCTGCGCCTCGGGAAGCGGGTAGGTCCCCTCAAGCTCTATGGGGTTCTGCGTCGCCAGAACGAAAAACGGGAGGTCGAGCTGGTATGTCTCGCCCGCCGCCGTCACCTGGCGCTCCTGCATGGCCTGAAGCAGAGCCGCCTGGGTCTTGGGAGGCGTCCTGTTTATCTCGTCTGCGAGCACTATGTTGGCGAACACGGGGCCGTGCACGAAGCGGAAGCTCCGCTTGCCCGTCGTGCGGTCCTCTTCGATTATGTCGGTGCCGGTGATGTCGGAGGGCATGAGGTCGGGCGTGAACTGGATGCGGCTGAACCTGAGGTCGAGCACGCGCGATATGGTGCTGATGAGAAGCGTCTTGGCGAGCCCCGGTACTCCCACCAGCAGGCAGTGCCCGTCGGACAGGAGCGCGATGAGCATTTCCTCTATTACCCTGTCCTGACCCACGATGACCTTCTTGACCTGGCCGAGTATCTTCTCCCTGGCCCTGTTAAGATCCTCAACGGCCCTGATATCCCGGCTCTCCTCATGCTTCTCGTTCACAGGTTCCCTCCCTCAATCGACTATGGCGAATTTTCTCGTTCCGGTTTGTATCGGTGGCGCGGTCATAAGCGCGCCCTTAACCCAGTACCTCCCCAGCCTCGGAAGCCTCCCGCCGGCCAGCCTGCCGTCCCAGGTGTGCTCGTAAACCACCGAGTCCTCGGGTGCGACCGCAAGGCGCCCCACGGCCCCTGCGAATGTCCTCTCCTCCGACCACGCCCACACGGGCTCTTTTACTTTGGTCACAATAAAGTCGAATCGCTGCCCGGTGGGAAATGTGAAACAGAGCGTCCGCTCCGTCTCGTTTCTCACGACGAGCTTCATGGGAATGGGCTCGAGGGCCGCATATCCCATCTCCCTTAAGTCAACATAAGCTGTAACCGAGTCGGCTCCAACCTGTTCCACCGGAGCGGCTTCCCCCTCCCGGCCCTTCTTTGAACCACATGAGATGGTTGCGAACGCTGCGGCCAGGCAAATCCCGGCCATTAGAACCACCCGCAGTCGCGAAGAATACGCCATTTGCCGCGCCTTTTCAATTCAGGGGATTGCCCGAACGGTAAGACTTCTAACCTCGAAGGTAACAGCCGCGGTTAAGGCCTGTCAAACCATATGAAGTCCCGTCGGTGGCCGCATACAGCCGGAGTCTACTTTGTAGAAGTCGTATCGGGTAACGTGACATCAACCGCAAAGGTGGTGCTGCTGGGGTGGGCGGCACGGCGCCGCCATATAACGAGACCTTTATAACACCCGTTCATGAACCGCACGCGCCTGATTCCGTTTGGGAAGCAGATTCACAGCCCATCCGGGGTTAACCCCCCATGAAGTCTCAAGGTGTGGAAAACGCTTACGATTTTGCTTGTGGCGTTATGCATAGTCCAATGAAATTAAAGCCGTTAGCGGCTTATCCACCTGGCGGGGTGTTTTATCCACAATTCCACATGACTCCCGGTCAAAACCCCCTTGAAAACCGCGGGAGAACTCTGGTATATGCTTGAGGTGGCGCCGGCCTCTGGGCCGGCATTCGGATACCCAAAAATGAAGGAGGGCGCCATGTCAATGAGAGCCACCGCTCTCGCATTCGTGCTGATAGCCACCGCTCTGGCCGGCTGTTCGAGGGACGCCGGGGACGTGGTGGAACTCAGGCACTATCCCATAGACAATCTCGAGGGGGTGATAATGGCGGGTTGCGTGGAATTCGACGACAGTATGCCCGGGGACGGGGGCGGCTCAATCCGCGTCGCCACTACCGAGCCGACGACCTTCCGCCTCTATGAGACCGGAGATATCGACGTCGAGGACGCGCGCCTCATCTACCAGGCCAGGCTGAGGACGCGGGGCGTGGAGGGAAGGGTATATCTCGAGATGTACTGCCATTTCCCCGGCGCGGGCGACGCCTTTTCGCGGGGCCTTGAAACGCCGCTTACGGGTAACACGGACTGGGTGACCGAAGAGATCCCCTTCTTTCTGAGGAAGGGTGAGAACCCCGATAACATCAAGCTCAACCTCGTCATAGACGGTAGCGGCACTGCCTGGATCGACGATATCCGGCTTCTCAAGGGTGCGCGTTAGCGAAAGCCCGTATAATAGGAGTGGAGATGCATTAAATCAGGCGACGCCGGCGCGCAGCAGAGGGCGGAACCGGCTGGTCGCAGGGAGACGGTCCCGAAGCATGCCTAATCCGCATTTTGGAAACATAGGCGACATATGGAAGCACCTTCCGCTGGCCACCATACTCGCTCTCGAGCGCCCGGGAAGATACTGGGAATCGCATTCCGGGTCCGCCAAATACACTCTCTCCACGAGCCCGGAGCGCGACTACGGAATCTTCCACTTCCTCAAGAACGTCAACCGGTCGCAGGCGCTGCGCACCTCCGCCTACAACCGCACGCTCGAGGAGCTGGAGGGCATGAACGGCAGAGTGCCCACGTATCCCGGCTCCCCGCTCATCGCCATGATGCTGCTCAGGAACTCGGCCCGGAGCTTCATATTCTGCGATATCGACGCCGCCAGCCTGGCCTCTATAGCCCAATGCGCCGCCTGGGTCGGGGTGGACGAGGACAGCGTGCGGTGTATCAAGGGAGACGGAGTGGAGGCCCTCCAGGAAGAGCTCGAGAGAGCACATAAGGGTGAGATTATCGATACCCTCGTCTTCATAGACCCCTTTGACCCGTTTGACGGGCTCGATCTCGGCATGTCGCCAATGAATCTTTTCTGCCTGGCGACGCAGGCCGGGGCAAGGGCGGCGCTGTGGTACGGCTTCAGTTCCGCAAAAGAGAGGACCGCCTGCTGGGACGATATGCTCAAGACCCTGCGCGCCTACGAGATCGACTCGTCCAGCGCCGTATTGTGGTGCGGGGAGATCTGCCTTAAGGTAATGGGCGATCCGGGCTTCACCCTGAATCCCGGCGTCATGGGATGCGGCCTCCTGACGGCCAATCTGGGCGAGGAGATTACAGGGGCCTGTACGGCGCTCGGAAACGAGCTTTCCCGCATCTATGAACGTGCCAGGTTCCCATCGGGCCATCCGGGAACATTCGACTTCAATACCGTTTCCATTTGGTAGGACTTTATCCGCAACACGCCTCTGGATTTTCAGAGGCGGGGGTGCTATACTTTTAAACCGCGCAGAGCACTTCGCGTATGTCTGCACTCCGAAGGGAATCGGGGGTGCAAATGGAAGCACTCGCAGGGCATGGCATTCACTTCAAAAACCTCCATCCTCACGATGTCCGCGATATGTTCTCTCTCTGCCAGGGCTGTATATACTGGGAAATGCCGCGGCAATTCGCGACGCGGCCATCCTTCGGTGAGATGCTCCGCATGAAGACCGAATGGCTCACCCGCCATTGCCGTAGCCGCATTCTCGGAAAGGTCGCCAGGGAGAACGGCGATCTCCTGGCCTTCACCCAGTTCGGACCGCCCGAGCTCTATCCCCAGAGACTGACATACGACGCCGGACCCGTAAGCAGGGATGCCATGCTTATAACATGCGTCTTCGTCGGGCCCAGGTGCAGGGGAAAGGGCCTGGCGTCCGAGCTCCTCTGGCTCACCGAAGAGGTCGCGGGCCAGGTGGGCTATTCGGCCCTTGAGGCCTTCGCGCGGTGTAATTCGAGTAACAACCCGGCCGGCCCGGTCGAGCTCTACTTGAGATGCGGATTCCGTGTCCTCCACGACCACGAGGACTTCCCGCTAATGCGCAAGGACCTCCCGCCGCGGAAGAAACTGACGCTCATATCGGCAGAGGCCGCCTGCATGATTTGACCGAGCGCGGCCTACCGCTCGCGGACGATTTCCTTGACGCGCATGAGGCGCGTCAGGTTGCCGCGCTCCATCTCGGAGAGCTTCATGGAGACGTAGCGAATGGTCTCCTCGAGATTGGGGATGAGGATGTATTCGAGGGCGTTGACGCGGCGGCGCGTCCGGGCGATTTCATCGCCGATGAGCTCGAGCGCCTTCTCCTTGGAGGCAAGCTCCACCATACGGCCCAAGGCCTTTTCCATCGCCATGAGGGCCGTATCGAGCTCGGCGGGAGTCGAAGCCAGGCCGTAGGAAGCTACCTTACCTTCGGACTTGAGCTCGAATACCGGGACGACGAGATTCATGACGCGCTGCTGCCCCACCTCCACGTTGGTCTTGCGGGTGGGGAGGCTCACGGCCGTCTCCACGACCTCGCCGCCTCCGACGGAGCGCGCCACGAGGAAGCGCTTGAAGGACTGCTCCAGCTCCTCCTCCACGCTCATGCGAAGCTCCTTTATCTGGCCGACGAGGCCCATGAAGCGTTTCATGAGCTCGTCCTGCTTGTCCTTGAGGAGCTTGTGGCCGCGCCTCGCCAGCGAGAGGCGCTTGCGGAGCCTCAGGAGCTCCATTCGTGTCGCGTTTACCGCTAATCGCATCGGCTATGCCGCCTCTTTCTTCCCGGGTTCGGCTTCCCCGGTCTTCCCGGTCTTCCCGGCTTCGATATCTTCGGTCTTCTTGAACCTGGGCAGGTATTTGTCGATCCACTCCTGGCGGATCCGCTTGAGCTCCACGGTCGGGAACCTGGAGAGGAGCTTCCATCCTAGGTCGAGTGTCTCGTCGATGGTCCTGTCTTCGTATTCGTCCTGGGACACATACTGCATCTCGAAATCCTGCGCGAACTTGAGATACATCTGGTCCATTTCGCTCAAGGCGGCCTCGCCAAGAATGACCGCGAGCTCCTCGGCCTCCTTGCCCCTCGCGTACGCCGCGTATAGCTGGTTGAAGAGGTCGGCGTGGTCCTCTCGCGTCTTGCCCGCACCGATACCCTTGTCCTTGAGACGAGAGAGTGACGGCAGAACGTCGATCGGCGGCGACACCTTCTTTTTGTTGAGTCCCCTGGAGAGGATCACCTGCCCCTCCGTGATGTAACCGGTGAGGTCGGGAATGGGATGCGTCTTGTCGTCCTCCGGCATCGTGAGGATGGGCATGAGCGTAATTGAGCCCGGCGAGCTCTTGAGCTTACCGGCCCTCTCGTAAATCGTCGAAAGGTCCGTATAGAGATAGCCCGGGTAACCCCGCCTTCCGGGGATCTCCTTCCTCGCCGCGGATATCTCGCGCAGGGCCTCGCAGTAGTTGGTCATGTCCGTGAGAATCACGAGAACATGCATGCCCTTGGTGAACGCCAGGTACTCGGCCGTCGTGAGCACGAGCCGCGGCGTCGCCGTACGCTCGATGGCCGGGTCGTCGGCCAGGTTCATGAATAGGACCGCCCTGTCGATGGCGCCCGTCTTCTGCATGTCGGAGATGAAGAAGTCGGCTTCCTCGAAGGTGATGCCCATGGCGCCGAAGATGACGGCGAATTCCTCTTCAGTGCCGAGCACCTTGGCCTGTCGCGCCACCTGCGCGGCCACGCGGTTATGAGGCAGGCCCGAGCCCGAGAAAATGGGCAGCTTCTGCCCGCGCACCAGGGTGTTGAGGCCGTCGATGGAGGAAAGGCCGGTCTGGATAAACTCTGCGGGATAAGCTCTCGCGGTGGGGTTGTAGGGGCTGCCGTTTATGTCCCTTCTCTCCTCGGGTATGATCTTGGGGCCGCCGTCGATGGGGCGCCCCAGTCCGTCGAATACCCGCCCGAGCATATCGGTCGAAAGGCCGATCTCGATGCCCTTGCCGAGGAAGCGGACCCTGCTCTCGAAGACGTCCACGCCCGAGGTACCCTCAAACAGCTGCACGAGTGCCTTGTCCCTGTCCACCTCCAGAACCCTGCCGCGCCTTACCTCTCCGCTGGGGAGCACGACCTCGACGATCTCTTCGTACTTGGCTCCCTCTATCTCCTCTACGAGGACAAGCGGCCCCGTGATATGCCTGATTGTGAGGTACTCTTTTAACATCGCTGTTCTCCTCGTTACCCTGCGTGTGCGCTTGCGAGTGATTCCATCTCTTTGTCTATCTCTTCCTTAATGCCCTTTATCTCGGGCATCTTGTCTTCCGGTACGTACTTGGCCCTGGCGATGCTCTCCCTGACCGCCATTTTCTCGATCTGCTCCACGGGCACTCCCCTCGCCACGGCTTCCCTTGCGGCTTCGCCGAAGTAGAGGCAGAGCTTGAGCATCTCGAACTGCTTCTCGAGCGAGGTGTAAGTGTCGACTTCATGGAAAGCGTTCTGGTGGAGGAAGTCCTCGCGGAGCGACCTCGCGACCTCCAGCGTCAGCCGGTCGCCGGCCGAGAGGGCCTCCACGCCTACCAGCCTCACGATCTCGGCGAGGTCGGCCTCTTCCTGCAGAATGCGCATGGCCTCGCTGCGCATCTCCACCCAGTCGGGGGATATATTGTCGGTAAGCCAACCGTCTATGTTCTGGTAGTAAAGCGAATAGGAGTTGAGCCATGAAATTGCCGGGAAGTGGCGGCTGTACGCCAGATGGGCCTCAAGGCTCCAGAACACCTTCACGACCCTGAGCGTCGCCTGGACGACGGGGTCGGAGAGGTCGCCGCCGGGGGGCGATACCGCGCCCACCGCCGACAGCGCGCCCTCGCGGTCGTCGTTCCCGAGGCAGGAGACCCTTCCCGCCCTCTCGTAGAACGCGGCGATCCTTGCGCCGAGGTAGGCAGGGTAGCCCTCCTCGCCGGGCATCTCCTCAAGGCGTCCCGAGATCTCGCGCATGGCCTCCGCCCAGCGCGACGTCGAGTCGGCCATTAGCGCCACGCTGTAGCCCATATCCCTGAAGAATTCGGCTATGGTGATGCCGGTGTAAACCGAAGCTTCCCGCGCCGCAACCGGCATGTTGGATGTGTTTGCGATGAGCACCGTGCGCTTCATGAGGGGCTCGCCGCTTCGCGGGTCCTTGAGTTCGGGGAACTCGAGCAGCACGTCGGTCATCTCATTGCCGCGCTCGCCGCAGCCCACGTAGACGATGATCTCGGCGTCGGCCCACTTGGCGAGCTGGTGCTGGATGACCGTCTTGCCCGAACCGAAGGGGCCGGGAACACATGCCGTCCCGCCCTTGCCCACTGGAAAGAGGCCGTCCACAACACGCTGGCCCGTCGATAAGGGCTCCACCGGGGCGAGCTTCCTCTTGTAGGGCCTGCCGACGCGCACGGGCCATTTCTGGACGAGCGTCAGGTCCTTCGGCCCGTCTTCCGTCTCTATCTTAGCGATCTTCTCCTCAATCGTGTAGTCGCCCTCTTTGAGGCCGGAGATTTTTCCCTTCATCCCGGGCGGCACCATGACCTTGTGAACGACCAGCACGGTCTCGTCGACTGTGCCGATGATGTCGCCCTCG